>CAIRUC010000049.1 GCA_903881665.1 uncultured Bacteroidota bacterium | reverse complement strand
TCACTCAATAATGCATAAACAGTAATCGGTGTTATCATGAACGTTACAAAATATTTTTATATATACTAATTGTCTCGAGCAGAATCCCTTTCTGCAAATAGGCTTGCCTGCCGATAGGCTCCATCACCCGATTCGTTTTCGAATTGTCGGTCTTTAATAAAATTTTATCGCCTTCGCTAATTTCTAATTCAATTAAGTGTGCTACGCTAATTTCTTTAATTCCCGGCAAATAAATTACACGCGCCCTTCCCGTTAGTTGCGCTAATGAATATTTCGTTATGTCGTGCCCGTTAGTATTAAAATGCAAAGGCGCATCTACATGTGTTCCTAGATGTAGGCAAGTTTCAATTGAGCTTACGTTGGCTTCTTCACCATTTTCAATGCTCAGGTCTTTTTCAATGCTCAACTTTCGGTCGCACGGCCATTGCACCATGCCTTGCCGAATTCCTGTGCTGATGTCTTTCCACATAATTGTATCTTGATTGCAAAGCTAAAGAAAGCTTTTTTAGTTGCTCTTTTAACCATTTGGTTAAAATATGTGCTTTGAATATCAATGCCCTACAAAAATATCTTCAATAATTCTCCCATCTTCTAGTCCCTTAGCTTACGTTTGCATTAACCAAATGGTTAAACAATGGCTGTTCATGTAGATGAGTCGCATGCCCGTACACGAATTTTGGAGGCAGCGCGTCAGGAGTTTTTTAAGAAGGGTTATGAGGGTGCTCGTATGCAGGCTATCGCCGATGCTGCAGGAATCAATAAGGCCTTGCTTCATTATTATTTTAATAATAAGGAGACACTTTTCAATGAAATTTTTGAAGCTTCTTTCCGTAAGTTTATTCCTCATGTGGAGGAAATGATCGTAAATGAAAAGGACTTCTTTACCATTATCAGAAAATTTGTGCAGGCGTATATCAGTTTAATGCAGGCGCAACCTTCGCTTCCTCTCTTTCTCTTTCATGAAATTAATAAGGATGCCGATCGTGTTTTTAAATTGATATTTAATAATGAACAACCTACCATGCTGCTTCAGTTGAAGCAGAAACTGGATATAGCTCAAAAGGGAAATCAAATTAAACCAATTCGCTTCGAACAATTCGTTATGAATATGATGTCGATGTGCATATTCCCTTTTCTCGCCAAACCGATGATGCAACGTGTAATGAATTTTTCGGAACAGGATTTCGATGAAATGATGGAACATCGTAAACAACAAGTGGCCGATTTTCTTATCGATGCAATTAAAACTAACAACATTCAATAAATTATTATACAATGAAAAAATTTATTTTATTTCTCTCGGTGATGATCGCTCTTTCTTCTTGCAAAAATTCGAAAAATAATTTCGATGCTGCAGGTGTGTTCGAAGCCGATGAAGTGCTAGTAAGTTCTGAAGTTAATGGCCGAATTCTTTCGCTGAACATAGATGAGGGAATGACCATCGACAGTAATTTTTTAGCAGCTTCTATCGATACAACTAATGTCATTCTTCAAATAAATCAGTTGCAGGCTAGCATTAGTGCTTTGCAAGAAAAAATAAATGATCCGTTTCCTACTATTGATGTATTAGAACAACAGATTGTAGTGCAAAAGCAACAACTCGCTTCTCTTGAACGCGATAAAGTTCGTTTCACAAATCTCTTGCTAGCAAATGCTACTACCGAAAAAAAACTCGACGATATCAATACGCAAGTGCTCGTTTTAAAGGATCAAATGGAGGTGACAAAAAAACAAATTGTTCAACAGCGTACGCTCATCAATACCCAAAACCGTGGGATCTTAAGTGAGCGTAATCCGCTCGAGAAAAAACAAGTTCAATTGAATGATCAGTTGTCGAAATGTTCGGTACGTAATCCTGTTGCCGGAACAGTTTTAATTAAATATGCGGAAGCTGGGGAAATTATTTTAGCAGGCAAACCGCTCTATAAATTGGCAAATATTTCTTCAATGAATCTACGTGCTTATATCACAGGCGATCAGTTGGGCGAAGTGAAATTGGGTCAGCAGGTAAAGGTGATGGTAGATGCTGGTGCCGATAAATACAAAGAATATATAGGCACTATCACTTGGATTACTGATAAAGCTGAATTCACTCCTAAAACGATTCAAACAAAAGAGGAAAGGTCAAATCTTGTTTATGCCACTAAAGTGAAAGTACAAAACGATGGTTTCTTGAAGTTGGGAATGTATGGTGAAGTTAATTTTAAATAACCTTTTAAATGATTTTTGCAAAGCAGTTAACGAAGTCGTATAAAACGAAAACCGAAGAGGTAAAAGCGTTATTGTCGGTCGACTTGAACATTTCTAAAGGTGAGATGTTCGGTGTAATCGGTCCTGATGGTGCAGGAAAAACTTCTTTGTTTCGTATCCTTACAACGTTGCTTTTGGCAGATTCAGGTAGCGCAACTGTTAATGGATTGGATGTTGTAAAAGATTATGCAAAAATTCGCCAGCAGATTGGCTATATGCCAGGAAGGTTTTCGTTGTACCAAGATTTAACGGTGGAGGAAAATCTTCAGTTTTTTGCTACGATTTTTAATACAACGATTGAAGAGAACTATAGCTTGATAAAAGATATTTACGAGCAAATAGCGCCATTTAAAGATCGTCGCGCAGGACAATTATCAGGCGGCATGAAACAAAAGTTAGCATTGAGTTGCGCATTGATTCATCGTCCCGTAGTGCTCTTCTTAGATGAACCAACTACCGGCGTGGATGCTGTTTCGCGTAAAGAGTTTTGGCAGATGTTGAAGAAGCTAAAAAATGATGGGCTTACCATTTTAGTTTCTACGCCTTACATGGATGAAGCCGAACAATGCGATCGTATTGCGCTAATTCAAGAAGGAAAAATCCTAATGAATAATACTCCTGAAAAAGCTAGGGCTTCTTTTACAGAGCCTCTCTTTGCTATTCGTTCTGATAATATGTACAAGTTGTTACATGATCTTCGTGATGTTAATTTGGTAAATGCGGCTCATATTTTTGGCGAGTATATTCATATTAGTTCTCCATTTATTAACCAAGAGACGATTGTGGAGGAATTAAAGTTAAAGGGTCATAATCAAATTCAATTGATACAAATTGATCCTTCTATTGAAGATGTCTTTATTAAACTCTTAACGCATTTAGAAAGTCATGAGCAAATTAGCGAATAACGAGCGTGAAGTTGTGATTTCTGCTACCGAATTAACGAAGCAGTTTGGTGATTTTATCGCTACCAATGCTATTACTTTTGAAGTATTCAGAGGAGAAATATTCGGTTTCCTGGGTGCTAACGGTGCAGGTAAAACAACAGCCATGAAAATGTTATGCGGCCTTTCTACACCAACTCGTGGAAGGGCAACCGTTGCAGGCTTCGATGTGTCTACCGAAAGCGAAAAAATTAAAAAGAATATCGGTTATATGAGTCAGAAGTTTTCGCTGTACGAGGATTTAACCGTCACTGAAAATATTCGCTTTTATGCCGGCATTTACGGATTGTCGATTCCTGTTATTAAGGAAAAAACAGCAGCCCTTTTGCAACAACTTAATATGAAGTCGCAAAAGAATGTTCTCGTTAAGGCATTACCGTTAGGATGGAAACAGAAGTTGGCGTTCTCAATTGCTATTATTCATGATCCGGCAGTGGTATTTCTCGATGAACCTACTGGTGGAGTTGATCCCATTACTCGTCGTGAGTTCTGGGAAATGATATATGCTGCAACTAATCGCGGGACCACCGCTTTTGTAACTACGCACTATATGGATGAAGCGGAATACTGTAACCGTATTTCAATTATGGTGGATGGAAAAATTGAGGCATTAGGTACGCCGGCCGATTTGAAAAGTAAATTTAATTCAGAAACGATGGATGACGTCTTTTTAAAACTGGCCCGTAACGCTAAAAGAATAGGAGATTAATGGATGAAACAATTTCGTGCATTTATAAAGAAGGAATGGTTTCATATTTTCCGCGATCGCAAAACAGTTTTTATTTTGTTTGGGATGCCCGTCATACAAATCCTTATTTTCGGATTTGCTCTCACGAATGAGGTGAAGAACGCAAATATTGCTGTGCTTGATTATTCAAAAGACGCGAAAAGCATTCAGCTAATTCAAAAAATTGACGCAAGTAAATATTTCGATGTATATTCCTCGTTGAATAGAGCCTCCGATATCGATAAAGTTCTAAAATCAGGTAAAGTAAAGATGGTAATAGTCGTCCCTCAAGGATTTACCCAAAGCTTAGAAGCTAAACATAAAGTATCTATTCAGCTGATTGCTGATGCAAGTGATCCTAATTTTGCAACTACATTGTTTAATTATGGCACTTCAATCATTAATGATTTTCAAAAACAATATTTTATAGAAAAAATTCCGCTAGTTGTTACTCCCGAAATCAGAATGTTATATAATCCTCAGCTCAAGGGTGCGTTCAATTTCGTTCCAGGTGTTATGGCAATGGTGTTAATGCTAGTGAGTACCATGATGACATCTATAGCTATTGTAAAAGAAAAAGAACTCGGAACAATGGAAGTGTTGTTGGCTTCTCCGTTGCGTCCGCTGCTAATTATTATTTCTAAAACAATTCCCTATTTGTTTTTGTCGCTGATTAATATTACTACTATTTTATTGCTAAGTGTGTTTGTGCTCGACTTACCGATTAATGGTAGTGTTTTCTTGTTGGTTATACTCAGTATGCTGTTTGCGATTACATGTTTATCGTTGGGAATATTAATTTCTTCTTCTACAAATTCGCAACAAGTCGCTATGTTAATATCCCTAATGGGATTATTCCTTCCTACTATAATGCTTAGCGGGTTTATGTTTCCGATCGAAAATATGCCGCTGCCCATGCAATTTATTTCAAATCTCGTCCCCGCAAAATGGTATTTCTATATTGTAAAAGATGTAATGATTAAAGGCTTGGGTATTGGTTCGATATGGAAAGAAGTGCTTGTTCTTTTTGGAATGACAATTTTCTTTCTAGTGATAAGTATTAAGAAATTTAAACTATACCTTTCTTGATATGAAAACGCTACGCTTTATTTTAGAAAAAGAATTTCGTCAGATCTTTCGCGACCCATCTATTTTACGAATGATTTTCGTGATGCCCATATTGCAGTTGATCGTTTTGCCAATCGTTGCAAACTATGAAGTGAAGAATGTAAAAATTGCTGTAATTGATCACGACCATAGTCCAGTTTCAAAACGAATGATTAATAAATTGGAAGCAGGAGGATATTTTAAATTAACAGGTTATTGTGTCGGTTATCAAGAGGCTTTGCAATATGTAGAGCAAGAACAGGCCGACTTAATCCTCGAAATCCCAACTCACTTCGAACGCGATTTAGTAAAAGAAGGCGCTGCAAAACTATTTGTTGCAGTAAACGCCATCAACGGAGTGAAAGCAGGATTAGGAGCAAGTTATCTCTCATCGTTGTTAAGAGATTATAACAGTGATATCCGAATGGAATCTTTCCCTGCAACTAAATTTAGTCAAACACCTCAACTTATTGTAACGTACGCGAATTGGTACAATCCCTTTATGAGTTATAAACTATTTATGGTTCCTGGAATTTTAGTTGTATTAATTACCATGATCGGATCATTCCTTACTTCTCTTAATATCGTTAAAGAAAAAGAGATCGGTACTATCGAACAAATAAATGTTACTCCTATTAAAAAATACCATTTTATTCTTGGCAAACTTATTCCTTTTTGGGTATTAGGAATGATTGTTTTAACGTTAGGGCTTATTGTTGCACGCGTTGTTTATGGAATTAGTCCTGTTGGAAATATTGGTTTGTTATATGCGTTCTCAGCTGTTTATTTAGTAGCTGTGCTCGGCTTAGGATTACTGGTTTCTACTATTACCCAAACGCAACAACAGGCGATGCTGATCGCCTTTTTCCTCATGATGATTTTTATAATGATGAGTGGGCTCTATACTTCAATTGATAGTATGCCGTATTGGGCACAAGTAGTGACTTGGTTTAATCCTGTACGTTATTTTATAGAAGTAATGCGAATGGTGGTTATTAAAGGAAGTGGCTTCGCCGATATCGCCATCAATCTAGGCATCATTTTCATCTTTGGTGTCCTTCTTAATACATGGGCCATCATCAGTTACAAGAAGCGTTCATAAACTTAATTTCGATTATCCCGCTGAGTTTTAAAATAGAGACTTGATTCGTTTTAATTGTAAATCTGTCGGAAATGAATTTATTAGGTCTGGGGGGTGGCGTAGCACATTAAAGAAGTAAAATCTTATAACGAACAAATATTATTCAATAAGCCTTCGATTTTAATGTTTCAGTTATCTCTTTCAAAAGTGAATATCTTTTCTTCAAACGCATTCATAGAGTTTGTATTTTCGCAGCAATGGATGCCCCAGCAATAAGTTTATCAGCGCTCGCAAAGCATATTTCTAATGTATTTAGGAAGGAGTTTTCTTTTGAGCGCTATTGGGTAACAGCTGAGATCATCGGAATGAAAATCAGCAAAGGTCATTGTTATTTACAGTTGGTAGAGAAGGATGAGCGTGGTGTAATGCCTAAAGCTGAGTTTAGGGCGATGATCTGGTCAAGCATGTTTGATGTGCTTCACCGACGATTTATGTATCAAACAGGAACACGTTTACAAGAACAAGTGCAAATTTTATGCAAAGTAGAGGTTCAGTTTCATGAGCGCTATGGACTTAGTTTGATAGTGCATGACTTAGATCCCTCTTATACGCTTGGTAAATTGGCAATGGAGCGTCGTCAAACAATTGACCGTTTGCGAAAGGAAGGGGTATATGATTTGAATAAACAAAAGCACCTTCCTGAAGCCATTCAAACCATTGCTATTATTTCAGCAGAAGATTCTCGCGGGTATGAAGATTTCTATACCAGACTAATGCAAAACGAGTATGGATATCATTTTAATGTGAAATTGTTTCCCTCCTTGTTGCAAGGCGATATGGCTTCCGGCGATATAATATCAAAATTAGTTTCGATTAAACAGGATAGATTGTATGCTCATTTCGATGCAGTAATTATTGTTAGAGGAGGAGGAGCTGCATCTAGTTTAGGATGCTTCAATGATTATCAATTGGCAAGTGCTATTGCACAATATCCTCTTCCAGTTATTACCGGTATCGGACATACTGCCGATGTTAGTATAGTAGACGAGGTGGCGAATTTGAATTTGATAACACCTACAGAGGTGGCAAATTATCTTGTTTCGAGATTATTGCATTACGATGGTGCCGTTAGTGAATTGTATGATGGCATCTCCGCCTATGTAAATATGATTTTGGAAAATGAAGAGGATGTAATTCTTTCGTCGGTAAAAAGATTAAATGCTCTGGCTTCTGTATTTTTGTCGGAAGAAAACGCTTCTTTACAAATTCAAAGCTCAACAATTCGAATGTTAGTGCAAGAAAAAGTAATAACTGAAAAGAATTATTTTAGTCAATCGAAGCAATTTCTACAGCAACAATTGCGTCATCAAGTGATAACGGAAAGTGAATCATTGTCAAATGCAATACGTGAATTAAAAAGAAGTGCAGCACAGGAAATCGAAAAGGATGCAATGCAAATCGAATATTCTAATAAACGATTGCAAATCCTCGATCCAATCAATATTCTTAAACGGGGATTTAGTTATACCTTGCATAAAGGGAAAGTTATTACCAATGCCGCTACGATAAAATCGGGAGAGGAAATCGAAACAGTATTAGCAAAAGGATCAATAAAAAGTAAAACAATATAGTATGGCAGAGAAATTCAGTTACGATAAAGCAAAAGCAGAACTCGAAAATATTCTGGAAGAATTAGAAGCCGGCGAAGCCGGTGTTGATCATTTAACTAAATTGGTTAAACGGGCTAGCGAGTTAATTAAACAGTGTAAAGATAAATTAAAAAATACCGATGCGGAGATTAAGTCGATCCTCGATAATATGGAAGACTAATCTTCGTTTTAAAATAAATAAATGATGAAAAACACCATAGGGGTTTTATTAGTTATTGCAGCAATGGCTTCGTGTAAGACCAAAGAAAAAATTCCTTTCGGAAGAAATCCAGGAATTGAAGATCGCCATTGGGTATTGAAAGAAATAGAAGGGAAGCAAGTATCATTTACCGCTGCGCAGAAAGAAGTTTCTCTCGAATTTGAAAACGATAATAACTTTACATTAGAGGCTGGCTGCAATATTGTTAATGGTATGTATACTTCACAAGACAACTTAATTTTTATTCATCAAATGGTATCCACAAAAATGGCTTGTCCAGAGTTAGATCGTGAAACAACAATTTTAAATCTCTTGCAAAAGACCAATCACTATAAATTGAAACAATCGAAATTAAGTGGAATTGTTCAGGAACAATTAATGTTAATGGGGGGTGATACTTTATTTATGAAGTTTGAAAAAGAAAACAAAAAGTAATAACAAAAAGTGACTAGTCCTAAATAACCGATACAGATTAATAAGGACAAATTTAATTAATTATACCCCAGTAAACACGTGTTTACTGGGGTATTTGTTTTTATATGTTTTTATTTTTATTTTATTTTGCCGCATCATAATTAAATAACCAGTTAATCCCAAATTGATCGCTAATCATTCCGAAGTAAGCACCCCAAAATGTGTCTTGTAGGGGCATTAATACATTTCCGTTTAGTTTTAAATTCGTATAAAAAAGGTCTGCTTGTTCTCTTGAAGTACAGTTTATTGATAAGGAGACACTATTCCCAAAAGTAACGGGTTTTCCTGGCATGGTGTCAGAGGCCATAATCGTAATATTCTCTAAAGTAAGAATACTATGCATCACATGACCTTTTGGAGTTTCAGGGGCATTTATAGGTGTATCTCCCATTTCCATAATTTCTAGCGATGCATGAAGCGCTTCTTTATAAAAGGCAATTGCTGCTCTACAGTTGCCGTTAAAATAGAGGTAGGGTATTACAGATGTTTGCATGAGGCGAAGATAATTATGTTTTACGGACGAGTTTCGATTACAAAGAAATGTAGCACAATGAAGGTTAATTATTTATTGTAAAATTATTATCGATTGATAATAATTTTCTTTGGTTCGAAAAAAAATAGCCACTTTTGTATACTTGAAATGAAAGCATATCCGAAAATTCTTTTTCTCAATCTTTTCTTTATTCCCTTCTTAATAGGGATGAGTTTACTGTTTTCTTCTTTCCACCCAGAACCGGAAGAGAACAAATTTAAAACGGATATTTACAAGGGCTTTATTGCGATTTACAATTTTCAATTTCAAAAAGCCGATTCAATTCTTGCTATTGTTAAGAAAGAAAATCCAAATAATGCTGGAAGTTATTTAATGGTTGCGAATTATTATTGGTGGAAAATTATTTCGGGAGACGATACAAAGGAAAATCGTAAGGAGTATTTGAAAAGCCTTGATATGGCAAAATTTATCATTGGAAAACGAAAATCAATGTTATCAGATGATGATAATTATTGTCTTATTAGTGTTTATGCGTATAAAGCGCGTTTCGAGGCAATGAATAAAAACTACATTCAGGCATTATCGAGCGTTAACAATTGTGTTGCTTCTATTAAACAATCTTTCAATAAAGAAAATAGGTACGAGCCATTTTATCTTACCACGGGCTTGTATAACTATATGATCGCTCAGGTTAATCACAAACATCCTATTTTGTATCCATATACTGTCTTTCTTCCCGATGGGGACAAGAAAAAAGGGCTAGCCATGCTTCAAAAAACGATGGATTTCAGTGACCCTTTATTAAGCACGGAGGCGCTGTATTTTTTAATGAAAATTAATCTTGAAGAAGAGAATAATTACACCAAGGCAGTGGCTTTTGGATTGAAATTGGCCAACGGATTTCCAGCAAATCTCCTTTATCGGTTTTATTATTTAAAGTCGCTTTTGGCGGCCGGAAACAAAGAAGAAGCCCTTAGGCAGTATAAAATTATATGCACTTTTTCAACTTCAAACGATGAGTTAAATCCTCGCCAACGTGTATATTTTATAGAACTTGCAAGTAAATGTTTAAACGACCTTAATGTAAAGCATTGAAAAACAGAATTCAACAAAAAAAAATGGGCTCAATATTATTAGATGTTTTTATCTATAATAACGAAAACAGTTTTTTTTTTACGGGGAATTCTATTTACATTTGCACATCTTAACATTAATCCTATGAAAAAAATTACTTTACCATTAGCGATCGCTTGCGTAGTGCTTTTAAGCTCTTGCAACCAACGTCTAATCGACTTTACGGTTATCTCTTCTAAGAATGTAACTTTACGTCTTTCTGAAGATGGAAAAGGCCCAAGAACTGAAGGGAAAGAAATGAAAATGTGTGGTCAACCGCAATTGAAAGAAGCAGTTGATAGAGCAATCGAAAACGCTGGTCCTGGTTATGATGCCTTGATCGACGGTGTTGTTTCTTCTAGAAATGAATTCTTCCGTATGGGATGGGTTGTTAAAGGAACACCAATCAAAACAACGAAATTAAAAGGAAACTAATATTTTCTTTTTAACTGAAACAAAAAAGTCCCGATGCAAATCGGGACTTTTTTGTTTGAATCTATCTGTACTTAAATAGTAAAGCATAAAACAAATGGTAATAACCGCAAAAATCGATTATCAAAATGGATACAACAAGAATATACGATTGGCTTTAATGTATTAGTTGTGCTAGATATTAATGTTGGTTAATTGTCCTTTAACAGCGAACACTGTGCTAACGGCCAGCATTACCGACAAAAACAAAGCAATTTTCCCTTTTATATTTAGATGTATTTTTTTTGTGATTATAGGTCGCGCAATGTTCTAGCGCATCCTCCAAACCAACCGCCACTGTCGTTTTGATAGGTCCAAGTTCTTTTTCCGTCAGGGGCTATTTTTACCGTTCCTCGAATCCACTTCGAATCACCAGATATATTGCGCGGCTGCCAAGTAACCTTAATGGGAATAACTAATTCATGTGTGAAATCATCTTTGAATACTCCATCATAAAAAATTTCAGTTGTAGCATTATCTACCTTTCCACTGCATTTTGCTAATACCGACTCTCCAGCATTTTTTGCTAAAGCTTCAATCTGACGTATCGTGTTTTCGTCTTCTAAATCTAGCTTCCCTGAATTAGATCCAGATGAGGTTGGTTTCGCCTCTGCTTCCTCACTGAATTTATCCACGCTTCCATTTGTGTATGTAATCTTTGCTACATCGTTTTTGCTTAAGCTATAGCTCGGGCCCTCTAGATTATCAAATTTTTTGTACTTAATTACTGCTTCTTCAATATCGGTTACTTTAACTTTAAGAGTGCTTCCGTCGGTTTTTGTAATTACATCTTGGCAGTAAGCAGTAGTGCTTAAAATGATCATTGCGGCCGTGGTAAAAAGAAATTTTATGTTCATAGTAGTTATATGTTATTGTAGGTCAAAATTAATTTATTTTATGTTTGAAGGGAATTCCCAAATCTTAATTGTTTTATCGAGAGATCCCGTTGCAATGTATTTGTTGTCGGGTGAGATGACGGCTTCTAATACCGCCCCTCCGTGTCCGCTAAATTGCGCTAACTCTTGCATCGTTTCCCAGCTCCAAAGTTTAGCCGTTTTGTCTAGCGATGAGCTAATGAAGTATTTTCCGTCAGCCGATGATGACAACCAAGTAATGCCGTTTTTGTGAGCATCAATTGTCTGAACCATTTTTCCTGAAGCTAAATCCCATTTTTTTATGGTATTGTCTAAGCTGCCCGAAAGTAAATATTTTCCATCAGGAGAAACGAGTATGCCATATACCCAATCAGTATGCCCCGCAAGTGTTTGTATCAAATTACCATTCGCTAAATCCCATACTTTAATAGTGTTTTCGTGATTGATAGAAACTATTTGCTTATCGTCATTAATAAACATCGCATAGTCAGTCCATACCGTTTCTGGCAATACTTTTTCTACTTTTAATGTCGATCGTTTCCAAATTACAATTGTATTATCTCTCCAACTTGTAGAAACGATGTATTGTCCGCTTTTTGAAAAATTAGCACAACGAACAAATGTAGTATGCGCTTTTTTCTTTGATTTTAGTTTTTTTAATGAAGAAGAATTGTAAACAAAAAAAGATTTGTATGTACTTACTCCCACTTCTTTTCCGTCTGTTGAAAAACTTATATTAGTAATCGATTCGCTAATAGGATTTATGGAGGTTGTTTGCTTAAAGCTGTTATTTACATCCCACGATTTTATACTTCCATCTTGATTTCCAGATAGTAATATTTTGCTGTCTGGCGAAAATTGTAAGGTGTTTACTTTTCCTCCATTTCCTTGCAAGGTAAATAATAATGACTGACTATTGCCAGTTAAGATTATTAATTGAGCAAGTAGTATAAAAAATGTTGTTTTACGATTCATTTTAATTGGGCGTTAAATGCTGCTAATTTAATTCTTATATTGTTGTTGGCACTAATCGATTTTTTGTCATTTCGTATTTTACAAATGCGCGTATTCTGATTTATGTTTCCTATGTAAAACGCTTCTGTTAAATATACTCCCGATGCTGCTGCTAGGTAAACTTCTTGAAGTATGTTGGCATATACAAATACGCCCGATAGTGCTACTAATGATAGATTTAATGCACCTCTTCCTACTTTTCCTAGATAGGTTTGACCGGCACCAGGAAACAATGTCGATAATACCCTTGCCTTTTTCAAACTCTTTTCTTTAGGAATGTTTTTGGTTGAATATACCGCGTTTATTTCTTCTGTTAATTCCGCTTTTTTTGCTTCATCTATGCACGGAATTCTTTTGATGTATTGCAGCATATTTATTTTACTGCTTTGCCATTCTCTTAATTCATTTAGTGTAAGGCTATACAATAATACCGCAGCTTTGTCTAGCTCAGGGGTGCTATTTAAGCTTAATAATGGCTGTAGTAGTTCTTTCGAAAGTTTAAAATTCTTGCTTAAATAACAGGAAAGGGCTCTTTCAAAATATACTTGTGCTTTAAGTGAATCGCTTAATGCATTTAAATTGCAACGACACAATACGGTATTGATAAGTTCGTATTTTTCTGTCGCTTTTAAACATTCACTTTTCTTTAGTAAAGCAATACATTTTGTTTCTTCATTTTCGAAGCTCTGAAATGCAATGCGTTCAAATGCAATGCTTGCGTCTGAATATTGCTTTTGTTGATAGAGTTGATCGGCAAAAGCAAATAAGGTGTCGTGTGGGCTACTGAAACAGCTTGTCGACAGGAATATGAAGGCCAACCATAATATTATGATCGAGTTCTTTTGTTTGTTCATTTTGTCTTATTTGTACACTTAACGCGCTCCCCCATATGTTGCCTATATAGAAGAAACTAAATAAACTTGCAAAGGCAATAAATTGTGGCGATGCAGGCCCTAATTTTGATAAACTTTCAATACTTAAAGCTCCTAATGCTGTTACGCGTATAAAACTAGATAGCGCTTGTCCATTGTTTCCCGAATATACTAATCCTAATCCAGGAATTATTGCCGATAATCCGCCTGCTACAACGGGAGACCTTCTTTTTAGTGATTGTAATTTTTTTGCATAAGACATTTGTAATGCATGTTCCGATTGCAATAAGGTGTCGGTAGCATTAAAGTTTGTAATTAACGTGTCGAATGCTGCATAGTCGCGCATTAATAGTGCAATACCTGTTTGCTCATGAATCTTCAAACCATTAAAATTTTCTCCTAATGATAAAAAGTCGTATTCGTTTAATACTCCATAGGCTTTTTTGTAGTCTTTTAATTCCGTAAAACTAATCGCTTTATAAAAATAAGATTTGATAAAAAAAGCAGAGCTATCAGATACATAGGAAAGATATCTTGCCGATTGTTCAAATCGCTTACGTTGAAAGTTAGAAATGCCGATGACAAAGTTTAAAGTGTCTTTTTGTGCTGCTGTAATTTCTGGATTTTGCAGTAGCTTGTCGCCATAATTATCAAAGTCTTCGTGTTGCAAATTCCCTTCTAAATAAAACAAAAAATCACTTTCCTTTGTAATGTCAAATGGCGTGTGTTGTGCCTTTATTCCTGAGGCAATAAGGACGAAAACCAAACTCAATAAAATCCTTGTCCTCATTTTAATTTGTAATCTTCAGGATTATCAATAATCATCCCCTTTTCGTCGATATATAAAGGATGTATATCAACCGAGGCAATTCGTGTGCAACGCATTATTCGTCCTGAGGCTAGAGCTATTCCTTTCACGATACCGTATTTTTTTATACACGCTTTGCCAAAGTTAGAACAGGAAATTTCATACGGACATTCAGCCGATATCTGTGGAGATAACACTGCCTGATAGAAATACATTAATCCCCCAAAGGCGAGTGAAACAGGATTATATCGAATCAGTTTATGCTGGGTGATGAACATAAAACCAGGTCGATATGCCTCTTCTTGTTTATCGAAATGCGTATTGAAAACCAATTCTAAATCTCGGCCAGTGCATTGCGCTTTTACAGCGTATTGAACTAAAATAATTAGGAGACAGGTGAAAACGATTTTTAATAGTAGTTTCATTGCGTCAAAGATACTTATTTACCCGTATTTTGCGACCTTTGCTTTTCTTGTTTGAGGTAGTTATGCCGATTTCAAAAACTTTTTTATTCTAAATTTGTTAAATCATAATTAATCTTATTGTCTAATGATGCCCAATATTATAGTTTTCTTCTTAACGTTCTTTGGAATGGAGTTCGTTGCTTGGTTTACACATAAATTTGTGATGCATGGTTTATTATGGATATTGCATAAAGATCATCATCAACCAGAACCAGGGTTTTTTGAAAAGAATGATGCTTTCTTTTTGATTTTTGCTATCCCTAGTATGATTCTTATTTTTCTAGGGGTTATGAATAATTTTGATGTGAAAGTGTATATCGGTTTTGGTATTGCATTTTATGGCCTTGCTTATTTTTTAGTCCACGACATTTTTATTCATCAGCGTTTTCGCTTTTTCCGTCGTTCAAATAATGTATATATGCGCGCTATTCGTAAAGCGCATAAAGTCCATCATAAATATTTGAATAAAGAGCACGGTGAGTGCTTTGGAATGCTGTTGGTTCCTTACCGTTTTTATAAAGAAGCAAAACAGTCTCGTGACTTAATGGAGCACTAAGCGATTTTTCTCCTTGCTCGTATCATTCCTCTATTTACTATAAAAACACCTGTAAGGGTAATGAGCATCGCATAAACAGTTCGTTTGCTGATGGGTTCATGGAGTAGTAAATAGCCTAACCCTAATGCAACAATCGGGTTAATGTAGGCATATACGGATACCATCGTTGCAGGTAGGTAATACATAGCGTAAACGAATAAACTATATCCAAAAATGGATCCTGCTATGATTAAGTAAACCATTGCCCACCATCCTTCGGCGTCGCTATTTAATAAAGGAACTTCTCCTTTTAAAATTCCAATGATTACTGTAATGGCTCCTGCTAATAGCATTTGTATTCCGCCGTTTAATACCGGACTTACTTTCACCGGGTTTTTTTTCATGTAGATGGAGCCTAATGATCCGTTGATTACTCCTAAAATAAGAATGATAAAGCCAACAAAATAAGCGCTGTTTTGTAACAAAAATAGTTGCTCGTAAAATATTAGAAATTGTCCTATAAAGCCTATTAGTATTCCTACTATCGCTAATAATGGCGTCTTTTCTGCCGGATTCCAAATGCGTGTAATAATTACAATCCATAAGGGGAATCCCGTATTCACTAATGCCGCTATCCCACTGGGCACCGTCATTTCTCCTAATACTAAAAAGAGATTTCCTCCAATGAAAATAAATACTCCGCTGATGAATATGTTTAGCAACTCTTTTTTAGTAGGCCAAATGGTTCCCTTTCTAAACACAAAATATCCAAGCACTAATAGACCAGCAATTACAAATCGTAATCCCGAAAATAAAAAAGGAGGAAAGTGCTGCACTCCTATGCGGATTCCTAAATAGGTGGTTCCCCAAAGAAAGCAAAGAGCCAATAAGGCTCCGTAAGGTTTCCAGTTATTTCCTTGCATTAGAATGTATTTCAGGAAAATGCCTGTAAGTCGAAAAGTCGTTTGTAATATCCCGATTGCGCAATCAATTCTTGATGTGTACCTCGCTCAACTATTTCTCCTTTATGCATAACGATAATTTCATCGGCATGTACAATTGTTGAAAGGCGATGTGCAATTACTAATGTTGTGCGTTGCTTCATAAGTTTTATGAGCGCATCTTGAACTAATCTTTCAGATTCTGTGTCAAGGGCTGATGTGGCTTCATCGAGTATTAAAATGGGAGGGTTTTTTAATACGGCACGAGCAATACTTAATCGTTGTCGTTGACCCCCGCTAAGCTTACTTCCTCTGTCACCAATAGGGGTGTGGTACCCTTGTGGCATATCCGTAATAAAATCATGTGCGTTGGCTACTTTAGCGGCGTTAATAACATCTTCTTCGTTCACGTTTTTCATGCCGAAGGCGATGTTGTTAAATACAGTATCGTTAAATAATATTGATTCTTGAGTTACAATTCCCATCAAACTGCGAAGGTCTTTTATTCGCTTGTGGCGGATATTAATGTTGTCAATGTATATCGTTCCTTTGTCTGTGTCGTAATAACGGGGAAGCATATCCGCTAATGTGGTTTTCCCTGATCCCGATTGACCTACTAGTGCAACTGTTTTTCCTTTCGGAATTGTTAAATTAACGTCTTTTAATACGTATCCAGTATCCCCTTTTCTATATGCAAACGACACATTGTCAAATCGAATTTTATCTTCAAATAGTTTTGCCGCAGTGGGGTTCTCAGGATCTTTTACTGTGATTTCTGCATCTAGAATTTTATAAATTCGCTCCGAACTCGCCAATCCTTTCTGAATATTATACCATGCCGTTGTTAAACTTTTTGCTGGGGTAATTAATTGTGAAAAGATAGCAATGAAGGCAATGAATTCACTCGGCTCTAAATGGGCTCCTTGGCCAAGTACTAATCGCCCTCCGAAATACATTACAATTGTCATTACCACTGTTCCTAAAAATTCACTCACCGGCGAAGCTAAATCTCTTCTTCTGCCAATGCGATTCATTAGTTTGTAATGCTGATTGTTTAGTTCTCCAAATCGTGCTGCGGAGGTCTCTTCTGCAGTAAAAGCATGAATGATGCGAAGACCACTTAAGGTTTCTTCTATGTTGCTTAAGAGCTCGCCCATTTTTTCTTGAGCTTGCACCGATTGTTTCTTTAAATTTTTGCCAATTCTTCCAATGATTAATCCAGCAATGGGTAACAACACAAGAACAAATGTTGTTAACTCCGGACTCATCGTGAACATCGTAATTAAAAATATAATAATATTTAATGGCTCCCGAAATGCTGCTTCAAGTGAGTTCATAATACCCCATTCTACTTCTTGCACGTCGTTCGTCATGCGCGCCATCATATCGCCTTTTCTTTCGTCGGTGAAATAACCTATGGGTAAACGAAGAATTTTATCGTATACATCATTACGTATATCACTGACCACTCCGTTGCGAATAGGTGCTAGGTAATACATAGCCATGTAGCGTGTAATGTTTTTTAAGAAGAACATCACAACAACTAATAAGCTAATGAGTAATAATGCTTCAAGTTGGCCGTGTCGGTCGACGTAACTGCCTAAATAAAAATTGAAGTTGTTGAGGAGGTTCTTTGCACTTACCTTCCATGGCATTAGTACATAATGGCGCTCCTGGCTGAATAATACATTCAGGAAGGGAACAATCATGGTTAATGAAAAGAGAGAGAAAACAACAGTAAGTACATTGAAAAAAACCGATATGCCGGCTTTTCCTTTGTAGGGCTTGATAAATCCTAATAAACGAAGGTAATTTTTCACGGAGTCAAAGATAAGTAAGATTAAATGCCCGATGCCAAATAATAGCGCCGAATGGCTTTTTTGAGGGCTTCTTTTCTGTTCTATTACCCCGAATTGTAAATATCGCGCCCCTTAAAGGCTGATTTCGGGTATTGCCCCCTTCGAATGACTAAAGAAACAGCATTGTTGAGACTGCGAAAGAATTGGTTTTGCCCATCTAATCAACGTGTTTGAAAATTAGTAAATCGATGGGTCCAGGGTTTTAAGAGGTTCCCTTAAATTTTTATCTTCGTACCCGTCTTGAATACTCTACAAAATGCAATACGATCCTATTAAACGCAGTCTCGGAAATATTTTCAATAAAAATCCATTCTTACGTAAAAATTTTTATAATCTCCTCGACTTGTTGTTGTTACGTGCTTGGCATGTGCACAAAGAGCTGAAAATCTGGCAAAAAACAGCCCCTAAATTACCATCTATTTTAGACGCTGGTGCTGGTTACGGACAGCATTCTTATTGGCTTAGTCAGCGTTTACCAATGGCCTCAATAGTGGCAATCGATGTAAAAGAAGAGCAGGTAGATGATTGTAATCGTTTCTTCGCTGCGGTTGGAGCAGGAAGTCGTGTGAAGTTTGAAGTAGGGGATCTTACCAATTTTACTCATCCCGAAAAGTATGACTTAGCAATTTCAGTGGATGTAATGGAGCATATTCTTGAAGATGTTCAGGTGTTTAAAAATATTTATGCTTCTCTGAAAAAAGACGGAATGTTGCTGATCTCGACGCCAAGCGATCAGGGTGGTTCAGATGTGCATGGCGACGGTGAAAGTTCTTTTATTGAGGAACACGTGCGCGATGGATACAATATTCAGGAAATTCAAGATAAATTAAGAAGTGCAGGATTTACTAAAATTGATGCGCGGTATCAGTATGGTGCTCCTGGAAAAATTAGCTGGAGGTTATCAATGAAATACCCAATCTTAATGTTGGGTGTAACAAAGTTTTTTTTTCTTCTTCTTCCTTTCTATTATATTATTGCTTATCCTATTTCTTATCTGTTAAATTGGATGGATGTTTCGATGAATCATTCTACTGGAACAGGTTTAGTGGTGAAAGCCTGGAAATAGTTAATCTTATTCGTAATTAGTTTACGAAGTAGTCGTATGCAACTCGCCTGGAAAATTGCCAAAAGGTATTTTATTGCAAAACGCTCGCATCACCTGATTAATATTATCAGTAAGGTGAGTGTGATAGGTGTAGGCGTGGGAACGATGGGACTAATTATCGTGCTTTCGGTGTTTAATGGGTTCGGAAATTTGGTTTTGTCGATGTATAATAGCTTCGATCCCGATCTGAAAATTACTTCGGTGCACGGTAAAACTTTTAATCCTGATAATGCGGCGTTGTCACAAATAAAAATAATTAAGGGCGTCGAAAGCGTCTCTCTTTCCCTCGAAGAAAATGCTTTGTTGCGTTATCGCGATCGACAGTTTATCGCTACTATTAAAGGCGTGAGCGATGATTATTTTACAACTACAGGCTTGCAAAATAAAATTATCGACGGCACTTCGGTATTGCAAAATGGAGCAGTAGATTATATGTTTGTGGGCGGACAAATTGCGTATTCTCTTGGGCTAAAAACAAATGACCCATTGAATCGAATTTCAGTGTTTGTTCCTCTCAAAGGAGTAGATGCGTCAACTGCACTAATGGATCCAACTACCGCCTTCGCGCAAAGAAGTATTATTGCTTCGGGGATCTTTTCTGTACAACAAGATTTTGACACTAAATATGTAATTGTTCCCTTGCGATTTATCAGGGAAATGATGAGTGATACTGTTTCCGTTTCTACTATCGAAATAAAGTTGGCCGAAGGTGTAAATGCAGAGAAAATATTGGCGCAAGTAGAAGCATTAACAGGGAAAGGTTTTGAGGTGAAAGATCGTTATCGTCAACACGATTTTCTTTATAAAATATTGAAATCCGAAAAGGCCGGCGTTTATCTTATTCTTGGATTTATTTTGCTCATCGCTACATTCAATATTTTTGGAACATTAACAATGTTGATTATCGATAAGAAGAAGGATATTGTTACGCTAATGAACATCGGCGCTAACTTGCCGTTAGTGCAACGCATCTTCCTTATTGAAGGCTTGCTAATTTCTTTGGGAGGCGCATTTGGAGGTATGATCGTGGGGACTCTTATTTGTTATTTACAAAAAAAGTTTGAAATTATTAAGCTCGAAAATTCGGGCAGTTTTGTAGTTCAGTCGTATCCTGTCGATATGCAAATCAACGATTTCCTTTTGGTGTTTTTAATTGTTTTTGTAATCGGTTTCGCAGCAGCGTGGCTTACTTCGCGTATAATTGTAAAACGTCAGCTGGATTAATTATCGTTAATGCGTATTCTGCTTTTTCTATTTATTAACGCTGGCGACTTCTATAACTCCGAACTTGTTTTTTTTATTACTTTGCACTTAATCTCTTTTATAATGATAAAAAATTCTTATTCTGTACATGTTTCTCCTCCTATCGATCAAGTTGGAGTAGAAGAGCGTGTTTCTCGTCTTACTAAACGTTCTATTAAAAACGAAAGTAAAATGGAAGCCCTGAAAATGGCTATCAGTATGATGGATTTAACAACTCTAGAGGCAAGAGATACACCAGGAAAGGTACGTCAGTTGTGCGCTAAGGCTATTCTTCCGCACGAAGCAATGCCTCATCTCCCTTCTGCTGCTGCCGTTTGTGTATATCCTACTATGGTTCGTGTAGCCAAGGATGCGTTAGCGAATAGCAGCGTAAAAGTGGCTGCCGTGGCTACCGCTTTTCCAAGCGGGATGAGTACACGAAAGGTAAAGCTCGAAGAAACAAAATTCGCTGTCAATGAAGGCGCCGATGAAATCGATATGGTTATTTCTCGCGGACATTTTTTAGCTGGTGAATATAATTATGTGTTCGATGAAATAGCGGCCGTTAAAGCAGTTTGTGGTAATGCGCATTTAAAAGTTATTCTCGAAACTGGTGAATTGAGCACACTCGATAACGTTCGTAAAGCGTCCGACTTAGCCATGTATGCTGGTGCTGATTTTATTAAAACTTCAACAGGTAAAATTCAGCCTGCTGCAACTTTGCCTGTTACATTGGTCATGCTCGAAGCAATTCGTGATTTCTATTATCGCGAAGGAAAAATGATTGGAATGAAACCCGCAGGAGGAATTGCTACTGCAAAGCTTGCGCTGCAATATTTAGTTGTCGTTCGCGAAACGTTGGGTGAGGCATGGCTTTCTCCAAATTGGTTTCGTTTTGGCGCCAGCTCCCTTGCTAATGATTTATTGATGCAAATCGTAAAGCTTGAAACAGGTGTTTATCAAAGTCCGGAACATTTTTCTAAGGATTAAGCAATAAAAAAATCCCCTCGATGTTCTTCGAGGGGATTTTTTTATTGATCTATTTTTGACTTGGCAAATGTGCCGTCGTCAATACATTGTATTCCTTTATTTAAAAAGGCATTGAGCTCGTTAATGATTACGTAATAAGCATTCGTATTAAAAAGATCACGTGCAATAAGCGCTTTGATTTGTGTTCGAATAAGTTTTTCAGAGGTTTTAAAGCCTTTTTCGTCTTTCTTTACATTTTTCTTTTCTGCATAAGCAATGAATTTATTCATGAATTCATTGTCAATATTAAATGATTTTTTGAAGTCGTACACATCAACGTATTTACCCACGATTTCAGAACGATGCTCGTCAATGTAGTTTAATGTAAAGTCATTAATGATGCCGTTACGACGTAAATCATCATAGTATTTACTACTCATAGTTGTGTCTAATGCAACAAAAACATCCGGCATAATTCCTCCGCCACCATATACTGTTCTTCCTCCATTTGTTGAGTATTTTAATGAGTCTATAAATTTAATGCTGTCGGCGTTGTATAATTCACCATGTTGATAGCGCATGCTCAAATCCATATCGTAGTTTTCATCGCCTGGCTCATAGTGTTTCTGAATACATCTTCCCGAAGGCGTGTAATAACGCGCAATCGTTAATCGAACCGCAGATCCATCTGGTAATGGGAAAGGCTTTTGTACAAGTCCTTTTGCAAAGGTTCTTCTTCCTACAACTAATGCACGATCCCAATCTTGTAATGCACCTGTAACGATTTCACTTGCCGAGGCAGAGGATTCATCAACCAATACCACTACTTTTCCTTTTTCCCATCCACCAGTGGGCGTTGCATAATTTTCTTGACGTGGATTATTTCTTCCTTCTGTATAAACTACCTTTTTCCCATTACTTAAGAATTCGTCGGCAAGTTCAATTGCACGATTTAAATACCCTCCTCCATTACCTGATAGGTCAAGCACTAAACTTTCCATATGCTGTTCTTTCAGGGTCTTTAATGCTTCTTTAAATTCGTCTACTGTTGAATCGGCAAAGCGACTGATCTTGATATAACCTACCTTAGGTGTTACCATGTAAGTAGCATCTACACTGTAAAGTGGAATTTTATCGCGAGTGATGGTGTATTTAATGAGGTCTTTATTTCCTCTTCTAAAAATATCTACAGCTACTTTTGTGCCTTTATCGCCACGAAGTTTTTTCAAAACATCGTTGTTTTTTATAGCAATGTTTGCAACCGATATTCCATCAATCTTTACAATTCGGTCGCCAGCACGAATTCCTAACTTTTCAGATGGGCCACCCGCAATGGTCTGCGTTACCATAATTGTGTCATCTAAAATGTTGAATTGAATTCCAACACCTTCAAATTTCCCAACTAACGGCTCATTCACTTCCTTTAACTCTTCCGCCGGAATATATACCGAATGCGGATCAAGTTCTTTTAATAAGTTGCGAATCGCGTCTTCAGTAATTTTTTTCTCGTTGATGGAATCAACGTACGCATATTTAATCATGCCTATGAGAGCATCGAGCTTCTGTGCTGTAGTTACTGTTTGCGCACGTAAAATACTTGCAAAGAGAAGGGTGAAGGCCAAGCTGAGTATCGCTACGCGCTTAAAATTATAACGTGTTTTCATGTTTTATTTTTCTTCCTGGTAAATACAGGATACTCGTAAATTCGATAAGTGAATAATGATACGAAGATTGTAAAAGAAAAGATGTGATATGAGGTACTTTTCTTACATTGCTAACAGGGTTATTAACGTACGATTCTCCTATTTATTTGCAAAAATTGCCAATTTCAATGTATATTTGATGAAGAAGGTTTGCGCTATGTATTTGCGCGGCTCATAGGGCAAGCGATGCTTTTTCATAATTTTATAGGCGCTACATTTAATGCAATAGCATCGCGAAAGTTTCGCGGAAGTTTCCTTTTTCAATTAATCAATATAGTCTGCATTCTTATATTCTACTAAAAAAACGAATATTCTCTTTTTGCCCTGGTTTGGCACCTTTCGACGTCATTCTGTCCGATATATTTCCGCATCATTCTTCGTTTCCCGCTATAAGCAAGGTCAATTTGTCATATTTTTGTAGTGGCATTTTGTTTGTCTGCCGTTGCGAACTGCTGTTTGTACGGCTTTAACTTTCTTTAAAAACTAAAATAATTATACCAACTATGAGTGCAGGAAAAATTAATGTCCAAACCGAAAACATCTTCCCCATTATTAAGAAGTTCTTATACAGCGATCATGAAATTTTTCTTCGTGAGTTAGTTGCAAATGCTGTAGATGCTTCAGGAAAACTGAAAACATTGACATCGATCGGTGAAAACAAAACCGAGCTAGGAGATCTTTTTGTGGAGGTGATTATTGATAAGGAAGCAAAAACACTTACTATTCGTGATCGTGGTATCGGAATGACGACCGATGAGGTAGAGAAGTATATCAATCAAATTGCATTCTCTGGCGCTGAAGAGTTTGTAAATAAATACAAAGATCAAACGGAAGGGAACTTGATTGGAAAATTTGGACTCGGGTTTTATTCGTCGTTTATGGTTTCCGATAAAGTGGAAATTTATTCACGCTCATTTAAAGCAGGAGAGAATGAGGCAATTCGTTGGACATGCGATGGTAGCCCTGAGTATAATATGGTAGCCGATTCAAAAGCGGATCGTGGAACCGATATTGTCCTCCACATTAACGAAGATTCTGCTGAGTTTTTAGAAGAAGCAAGAATTAAAAATTTACTCGATAAATATTGTCGCTTCTTACCAGTAAACGTTCGCTTCGCCGGAAATGATATCAATAATACTTCGCCTGCTTGGGTTAAAAAACCTAGTGAATTAACGCATGAAGATTATTTAGCGTTCTATAAGGAATTGTATCCAATGTCTGAAGATCCACTTTTTTATATTCATTTAAATGTTGATTTCCCTTTTAGTTTAACAGGAATTTTATATTTTCCTCGCCTGAAACGTAGCATGGAAGTTCAACGAAATAAAATTCAGTTGTATTGCCGTCAGGTGTTTGTAACCGATTCAGTGGAAGGAATTGTTCCTGAATTTTTAACATTGCTACATGGCGTTATCGATTCTCCGGATATTCCACTTAATGTTAGCCGCTCGTATTTGCAAAGCGATGGTAATGTGAAAAAAATTAGTAATCATATTTTGAAAAAAGTTTCAGATAAGTTAGAGGAAATTTTCAAAGAAAATAGAACTGATTTCGAAGCGAAGTGGGATGATATTGGCGTGTTTATTAAATACGGGATGTTGAGTGAAGAAAAATTCTATGATCGCGCTAAGAATTTTTGCTTATTGAAAAATACTGATTCGAAGTATTATACTTTCCCTGAGTATGCCGAATTAATTAAACCGAATCAAGAGGATAAAGAGAATAAACTAATAAACATTTATACTTCAAATGCAGAAGAACAACATGCATTTGTAGAGGCGGCCAAGAATAAAGGCTACGATGTTTTGCAAATGGATGGTTCTGTTGATAGTCACTTTGTAAATTTCCTTGAGTATAAATTAGAAAACAATTCTTTCGTTCGCGTTGATTCAGATACTGCCGATAATTTAATTCGAAAAGATGAAAAAAGAGTGTCGGTATTGAGCGATGACGAACAAGCGCAATTAAAATCATTGGCCGAAACAGTGGTGAACAAGGAACAATACATGATTAATCTTGAGCCCATGTCGGAAAACGATGCTCCCGCAATGATTACTCGACCCGAGTTTATGCGTCGTATGAAAGAGATGTCGTCAACTGGTGGCGGATATGAATTTATGGCGAATATGGCCGAGCAATTCAATTTGGTAATCAATACAAATCACCCTTTAATGAAAAAGGTGCTTTCAACTGAAACCGACGAACAAAAGCAAGCAGTGCTTCGTCAGGCCGTAGATCTAGCCATGCTAGCTCAAGGGTTGCTCAAGGGGGAAGCACTTACCGGATTTATTAAAAGATCAGTCGATATGATAAAATAATAGGGTGTAACTCAATACAGAAAAGCCGTTAAAATAATTCACGGAAACGGCAATCTATTGAATATCAAACTATAGGAAACATCGTCCCTAAAATATCCGCCAGAGTGGAAAACTTTTCTGCTCATTTGAAGCCCCTGAATGTAATTCGCTCAGGGGCTTTTTATATCTTTGAGGAAAGAAATAAATAAATTATCATCATGAGTTTTGAAATCAACTGTAAGCTTATAGAGTCGCTACCTGTACAAACTGGAGAAGGCGCACGTGGTCCCTGGACAAAACAAACGTTTATTGCAGAAACAATCGAGACATATCCTAAGAAAATTGCTTTTCTTGCATTTAATGAGCCCGTACAACAATTAAAAACGATTCATCCAGGAACTACAATGAAAGTTAATTTTCGTGTAGAGTCGAGGGAATATAACGGACGTTGGTATACCGATATCCGCGCCGTTAGCATTAGTCCATTAATGGCAAACGTACCAGCCGATTCGAATTCTTTTGATTCAGCTCCTGCTAATAGTGGCTATGCGGCCCCAACAAATAATGGATATGCTTCTCAAGCTTCAATGACTGCCGATCCAATGGCTGGTTCAATGGCCGGAGGAAATGATGTTGACGACCTTCCATTTTAAAAATCAATCAAACCATAATTGTAACGAACCCTGCCTCGGCGGGGTTTGTTATTTTATGTATACGTAGTCCCATTTATACTTTAACTTCTACGAGGGAAATATACATGATCTTAACTACTCTTATCGCTATATCATTTTTGAAGCAGTGTATCCGAATCTCTTTTCGAATCGGAACCTCAGCGTTGGAAGATGGAAAATGTTTTATCCTGTATTTCTATAATTGAGGAATTTACTTTTAGTTTTTGGTATTTAGATAATACCAGAATTCTTAATTGAATTTATCAATGTTTTTATTTCAAAAAAACCAGAAATCTCCTGTTTATCCGAAACTTAATAATAATACGGTAAATCATATTTAAAGATGTTCACTTAATACACCTCATTAATTTAATACCGATTGTTATCTTTAACGCCTCAAACATTTCTTATGAATCGATTTAAAAAAGCACTATTCTTCGTTGTTTTATTTTGTAACGTTTTTGTTCGCTCTACTTATGCGGATGAAGGGATGTGGTTTCCGCAATTGCTACAACAGTTGAATGGCGAAGATATGAGGCTGCGCGGCTTGCAGATTTCTATCGAGGATATTTATAGCGTGAATAAAAACAGCTTGAAGGATGCTGTTGTTTTATTCGGTGGCGGCTGTACAGGTGAAATTATTTCGAAACAAGGACTATTACTTACGAATCACCATTGCGGATTCGACCAAATTCAAACGCATAGTACGGTCGAGAATAATTATTTAAAAGATGGATTTTGGGCCAAGGAAATGAAGGACGAATTGCCTTGCCCTGGATTGTCGGTTACATTTGTAATTAGTATTAACGATGTTACTGATCAGTATAATAAAGTGCTTACATCCGAAATGACAGAAGCACAGCGTAATGAGAAAATTAAAACGCTTTCTTCGCAAATTGAAAAGAAAGCAGTCGAGGGTACAGGCTACGAAGCGCGTGTTCGTCAGTTTTTTTCAGGCAACGAATTTTATGTGATCATTACCGAAACGTTTAAAGATGTTAGAATGGTTGGTGCTCCTCCTTCTGCTATTGGAAAGTTTGGTGGCGATACCGATAATTGGATGTGGCCGCGCCATACAGGCGATTTCTCGATGTTTCGTGTATATGCCGATAAGAATAATAAGCCCGCCGAATACAGCGTCGATAACATTCCGTTTACGCCTCGCGCATCATTCCCGATTAATATTTCCGGAGTAAAAGAAGGTGATTTTACAATGGTATATGGGTTTCCGGGAAGAACACAAGAATATATTTCTTCTTATCAAGAGGATATGATCGTGAATACGATAAACCCTGAGCGAATTCGTGTTCGTGATGAGCGTTTGCGTATTATGGACGAGTCGATGCGTAAAAGCGATAAGTTGCATTTGCAATATGCAGCAAAACAAAGTAGCGTGAGCAACGGTTGGAAAAAGTGGAAGGGTGAAACAAAAGGATTAATCGAATCGAATGGCATACAGAAAAAACAAATGCTGGAAGTGGAGTTTAATAAGTGGATGGATAATCATCCAGAGAGAAAGAAAATGTATGCGGATGTATTGCCTGGATTAAAATCCATTTACGACGCAAATCGCCCTTATATTTCTGCCAATAATTATTATGCAGAAGCTATTTTTGGTATCGAGATTTTAAGTTATGCCAATAGTTTTAGAACGCTTTCTGATCTATACACTTCTGAACAACCTGATCCCAAAAAAATGGAGGAAGAGAAGAAGAATATGCTAAATGGAATTTCGGGGTATTTCAGAAATTATGATATTCCTACCGACCGCTCCATGCTTCAATCGTTGATCGCTATTTTTGACAAATCAGTTCCCGATTCAATGAAGCCTTCTGATTTTACGGATATGCGTAACCGTTATAATGGTGATTTTGATAAATGGGCAAATATGGTTTTCGAAAAATCAATCTTTACCGATTCTGTGAAGATGGAAAAGTTCTTGTCGAATTTCTCTTCTTCGTCTGGTAAAAAGCTGAAGAAAGATCCTGCGTATTCGATGATTATTGCGTTGAGCGATTTTTATAAATTGAAAGTTGCCGATCGCGTAAACGGTATGGCTGCCGAAGTAGGTCGACTCAATCGTTTGTATATGGCAGGTCAACGTGAAATGCAACCCGATAAACATTTTTATCCCGATGCTAATAGTACATTGCGCGTTGCTTACGGACAAGTTAAAAGTTATTTTCCTCGAGATGCAGTGAAGTATAATTTCTATACAACCCTCGAGGGAATTATGGAGAAATATGTGAAAGGCGATGAGGAATTCGATGTCCCTGCAAAGTTGATCGATTTGTATAATAAAAAGGATTATGGTCGCTATGCCGTAAACGGCCAATTACCGATTGCATTTATCGCTACTAATCATACTACCGGAGGAAATTCAGGTAGCCCGGTTATCAATGCTAAAGGACAATTGATCGGTACAAATTTCGATCGCGTGTGGGAAGGTACTATGAGCGATATTTCATTTAATCCGGAAATCTGTAGAAATGTAACTCTCGATATTCGCTATACGCTTTTTGTTATCGATAAATATGCAGGAGTTTCTCGCCTCATCAACGAAATGGAAATCGTGAACTAATTATTCACTATTTGAAACAAAAAGGCGATGAAATATTTCATCGCCTTTTTGTTTGTTCTTCTTTCAAGTGAATGAATTAAAGAGCAATAACACAAAACTATTCTGTATTAAAAAAGTAGTGCGTTGTTTGAATTGTATTCAAAGAATTATTTTTCAACAAACTCCATTGAACGAATAATGCCATTGTCATCTACGCCAGAAAAATACATAATGCCATTGTCTAACTCTACAATTGTCCATTTTCTGTTTAATTCTTGAGCGGTCCAATGAGAAGCAATTTGGTTGATGTAACCAAAGCTTCCTAGAGAGACATATGCATTCGTCATTTTTGCATCAATTGAATAAGCCCCCACAACTGTTGTGTCGATGCCGTTCTTTTGAAAATGAATTGCTAAGCTTCCATTCGCAAAGGTCCAGTTTTCGTGGGCATCAATGTCTGGCGAAGGAGATACAATCTTCCATGTCTTTTGAATTTTGCTGTTTAGTTTTTTCTCAGATAACAGTAGGTCGTTATTCTCGCAACTACTCAGGAAAATCAGCATTAAACCTGAAGCTAGTAGAAATAAATTTTTCATGCGCATTTTTGTTTTTATAAATTTATACGCCCTTTACAAGAAAGGTAAGGTAAATATCAATTGAAATATTACAATTGTCAGTTTTTCGCAGATCGGATCCTGGATTCGATGTTTGTGGTGGAATATCCGCTTACCAATGGAATGGTTTCTACACTACCGCCTCTAGCCATTACTATATCGTAACCTACAATGTCTTCTGCTTTGTAATCTGCTCCTTTTACTAATATGTCAGGTTGTACTAGTTTTATTAGCTCATAAGGAGTAGAGTCATCAAAGAACGTTATTGCTGAAACAAACACTAGTGCGGCCATAACCATTGAACGGGATCGCTCATCGTTTATGGGTCGCGTTGGACCTTTTATACGAGAAACGGAGCTGTCGGTATTCAGGCCAATAACGAACTTATTACCAAAGTCAGCAGCTCGTGCTAAATAGTCGATATGACCCAAATGAATGATGTCAAAACATCCATTTGTGAATACAATCTTACATTTTTCCTTTCTCCATTCCCTTATTTTTTCTTCCAATTGGGCCGGAGTACAGATCTTGTTTTTGATATTATCTAGATGATTCATCTATTTGTGAAGGTCGGGGTTTCGTGAAAAAGAACAAAGCAATCATGGAGATTCCTCCCAGAATTATCAACAACAGCGTTTGAGTACTGTGTACCATTGTGGCGAATACGATTCCGTCGGTAGCACTGAGACCGTAAAGCTCAATCCCTTTTGATACTAACAAATGGTAGGCTCCAATTCCTCCTTGTACCGGCGCCGTCATTCCAATTCCGCCTATTACCATCATAAATAAACCCGCCGACAGATCTAGCCCCGAGGTCTCCTGTAATGCGAAGAAGCAAATATAGGTCATGAAAAAATAAACTGCCCATATAAAAACACTATGAAAAACAAATAACCACTTGTTTTTCAGTTGTGTAACGGTGGCTAATCCTTCACCAATTCCTTGCATTAGCTCTTTTATCTTTTGTATGGAAGGGGGCGGATTCTCCATCTTAAACAGCTTGTAAATGATAAATAGTACTGCCACAATTCCAAAGGTTAAAATTGCAATTAATATGCTGGCACTACCCATTTTTTCTACGATGGGATTCCAAATATGCTCGGCTAAAAAACCGCCTAAACGTTTAAATTCAAGAATGGCAACTATTCCAATGCATAGAATTAACAAAATCACATCGGCAACTCTTTCTATTATTACAGTTCCTATGAGTTTCTTAAAGGGAATCCCTTCCGATTTACTTAATGCACCGCATTTGCTGATCTCGCCTATTCGCGGAATCGCTAAATTGGCAACATAACCAAACATCATTGCATTGAAAGTGGAGGAAAATCTAGGCTTATATCCTAATGGTTCAATAAGTTGCTTCCACCTTAAAGCTCTGCTAATGAGTGCTGCAATAGAGAGCAGTATCGATAATCCCAACCAGCCAAAATGAGCATGCTTGATTTTCTCGATAACCATCGAAAAGTCTTGGTGACGAAAAGTTAACCAAAGTAATACTGCCCCTATGGCCAGAAACAGAAGTGTTCTAATGGTTCCTTTCAAATCATAGATTTTTAAGCGTTGGTTGGCTTGTTGTTCGCGTCTGGGAAGCATAGCCAAGGTTTAAATCCTTTTGCTTCTTCAAACTCCATACTCGCGTAGCTGATCACAATCACCACATCTCCTACTTGCATTAATCTGGCGGCAGGTCCATTGATACATACTTCCCCTGAGCCTCTAATTCCTTTAATAATATATGTTTCAAGTCGTTCGCCGTTGTTTATATTCAAAACGTGAACTTTTTCTCCTTCAATCATATTGGCAGCATCCATTAAATCCTCATCAAGAGTGATGCTTCCCACATAGTGTAATTCAGCTTGCGTAATGCGCGCGCGATGAATTTTCGACTTCAATACCTGGATCGTCATAGCGGCGCAAAGTTACAGATTCCCTTTAATCCATATTATACATTAGAAAAAATCTTCGAAAACTACCCCTCCTTCTGTATTAACGGGGAAAAAAGAATGGCCTTTTTAACCACAAAGAATGCACAAATTACAAAGAGGCGGCAGAGCCGAATACATTTTATCCGCGATTGGTACAAGGAAAAATTTGTTCGGACGTTATGCTACGGATGCTTTTTGCAGATGTGGGGAATTGCTACGCGTTTAGAGCTCTAAATTGTCTTAAATCAAATTCAATCCTAACCTTCTTCAACTGCCCTATAAGGAATACGAAACATTATCAATTAACCTCGGACCCTCCGTTAATACCGCTATGCATCCTTGCACTTTGGTTCCCTTTTCCCAGCTTTTTATGTCTTCAAGTGTTTCATTATTAACCAGCTGAAAATATTGTACTTTTAAAAACATACTTTGCTCTACGTACCGCGTTGCCAAGGCTATTACAGCTTCAGGGGTGTGATACGGAATAAAGGTCTCTACTTGTTTGAGCGCTTTGTAAATCAGCGGCGCCGCATTTCGTTGCTCGGTAGTGAGGAGCAGATTACGAGAGCTCATCGCAACCCCATCGTTTTCTCTTAATGTTGGGCATCCAATAATTTTTGTACTGTGCCCCATCATGTTCGTCATGCGACGAATAATTGCTAACTGCTGAAAATCTTTTTCTCCGAAGTAGGAGTTAGTGGGTTGTACAATATTAAAAAGTCGATCTACAACGGTGGCTACACCAGTAAAATGGCCCGGGCGAAAAGCCCCTTCCATTGTTTCTTCCATCTTGCCAAAGTGAATGTCGAGCATTTTATTTCCGTTGGGGTAAATATCACTTACCCCAGGAATAAAAGCAATGTCGCATCCTACCAATTCTAATCGATTCACATCCTTTTCCGGCATCCGAGGATACTTTTCGAGGTCCTTCGGATCATTAAATTGAGTGGGATTTACGAAAATGCTGCATATTACCACATCATTTTCTGCCTTAGCTTGCTTCACCAACGACTCATGGCCTTCGTGTAATGCACCCATGGTAGGTACAAATCCTATTTTCTTTCCTTGAGACTTTAGGTTGCTTATTGCTCGATTTATTTCTTCTATCGAAGAGAAACAATGTATCTTCAAATGGATGATGCTTTAGAAAAAGAGTTATTTGAAATTCATCTTTTCACGCCATTGCTCATTAAACGATTTAGGAACTACCGTTGGCATCTCTCTTAAACCACTTCTCGATTTATTTAGACTTTCCATGATATATTTTCCGGCTTTGATCCCTTTCCAATTCATGATGTCTCTTTTCATCATCGCTTTTTTCCAAAAAAAATAGAAAAGTTTCTCTGAGCGAGGATGAAACCCTCTGTCGACATACAATTTTCTGTTTTGCAGCAGTAAACGAGGGAAGTCGATTTTTACAGGACAAACACCACGCGATGATCCGCATAATGTGGAATATTTAATGGCTTGCTCCTGCGCTTCTAAATTACTGGATTGTAATGGTAATGTTACGGCCGTTAAAGGGCTTGAGAATTCATTGCCAACGGTCGATAAAAATACAGGACATGAAAATTGACAGGCGCCGCATTTTATGCAAGTCATGGCCTGACGCTGAATCTCGTGACTTAATACATCACTGCGCCCGTTATCCAGTAAAATTACATATAATTCTTCCGGTCCGTCTAATTCTTCACCTTGCTTTGGTCCGGTAATAATAGTGTTATAAGTTGTAATTTGCTGCCCCGTTCCATACGTACTGATTAATGGTAAAAATAAGTCGAGGTCGTTCATGGAGGGAAGGATTTTCTCAATCCCAGCAAGTACAATATGTGTTTTTGGTAACGATGCTGTTAACTGAGCATTGCCTTCATTTTCTACTAGTACAATAGCACCAGGATCGGCCACCAAAAAATTACATCCGGTAATACCGGTTCCTGCTTTCAAGAATTCGCCTCTTAATTTCTGACGAACCTTGGCAACAATTTCATTGGCATCTGCCTTATGTGAAAGCACCATGTCTTTCTTTAATAACTCCCCAATTTCTTCTAGCGATTTATGAATGGCTGGCAAAATCATATGACCTGAATGATCGCCAGAAGCATCAGCAATGTAATCTCCCGTATCGGTTTCAAGTGTGCGATAGCCATCGTTGAGCAGTCCGCCTTTCAGCCCGATTTCTTCGGCCATCGATGTCTTGGATTTCAACACTAATTTATTCGCCGATTTTTTAAGAATCTCTTGAATGGCCGACAAAGCATCGGTAATATCTTGTGCCCAAATTACTTTGCCTCCTGACTTAATAAAGTTGGCCTCAAACTCAATCAGGTATTTATCGAGGTTTTCAATCGCTTTCCAACGTGTAAAAGCAGCCCGCTCACGAGCCATCTCTGCATTTGAAAACTGAGAGGATCCATGAATGAACGCTTCACGATATTGACGTCCCGCAGCAGCAGCGCGTTCGGGCCAATTGGAGTCGCTTTTTATAATGGGGATAGGTTCTGTCTGCACTTGGTATTTTATACGCACTGCAAACCTAACAATTTCTTAAACAAAGGAGACGTAAAAAAAACAGACAAACAACAAGTATTCAACGTAACATTGTCAATAGTAATGGCTATCGTTAACGTAAAAAATGTTTGTTTGTAAGCATCGTTGTTCGCTTCATCAGGGGTTTTGCGCATTAACTAAAAAATAACAAAAAGCCCCTCTGTTTTCATAATTGATTCATGATAACGTAATCATATTTGTACTGTTTGTAAAGTAAAGGTAGGTTAAGTTTAATTAGTTAATTGGTTAGTTTAAAAGAGGGTTCAATAGGTTGGCCCTCTTTTTTTTGTTGAAGTCTCTAAAGAATCTATCATCAATTCAAACGATTTGTTACTAACTTAGTATTGAAATAAGATCAAATAAGGTCATTAACAAGTAGTTAAATCACGGTTGTTGACCTCACAGGTTTTTCCCAACACTTTATTTCCCCTTTTTCAATATTTTCACTAACTTTGCACCCCGGTTAAGCCTATAGCTCACTCATTAATATGAAAGTCAGCAAGTTATCATTAATATCAATCATTACGTTTCTTGCCCTGACGTTGGTTTTTTCGATTTCCAGCAAAGCGCAAGATTCATCTGCAGTACAACCTCAAGCGGTAGAAGCCACATCGGCCGAAGCAGGAGCTGTTGAACCTGCACACGAAGAAAAATTAAACGCAGGTAAGCTCATCATGGAGCATATTGCAGATAGTCACGGATGGCATTTATGGGGGCAGACCTCAATTCCTCTTCCTGTGATTGTATATAATAATCAACGTGGGTTGACAGTATTTTCATCAGCTCGATTCGAGCATGGGCATAAAGCCTACGAAGGCTATTTGTTAAATGAAGCCGGAAAAATTGAGGCTGTTAATGAATTGGGGGAAGTAGAAGCTCATACAGCAACAGTTAATAAAGATATTACCGCAGCTACTTATGATATTTCAATTACGAAAAACGTTTTCAGTATTTTCATCACGATTGCAATACTTTTATTAATATTTACGAGTGTAGCAAAGAGATACACAAATAAGCGTAAAGGAATGGCGCCTACAGGATTGCAAAACGCTGTTGAGTCGATCATTATTTTTATGCGTGATGATGTGATTAAAGCAAGTATCGGAGAGAAGAATTATGAAAAATATCTTCCATACCTATTAACATTATTTTTCTTTATCTGGACTAACAACGTGTTAGGATTGATTCCTGTTTTCCCAGGTGGCGCTAACGTAACAGGAAATATTTCGGTAGCATTAGTATTAGCAGTTTTAACATTCATCATTACCTTAGTGAGTGGAAAAAAATATTACTGGCAACATGTTTTCGCCATGCCTGGAGTGCCTAAAGGGGTCTTGTTATTATTAACTCCAATTGAAATTTTAGGCGTTTTTCTTCGTCCTTTTGTATTAATGATTCGACTCTTTGCAAATATTACAGCGGGACATATTATCGCATTATCATTTTTTTGTTTGATTTTCATTTTTGGACAAGAAACGCTTTATGGAACAGGTGGCGGTCTTGGCGTGTCGCCATTGTCAATCGTGTTTACTGTATTTATGGGATTCCTCGAATTGTTAGTGGCCTTCCTTCAAGCATATGTGTTTACATTATTATCAGCCATTTATATTGGTGCTGCTGTGGAAGAGCATCATCATGAAGAGCATCATTAAAATTCATTATTAACTTATAATACTTATCAATTATGTTAGCAAACATTTTATTACAAGCTGCGGCTGGTGTTGACGGTATCGGATTTGGATATGGTCTTGCTGCGATGGGAGCAGGTTTAGCGGCAATCGGTGCTGGAATCGGAATCGGTCGTATCGGCGGATCTGCATTAGAATCAATCGCTCGTCAACCAGAAGTATCTGGCGACATCCGTGCGAATATGATCCTTGCAGCTGCCCTTGTAGAAGGAGCTGCCTTCTTCGCAATGGTAATTGGCTTATTAGCAATCCTTACTAAGTAATTAGTACGATTCTAAACAAAATTTAAACCGGCGCGAAGGCGATTGGCACAGCGCCGGTTTATTGAAAGATTTATCCTTATTTAAGAACAAAAAATAATTAGAATAAAATGGAACTCGTAAAACCCGACTTTGGTCTCGTTTTCTGGATGACAGTATCCTTCTTGATCGTTGTTTTCATCTTGCGCAAATTTGCGTGGGGACCAATTCTAACATCATTAAAAGAGCGTGAAAACTCTATTAACGATGCGTTGAATTCAGCTAAGAAAGCAAAAGAAGAAGTATCAAACATGAAAGCGGAGAACGAGCGTATTTTGCAGGAAGCACGCAACGAGCGTGATAAAATGCTGAAAGATGCTCGCGATACAAAAGACGCTATCGTAAACGAAGCCCGTACAAAAGCACAAGTAGAAGGTGACCGAATTGTCACAATCGCTCGTGAAACAATTCAAAACGAAAAGTTAGCGGCTATTGCTGAATTAAAAAACCAAGTAGCGACTTTATCAATCGAAATCGCTGAAAAAGTTATCCGTCAACAATTAGCTGGCGACGATAAACAAAAAGCGTTGGTTAATGATTTATTAAAAGACGTAAAACTTAATTAATGATTAAAGAAAGATAATTCCGAAAGGTAATTATTAATCTTTAAACCTCAATTAATATGGCAGATTCAAAAGTAGCTCGTCGATACGCTAAGTCCTTATTGGGATTGGCCGCCGAGCGAAATATTACCGATAAAGTGTTTGCAGATATGCAGTTGATTTCATCAGCATGTCATGAAAATCGTGATCTTGCTTTATTGATGAAAAATCCGATTGTCAGCACTGATAAAAAAGATGCGGTGATTAAAGCGGTATTCGGAAATAAAGTAGACACGTTAACAATGTCATTTATGGATTTAATGACCCATAAAGGTCGTGAGTCTTATTTAATGGGAATCGCTCAGGAGTATATCAATATTTACAAAGAGTCAATCGGTGTAAAAGTTGCTTATGTTACTACTGCCACTCCTTTAGATGCTGCTGCACGCGAGCAAGTATTAGCCATCATTAGCGATACAAAAGGAACAAATATTGAACTAGTAGAGACTGTAAATAAAGATCTTATCGGAGGATTTATACTTCGAATGGGGGATGAACAGTTTGATGCTTCAGTAACTAAAAAGTTACGTCAGTTGAAAAATGAATTCGACGATAACTTGTACGTAAAAGAATTTTAATTAATTAGATAATAAATAACTCTTAATAACTACAGAAATGGTAGATGTTAGACCGGACGAAGTTTCAGCCATTCTCCGCCAGCAATTAGCCGGTTTTAAATCGGTAACTGAGCTTGAAGAAGTTGGAACCGTACTTCAAGTGGGTGATGGTATCGCCCGTATTTATGGACTTACAAAAGTTCAGTCAGGTGAGCTTATCGAATTCGAAAACGGATTGAAAGGCATCGTACTTAACCTCGAAGAGGATAACGTAGGTGCGGTAACGTTAGGTTCATCAAATGGCATTAAAGAAGGTGATACTGTAAAACGTACAGGTAAAATTGCTTCTATCCGTGTGGGTGAAGGAATGCTTGGACGTGTTGTGGATACTTTAGGGAATCCAATCGACGGTAAAGGCCCCATCACTGGCGAAACGTATGAAATGCCACTTGAGCGTAAAGCGCCGGGGGTAATTTTCCGTCAACCGGTAACGGAGCCGTTACAAACAGGTATAAAAGCGATTGATGCCATGATTCCTATCGGACGTGGCCAACGTGAGTTAATTATCGGTGATCGTCAAACAGGTAAAACTGCTGTGGCAATTGATACAATCATCAATCAAAAAGAATTCTTCGATAAAGGAGAATCGGTATATTGTATTTATGTTGCGGTGGGTCAAAAAGGATCTACTGTAGCAAACGTACTGAAAACTTTAGAAGAGCGTGGCGCAATGGCTTACACAGTAATTGTGGCAGCTACTGCTTCCGATTCCGCTCCTTTACAGTTCTTCGCGCCAATGGCCGGTGCTGCTATCGGTGAATTTTTCCGTGATACAGGTCGTCCAGCATTAGTAGTATATGATGATTTGTCAAAACAAGCAGTAGCTTATCGTGAGGTGTCGTTGTTATTACGTCGTCCTCCGGGCCGTGAGGCATATCCAGGAGATGTATTCTACCTTCACAGTCGTTTATTAGAGCGTGCTGCGAAAGTGATTAAATCGGATTCAATTGCTGCTACAATGAATGATTTACCAGAATCATTAAAAGGTAAAGTAAAAGGTGGTGGTTCATTAACTGCCCTTCCAATTATTGAAACGCAAGCCGGTGACGTATCAGCATATATCCCAACAAACGTAATCTCTATTACCGACGGACAAATTTTCCTTGAAGCGAATTTGTTTAACGCAGGAGTTCGTCCGGCCATTAACGTAGGTATTTCTGTATCTCGTGTAGGAGGGAATGCTCAGATTAAATCAATGAAGAAAGTAGCAGGTACTTTAAAACTCGATCAGGCGCAATACCGCGAGCTAGAAGCCTTCTCAAAATTCGGTTCTGATCTTGATGCTGCAACAAAAGCGGTAATCGATAAAGGATCTCGTAACGTAGAAATCCTTAAACAAGGGCAGTACTCTCCGTTCCGTGTTGAAGAACAAGTTGCGATTATTTACTTAGGAACCAAAGGTTTATTACAGTCTGTTCCTGTAAGAAAAGTGAGAGAGTTCGAAGCTGATTTTTTAAGTCTTCTACGAGCTACGCATAAAAATGTATTAGATCAATTAGCAAAAGGAGTGATTAATGATGAAATCACTAGCATTCTCGAGTCAGTAGCGAAAGATCTTGCTAAAAAATACGCTGCTTAATTCCATTACCAATCAGGGTACTTTGTACTCATAAATTGAAATTAAACAATGGCTAATTTAAAAGAGGTACGATTACGAATTGTTTCTGTATCGAGTACTCAGCAAATCACCAAAGCAATGAAAATGGTGAGTGCTGCGAAACTTCGACGTGCTCAGAATGCAATTACGCAACTTCGTCCTTATGCAAATAAGCTTCGTGATATTCTTGAGAATCTTTCTTCTTCACTTGAAAGTAGTGACGGTGGACAGTTCGCTCAGGTTCGTCCGGCAGAAAAAGTATTGATTGTTGCAGTAACTTCTAATAGAGGACTTGCTGGTGCTTTTAATGCAAATGTTATTCGTCAGGTTACACGTTTAATTGGCGATGACTACCGCGACCAGCATAAAGCAGGTAACATAAAAGTAATGGCTATCGGCAAAAAAGCGTCTGATTTTTTCAGTAAAAACAAAGAATTGTTTTATGGCGAGCATAATTCAGTGTATGCTGATCTTCGCTTTGAAGTGGTTTCTATTATTGCTGAAAAAATAATGAATGAATTCGCTTTAGGTAATTATGATCGCGTGTTGGTTGTATATAATCAGTTTAAAAATGCTGCCGTACAAATTGTACAAACTGAACAATTATTGCCAATTCAACCCCCAGCTTCAGATGTTGCCGTAGCTAAGCATGATTATATCTTTGAACCTGGTAAACAAGAAATCATCCTTGATTTAATTCCTAAATCAATTAAAACGCAGTTGTATAAAGCAGTGCTAGATTCTCATGCTTCTGAACATGGAGCCCGAATGACAGCAATGAGCAAAGCAACTGATAATGCGGGGGAGTTAATTAAAGAATTAAAATTATCATATAATAAAGCGCGTCAGGCAGCCATTACAAATGAAATCTTGGAAATCGTTGCTGGTGCAGAAGCATTGAATGGATAATAGTAATAAATAGGTGAATACACCTAAATATTAACAACTAAAATAAACTAATGAATTGTACCCTCGAAGAAATTCGGGGGTATTTTTTTGCTTAACAATTCCATCGTTTCACCCTTATTATGAGGGGTTTTTGCCCTTTCTGATAAAAGTCATGCTTACTATATTTTTAAATTGCTAGAAGTTTATATATGGCCAACAGAAACAAACTTTGTCTTGTTTTCGTATAGGCAATATTGTATTGTGTCTTAACTTATAACCATGCGCGAAAAAACTTACCGTTACTTAAATTTGAAAAACGTTAAACCATTGAAAGAGATTACTCCTTTTAATGCCACTATTATGTCCTTTGGTCATAGTATAAAAACGATTTTTTCAATGATTGTTTTTGTTTTGATGTCGCACTTTTCATTTTCACAAACTGCAATAACTTTTAATAGCTCAGGAACCTTTATTCCACCTGCCGGCGTAACTTCTATTAAGGTAGAATGTTGGGGCGCTGGAGGTGCAGGAGGAGGTGCTACAGGAAATCCTGCAGCCGGAGGTGGTGGCGCTGGAGGCGCTTACGTAAGAAACAATGCAATTACAGTTATTCCTGGCCAATCGTATACTTTTACAGTTGGTACGGGTGGAGTTGGTGCAGCAACTGCCGGACAAGCAGGAAGTGATTCTTGGTTTGGTTCAATAACAACTATTCTCGCTAAAGGGGGCAATGGAGGTTCATTAGCTTCTACTAATAACGCAACTGCTGCTGGTGCTTCGGCAATTTCTACTGGGAATATTGGGTCAACTAGTCCTTATAGTTATTTTGGAGGTGCTGGTGGTACGGGAGCAAATAATGGTGGATCTGGAGGCGGTGGCGGCAGTAGTGCTGGCACAGGTTCTAATGGGGCCAATGCTACAGGTGTAAATGGAGGCACTGCCGTAACAGGTGGTGGCGCTGGTGTAAATGGATCAACAACTTCTGCAGATGGTGCCAATAATACAAATCTTGGAGGAGGAGGTGCTGGAGCGAGAGCAACTTCTAATACAAATAGAAATGGAGGGTCAGGTGGAAATGGGCAGATTATTATAACCTATAATTGTTCTACATATAGCCTATTAACAACATCCGCAATTAATGTTTGTGCGGGTTCTTCTTCTACTATTTCACTTACAGGAAATACGGTGAATCTTCCTATTGGAACATACACCGTTAGTTATAATCTTACGGGCGCAAATACTACTACAGGAAGTATTGCAACAATGAATGTAACTACTGCTGGTGCAGGATCTTTTAATACAAATACTATTGCGAATGCAGGATCCACTACAATAACGATTACCAATTTGCAGTCGGGCACTGGTACTACAATTTGTTCTTCTGCAATATCAACGAATCGAACAGCAACTTTTACGGTTTCTGTGCCAAATGTAGCGACCATTATTTACGCAGGTAGTCCGTTTTGTAAGAGCCTAACTACAGGAGTCGTTACTCAAACAGGAACAACGGGAGGAACGTATTCGGTCTCTCCAACAGGACTTACAATTAACAGTACAACAGGAGTAATAAACCCTTCAATTAGTACTGCTGGAGTTTATACTGTTACGTATTCAATGTTAGCGAATGGAGCGTGTTCGGCTCAAACTGCAACATCAAGTGTAACCATTACTGCTATTCCATCTGCTACTATTGCATATTCAGGATCTCCATTTTGTAAGAGTTTAACTATAGGAGCCGTTACTCAAACAGGAACAACCGGGGGAACGTATTCGGCCTCTCCAACAGGACTTACAATTAACAGTACCACAGGAGTAATAAATCCATCAACAAGTACTGCAGGAACATATACGGTTACATATACAATAGCTGCTGCAAATGGATGTAGTCAATTTACAACCACATCAAGTGTTGTTATAACGGCACTTCCATCTGCTACAATTACATATTCAGGATCTCCATTTTGTAAGAGTTTAACTACAGGAGTCGTTACTCAAACAGGAACAACGGGAGGGACATATAGTTCTTCGCCTGCAGGGTTAAATATAGATCTTAATACAGGAGCTATAGTTCCCTCGGCTAGTACAGCAGGAATATATTCAGTAACGTATACAGTAATCGTAAATGGGTGCGCAACATTTAGTACAACAGCAAATGTTGAAATTGCAGCATTACCGATTGCAAATATTTCAGGTCCTTCTTCAGGATGTGGTAGTGTAACGTTAGTTGCATCTGGAGGAATTATATATCTATGGAGTGGAGGAAGTAGTACAAATGCTGCTACCAATAATTTTACTACTACAGGAACCTATAGTGTTACTGTTACTAATAGTAAAGGATGCGTTAGTAATGCATCGTATAGCATAACAGTAATTACTGCTCCCGATGCAGTTACAGCAACCGCAAGCGCTAATAATGTTTGTAGTGGTTCAAGTATAAGCTTAACATCGTCTTCCGTTTCAAGCCCCGTAATTATTGTTTCTGAAAAATTTAATGCGGCATCTACATGGACAACAACGAATACAAGTGCTGGAGGAACAACAGCAAACGCTGCGTGGACATTACGACCAAATTCGTATGTATATTCTACTACTACATTTAGATCGAACGACCTTTCGCAATTTTATTTGTCGAATAGCGCTTCGCAAGGAACAGGAGGAACTACGGCTACAACACTTCAATCACCTTCGTTCAGTACTGTAGGATATAACTCGTTAAGTTTATCTTTTTATCACTATTATAGATATAATAGTGGTGCTGAATCAGCAAAGGTGGAGGTATCGACCAATGGCACTAACTGGACAACAGTACAAACATATAATTCAACTCAAGGCACGGCAACTAATTTTATTTTAACTACTATCTCACTTAATAATTATGTAGGTAACGGTAATGTATATGTGCGATTTAAGTATGATGCAACAAACGATTTTTATTGGGCTTTAGATAATGTAACAATTATTGGAACACCAACAATTACGTATTCTTGGACAAGTACACCAGCCGGATTTACTTCTTCGCTCCCAAATCCTACAGGAATTACGCCCTCTCAAACAACAATTTATTCGGTTTCGGTGACGAATTATAATGGATGTTCCGTTACTGATACCGCAATAGTTAAAGTAAACCCTATTACTGCAACTGCAGTAAATTTGCCATATGCAGAAGATTTTGAATCGTGGATATCTTACTGCTCAACTACAGATAAGCCTGGAGTAAGTTGGCTTAATACTCCATCAACAGGCAATAATTCTTGGCGTAGAAATGATCAGGGGGCATCTGCAAATTGGACTTCTACTACAGGAGCGTATAGCCCCGTTTCTTCAAAAGGAAGTTCTTCTGCAAGATTCCATACAACAGGATCATCGAGCAATCTTGATTTGTATTTAAATTGTAATACAGGCTCGTCTCCCAAACAATTGTCGTTTGATTATATTAATACTAGCGGAATAGATAATTTACAAGTTTATTTTTCTATTGATAATGGACAAACGTTTCAGTTATTAGGTGCTGCATTAACAGTATCTGCAACATGGACAAATTTCGTATTTCCATTTTCTTCAACGAATAATAATACGATTATACGCCTAAAATCAACCGGAGATAATGGATCTACTGATATTGGAGTTGATAATTTATTAGTAATTGCTGAGTGTGATGGTTCGCCTCAAGCAGGAACCGCTATTGTTACAGGCACTTATTGCGCTGGTAATTCCTCCTCTTTATTAAGTTTTTCATTGAATGGATCTTCAAGTGCATTAGGCATAATTTATCAATGGCAAATTAAAGCTACAGGCGCAACTACTTTTACTAATATTACCGGTGCTTCTTCTTTAAATTATGCTGGTGTGCCTCCGGTTTTTGGTGCGCAATACAGATGTGAGGTTACTTGTACACATAGTGGTATCTCCTCTTTTTCATCCACGGTTACTGTAACACCTTCTAACCCTCCAACTGTAGCGGCTATTCCATTCGCTGAGAGTTTTGAAACGTGGCCTTCTGCTTGTGCTACGAATGATCGCCCAGGGGTTAACTGGACATCTAATGTTGTTACAGGAGAAAATGCATGGAGAAGAGTGGATCAAGGCGCAACAGCAATTTGGACAGCCCCAACTTCTGCTGCCTATACGCCAACATCAACGTTGGGAACATATTCTGCGCGCTTCCATACTTGGTGGGCGCCAAATGGAACATCAGGGAGTATCGACGCATACATCAACTGCAGTACAGGAGCAAATACAAAAGAATTGTCGTTTGATTATATAAATAATGATGGATATGATGTTGTTGATGTTATGATATCAACAGATGGTGGACTTACGTTTACCAATATCGTTCCCGCACTTACTATAACTTCTGGCTGGGAAAATAAAGTCATTCCTTTTACTTCTTCAAGTGCAACCACTATTATTCGACTTAAAGCAACAAGCGATTGGGGATATTCTGATATTGGTGTCGATAATTTTAAAGTAATCACATTAGCACCTTGTGCAGGTTCTCCCTTACCCGGAAATACTACTTCATCAATTGCTTCTCTTTGTGCTATGAATAATACCCCTGCTGTTTTAATGATGCAGAACGATGTTATTCTTGGCCAGACTGCAGGTTTAACCTATCAATGGCAGTCTTCACTAAACAATTCTTTATGGACGAATATTAGCGGAGCGACTAGCCGAAAACTGACTGTTTCAAATTTAAGCGTAAGTACATATTATAAATGTATTGTTACTTGTGCAGTTTCAGGAGCAAGTGTAGCATCAAATCCATTGCTGTTTAATGTTCTTCCTGCCCCTAATTTACAAATAACAGGTTCGGCGTCTGTATTATGTGCGGCTGGTTCAGTTTCTTTAACTGCAAGTGGAGCTTCTTCTTATGCGTGGATACCAACTACTGGATTGTCTAATGCCGCTATTGCGAATCCTACCGCTACTGTATCTTCTGATATAAATTATGTGGTTACAGGAACTGGTGCAAATGGATGTACGGCAACAAATAACTTCCAAATTAGATTAAATCCTCAACTTATTGTTAGCGCAATTACTTCTTCAAATTCAAGTCTTTGTAGTAATACAAATACACAACTTTCTGTATCTGCAAATACTGGAAAATATCTTGTTCGTCCAACTACCTATAATTTTCTTGCACCACAAGGCCCAACAACATCAATATTTGTACTTGCTGATGATGCTGTTTCTGCACCAATTACAATTCCGTTTAATTTTAATTTTTACGGGACCAATCAAAACACTGCTTATGTTTATACCAATGGATTTATTCAATTGGGAACATCATCTTCGTCTACTGCATCTTATGGATCTGCATTGCCTTCAGCCGCAACCCCCAATAATATTATTGCAGGACTTTGGGATGACCTCGTAATTTTGAATGATGCATCTGTTTCATATTTTGTTAACGGAACAGCTCCTAATAGAATATTTGTAGTACAATGGCAGAACGTTAATTTTTATAACGCTGCTGCTTATACAGGTAACGCATCCTTCCAAATTCAACTCTATGAAAATAATAGTAAAGTCGAAGTTCATATAAAAGAATCAAATGATCCTGTTTTAAGTGCTCATACTATTGGTATTGAAAATGCTAGCGGTACTGTTGCAAATACATACCCAACACGGAATAATACCGCCTTCAATGTTAGTTCTTTATTCCCTGAAGCATATTCATTCTTTTATGATACAACTAGCATTAATTATAGTTGGTCGCCGGCTACCTTCTTAAACAGCACTTCAATTAACAATCCTACAGTAACTGCAATTAATGCCCCTATAAATTATACTGTAACGGTTACTGGTCCAGGTGGTTGTTCTTCTACAACACGATCATTTAATGTTAATGTATTGCAGGATGCAAAACCTAAAATAACTCCTGGCGATACTACCATTTGCGCTGCCGATATTATTTATCTAAAGGTGCGTGATACAGGTGTGTATGCACTAGGTTATCCTCCTAATACTACAGTAGATTGGATTGGTGTAATGTCGGGATTAAGTGTATTAGATTCTGTTTCTTCATTGCAAGCATCTACATTTATCGCGAAAGTTGTTTTACCTAATGGTTGTAATAGCACTTCTAATCCTATTACTATTAACACACGTGATGTTGCCGTAAATCCACGAATTAAAAATGTTGGTTGTTATGGTGAAAAGGGAAAAGTTACAGCAAATATTATTTCACCACCTGCGCCGCCATATCGCTATGTTTGGTCGATTAATAGTCAAATAATAAAAGATACTATTTCTAACCAGTTGTCAGATTCTATCGTAAATCTAAATCAAGGACAGTATTATTTGTCTATTTACGATAATTATGGAGCCCCTCTTAGTTGTGGTACACTAAATATAATATGCAATGTCCAACAGGAATCGTCTATTGATATAGACACTGTTTTTACAGCTAATATTACATGTAATGCAGCAAACGACGGAATGCTTTCTGTTAATGCTTCTGATGGGATTCCGCCTTATAATTATTTGTGGAGTAATGGCTCTACTTATACAACGATTTCAGGTCTTGCTGCGGGTGTTTATTTTTTAACTGTAACTGATCAAAGTGGTTGTGTTGCTAGTACATCGTATACAATTTTGGAACCTGATCCGATTTCTGTTAATCCCGTTGTGTATGATGCGTGTCAGGGCAGTAGTGATGGAATAATAAAAATTAATCCTACCGGAACAAATGGCCTCTATACAGTGGATTGGTACGATTATCAATTTAATCCAATTACTTCAGGTGTTGATTCGATAGGAGCCCTTTATCCTTCTGATTATAATATTGTAATTGTTGATGCAAATTATTGTTTTCAAATTGCAACAGTTTCCGTTTCAAATATAAATATTTCAATCGATCCAATTGTATCAACTAATGTATATAGCAACTCTTCTTTAGCTATTTCCGGATTAGGATTTACAAGCATTGATTCAATTAAAATTAACAATTATAAAGTAAATAATTATACAATTATTGATGATAATAATTTGAGTGTTTTAATTGATCCTTCTATGTCAGGGGGGTATATTAAAATATTTAGTGGAAATTGTTCTGCTACTAGTTTAGATTCCATTCACGTGCTATTCTCTGTAATACTATATGTTGATAATGATGCTGATGGATTCGGAAATAAGTTAGATTCGATTGTTTCATATGTTTCTAATGTTTTAGGCTATGTTTCTGATGATTCTGATTGTGATGATACAAATGCAAACATTAATCCGAATGCAAATGAAATCTGCAACGGGCTTGATGATAACTGCGATACACAATCGGATGAAGGCTTAACGTTCACGACGTATTATGTAGATGCAGATGGCGACGGATATGGTTCAACAACATCCTTAAGTTCTTGTTCAAATCCAGGAGCAGGATATGT
>CAIRUC010000048.1 GCA_903881665.1 uncultured Bacteroidota bacterium | reverse complement strand
TGCAGTAACGTTAGGAACAGCGCCATCATCCACCACCATAGCAGGAACATCAAATGTTTGTCCGAATGCAACAGGGGTAGTATATAGCGTAGTGGCACAAAGTGGAGTAACATATTTATGGACAGTACCTGCGAATGTTACAATCACAGCAGGACAAGGCACGAATAGCATAACAACAACGTGGAGTGCAACAGCCGCTTCAGGTAATGTAGGTGTAGCAATAAGTAATACATGTGGATCAACTAATCCGAGCTTTGCAGTAACAATAGGAGCGGGAGTAAATATTGGATCAGTTTCAGGACCAGTTAACCTTTGTACTCCACAAACGGCAGTCACTTATAGTGTAACAGCAATTACTGGTGTTACGTTTACATGGACGGTTCCAACTGGTGTAACAATTGTATCAGGTCAAGGAACAAATTCAATTGTTACTAGCTGGACAGTATCAGCAGTAACAGGAAATATAACAGTAATAGGGGTTAATTCATGTGGTTCAGGATCATCATCATTGCCTGTATCAATAAATCAAGGATTTTCGGTTGGAACAATAACGGGAACAACTCCTGTATGTAGACCAGCAACAGGTGTAGTTTATTCAGTGCCAAGTCAAGTGGGCGTAGTATTTACATGGACAGTTCCTGCTAATGTAACTATTACTGCAGGTCAGGGTACTAGTAGTATTACAACAACATGGTCATCAACATCGACTTCAGGCAATGTAAGTGTAAGTGCAACGGGAGGATGCGGAACTGCAACGGCTTCCTATAGTGTTGTAGTACGTACTGCAATTCCAACTGCAGCTTTAACTATAACAGGAAACGCTTCAGCTTGTAGGGGAGATGTTTTAAAGTATACTATAGCAAAAGTAGCTACTGCTGATTATTATAATTGGATACCTTCAGTAGGTATGTTAGTTAACGGTTCGTCTGTTGCTATAAACGTTCCTGATACTTTTGTAACGGTAACTTTCTTAAGCACTTATTTAAGTGATACATTGAAAGTGCGAAGTGGAAATTGTAAAGGATTAAGCACTACAACACGAACAAAATTAATTGCATTAAGTACAGCATTGCCAACTACACCAGGAACAGTTGTAGGGCCAATTAACTCGCTTTGCGGTTTGGTGAACGCAACCTATTCGTTTGCTACTGCTGTTTCAGGAGCAATTAGTTATACTTGGAGAACAGATATTGTTGGAGCATTATTAAATGGACAAGCAACGACGGTAACAATTAGTGCACCCACGCAATCTGTTGTATTAACATTCCCAACGAATTGGACAGGCACCGGAAATTTATTTTTAAAAGCAAATAGCGGATGTGGTTCTAGTGCAGAGAAAACAATTGCATTAACATCACGACTTCCTGCTGCTGCAGTAGTTAATGGATTAGTAGCGCAGTGTACAGGAGCAGTTAATCAGGCGTATTCAATTGCAGCAATTAGCGGTGCTACTTCATATACTTGGACTATACCAAGTGGAGTTACTTTAGTTAGTGGACAGGGAACAACATCGGTTTTAGTAAACTTTAATGCTACTGCCGCCAATAGATCACTAAAGGTAGTTGCAAATAATGCTTGCGGTGCGGGTGCTTCAAAAACACTTGTTGTTGCGGTAGCTGTTTGTAAGATAGTAAGAGAAGGTTCGTTATCAAACTTAACTAACGTTGAAGTATATCCGAATCCGACAAAAGGTATTGTTTCAGTTAATTTTAATTGTGCAGCAAACGACAACTATATGTTATCGGTAAGTGATGTTTCTGGAAGAGTTTTACGTATGATTCCAATTGTTTCTACTGAAGGAGAAAATAAAGTTACTTTTGAATTAAGTGATGTTTCCTCTGGAGTTTACTTTTTAACATTAAAAGGAAGCAATGATGTTAGTCAGACGAAAATAATTGTTGAATAAAAGATACTAAGCATTAAATAAAACAGAAAAGTCCGGAACGCTCGGAACTTTTCTGTTTTGATATATACCTTAAAAAAGGGAATACTTTACTCAATTGCGTGATGATACTAAACCTTTAACGTAATTTCTTTAAAACGAGCATTCGTTTTGAATTTCACCACCCCTAGTAATGTGTTTCGTTTAGTTATTTTATATGTTTTGCCATCCACTTCAAATTCATTGATATGATTTGGTACTCCATGTAAAACGATTTTATAATTTTTGTAAGTAGGTTCAAAACTTCCGGATATAGTTTGGAATATTTTAAAAACATTTTTCTTCAAAGTAATCACAAACTTCTTAACATTAAATTGACCATTTCTATATCCATAGTAATCGCCAGCATCTTCATAAATATAACTTGATTGAACGGTTTTGGTGAAGTAGATATGCAATGTTAATTCAGTAATTGGAATTTCTCCAACAAATTGCATTTTGGGGTAGTTCGGAATTACTGAACCCTCTTTTACGAACAGCGGCATTTTATCGATAGGAGCATTCGCAATTATTTCTTTTCCTCCTGATTCTAATTCATCGTTCCAGAAATTATACCAGCGACCTTTAGGTAAATAACAGTTACGCGTATCCGCACCTTGAATAATTACAGGGCATACCATTATTTTATCGCCGAACATATATTGATCGGTACGATATAAAGACTCCGTATCATTTTGATCGCTCATTACCAATGGACGCACCATAGGTGTTCCGAATTGTGAATGCTGCCAGAAAGTGGTATAGATATATGGTAATAATTGATAGCGCAAATGAATAAACTTTTTGGCGATAAATTCATACTTCTGTCCGTATGACCAAGGTTCCTGAGGTGCTGCGTCGGGATCATTTCCAGCGGAATGGGCGCGACAAAATGGATGGAAAACGGCCATTTGCAACCATCGAACAAATAATTCTCCATCAGGATTACCTATGAAGCCACCAATATCGGAACCAGCGAAAGAAATTCCCGACATACATAAGCGTTGAATTTGCATATTAGCAATCCACAAATGTTCCCATGTAGCAATATTGTCGCCGGTCCATACAGAGCTATATCGCTGAGCACCTGAATAACATGAGCGAGTGATAACAAATGGACGATTTGGATAAAGAAACTTCTTAATTCCATCATGCGTAGCTCTCGCCATTTGCATACCGTACACGTTATGAGCTTTTCTATGAGAACAAGGATCTCCGTCGTAATCGTGGCGCACATCTTCGGGGAAAGTTCCCATTTCAAATACAGCAGGTTCATTCATATCGTTCCAAACACCACGAACTCCATTTCTTATTAATTCTTCGAACAATCCTGCCCACCATCGACGCACAACAGGGTTTGTATAATCGGGGAAATTGCAAGCGCCTGGCCACACGTCGCCTTCCATGAGTTCGCCGTCGGCGCGTTTACAGAAATAGTTGTTTTTTAATCCCTCTTGATAAACCCAATATTCAGGATCTATTTTTATTCCCGGATCAATTATGACAATCGTTTTGAAACCTTTTTCGGCAAGATCACCGAGTAATTTCGATGGCTTTGAAAATCCTTCCTTGCTCCATGTAAAGCAGCGAAATCCTTCCATATAATCGATGTCGAGATAAATTCCGTCGCAAGGAATACCCCGATCACGAAATTCTTGAGCAATTTCACGAACTTGGCTTTCAGGGTAATAACTCCATTTACATTGGTGATATCCTAATGCCCATAAAGGAGGCATATCAGGTGTTCCCGTTAACCAAGCATATTGTTCGGTTACTGCAGTGAGATTTGGACCATAAATAAAATAGTAGTTCATTTCACCGCCTCTCGCCCAAAACGAGCAAACATCGAATTGCTCTTTGCCAAAATCGAAGATGGTACGGAAAGTATTGTCGAAGAAAATACCGTACCCAATGTCATTATGTAATCCCATATAAAAGGGGATGTTCTTATAAATTGGATCTTGATCCTTTGTAAACCCATACGTATCGGCTCCATAATTCTCAAACCTTTTTCCTCTGATGTTCAGTTCTGTAGGTTTATCGCCCATTCCGTAGAATGTTTCTCCATCCTGTATTTTCTTACTGCAATAATTAATTTTACCCCCTTTTTTAATGTAATGCTGCCAATGGAATCCGAGTTCATCTTCGTTAATTACATTGTATTTGCGATCGAGGATAGTCACTTTCATGTCCTTCTTGTAAATTTGAATTACAAGATATTCGGTCATAATATCGAACTTGTTTCGGTCTTCATAAACCGACATGTTTACCGATTGTGGTTTCACCCCTTCATTGATGGCGTATGAAAAATCACGGTGAAACACTCCCGCTGGAGCATATCTGAAGCGAACGATTTTATCGGTATAAATGGTTAGTTCAAGCTCTGTATCAGTCGAGTAGAAGTGCAAGTGATTTCCAGATTGGGTCCACCTTACAATATAAGTAGGGTAAAACTTTACGGAATACTTGTCGTTTTTAATTTCCATTGGAGGTAAAAAATTGAATCACAAATTTCAACTTATGAGGTCAATATCGAGGGCTATAGGGGTTATTGTTTTGCACTAGTTACTGTTAATTAGCCGCTTATCATTTTTTAGTTAATTACTACGAAAATCAAGTAAAAAGGTTGTTAGAAGGAAACATCAATTTCAGATAGAAACAAAGGGCGAGTTTCTTATTTTTGCAGCATGTCATCGCAAACAGCAGAAAGAATAGTGGGTCCGGTACCATCGGCCGACTTGGAGAAAGCCTACCGATTAATGTGTACCGCAAAGGAAATGACGGTTCTTTACGAGGAAAAATCGGCAGTAACAGCAAAATACGTGCATGCCACAAGTCGTGGACACGAAGCCATTCAGTTGGCTGTTTCGTTGCAGTTAAAAGCTCAAGATTATTTGAGTGCATACTATCGCGATGATAGTATGATGCTTGGCATAGGAATGAAGCCGTATGAATTGATGTTACAATTGATGGCTAAGCGCGATGATCCTTTCAGTGGAGGAAGAACGTATTACTGTCACCCGAGCTTGAAGAGAGAAGGAATGCCTAAAATTCCGCATCAGAGTTCTGCCACTGGCATGCAGGCAATACCAACTACTGGAGTGGCGATGGGAGTGCAATACTTGCAAAAACAAGGATTGCTTAATATTGGCGATGCAGAAAATCCAATTGTGATTTGTTCACTAGGCGATGCATCGGTAACGGAAGGAGAAGTAGCAGAAGCTTTTCAGATGGCTGTATTGAAACAATTTCCGATTATTTATTTAGTTCAAGATAACGATTGGGATATTTCGGCAACATCGAAAGAAACGCGTGCCATGAATGCGTATGAATATGCACAAGGTTTTAAAGGACTCGAAGCAGTTAGTTTAGACGGCACTGATTTTATTGCCTGTTACGATACATTACGAAGAATCATTGCTTCAGTACGACATGAATCGCGGCCTTGGTTAGTGCATGCAAAAGTGCCTCTGTTAAATCATCATACTTCAGGAGTTCGCAAAGAATGGTACCGAGATGATTTAGAAGAATCCGCTAAACGAGATCCTTTGCCGAAGTTTCGCAAGCAGATGCTAGAATCTGGTTATTCCGAAGTTGAATTAATTGCGATGGAAGAAGCAGCCTATGCTGAAGTTCGTGTAGATTATGAAAGAGCTACACAAGCAGAAGATCCTCGTCCTGAAGATTTGTTTAATCATGAATTTGCGCCAACACCCATTCTACATGAAACGGGTGAACGTGCTCCGGTAGGCAATGAATCAAAGGTGATGGTTGACTGTGCATTATTTGCTATTCAAGAATTGATGACTAAGCATCCTGAATGTTTGTTATATGGTCAAGATGTAGGAGGCCGATTGGGCGGAGTGTTTAGAGAAGCGGCAACTTTAGCGCAGAAGTTTGGCGATAACAGAGTTTTTAATACACCCATACAAGAAGCTTTCATTATTGGTAGTACGGTGGGCATGAGTGCTACGGGGTGTAAGCCGATAGTAGAAGTTCAGTTTGCCGATTATATCTGGCCAGGATTAAATCAATTATTTACAGAGGTAAGTCGTTCGTGTTATTTGAGCAACGGACAATGGCCGGTGAGTGCTATTATTCGTGTTCCGATAGGTGCATATGGAAGTGGCGGGCCGTATCATTCTTCTAGTGTAGAAAGTGTGTTGACAAATATTCGCGGAATAAAAATTTGTTATCCCAGTACTGGTGCCGATTTAAAAGGCTTATTAAAAGCAGCTTATTATGATCCTAATCCTGTAGTGATGTTGGAGCATAAAGGATTATATTGGTCGAAGATAAAAGGAACAGAAGAAGCAAAGAGCATTGAGCCATCGGAAGATTATATTTTGCCATTAGGAAAAGCAAGAATAGTGCAAGCTGCTGAAGCGGGAAATTTTTCGGCTAGCCTTACCGTTATAACTTATGGAATGGGTGTTTATTGGGCAAAGAATGCAGCAAAAAAATATCCAGAACAAATTGAAATTATCGATTTGAGAACATTAGCTCCATTGGATGAAGAAGCAATTTTTTCATCCGTACGTAAACATGGAAAATGTGTTGTGTTAACCGAAGAGCCATATAATAATTCATTTGCTCAGTCTATAGCTGGAAGAATATCGCAGCATTGTTTCCATCAACTTGATGCTCCCGTACGAGTTGTGGGGTCGGAAAATTTGCCAGCAATTCCATTGAATAGTATACTTGAATTCACCATGCTACCGAATGCAGACAAAGTGAGCATTGTGTTTGAAGAAATGTTGAATTACTAAGAACAAAAAAATGTTTCGCTTAAAACTACCTACTGATCCGCGATGGGTGAATATTGTGGAAACGAATATCGAAGAGATTCTTACCGATCATGCTTTTTGCGAGCAGAAGGCGGCTACCAATGCGATCACTATTGTAGTAAAATTTCCTGAAAAAACAGATTTAGTAACCGCTATGTTAGCCTTAGCACAGGAAGAATTAAGTCACTTTCAGCAAGTTCATCAAAAGCTAATAGAGCGAGGATTTACATTAGGTAAAGAGCGCCGCGACGAGTACGTGAATCTGCTTTATGCTTTTCAGCGCAAGGGTGGCTCGCGAGAGGTGCATTTAATTGACCGCCTATTGTTTGGAGCTATGATTGAAGCAAGGAGTTGTGAGCGATTTAAAGTGTTATCTGATAATATAAATGATGCCGATTTACGCGATTTTTATCGTATGTTGATGGTTAGTGAAGCGAATCATTATACCACGTTCTTAAGTTTTGCCCATCAATACGCAGGGAATGAAGATGTAGATAAGAGATGGCAAGAGTGGCTCGATTATGAAGGAGAAATTATTAAAGGTTTCGGAGTTAAAGAAACTATTCACGGTTAACTTTTGCAAATCCCGTCTTTATGCAATCACTATTTATAGGGCGATTTAATATTGTAAAATCGCTATTCACAATCTTTCTCATTCTAGCCTTGTTTACACGATTTGTTCTGATGTTTAAGTCGGCTGGGCAGATTAGTTGGAATATTTTAGAGTTGATAAAATCGTTTGGGGTAGGATTATTTTTTGATATTGTTGCCTGTGCTTATTTTATGGTTCCTTATATCTTTTTCACTATTGTTATCCCCTCGGTAATTGCACGAAGTAAAATATACAAAGGAATTGTTTGGTTTTTTTATTCCCTCACTATTTTTATTTGGGTATTTAATGTTATTGCAGAATATTTTTTCTGGGATGAATTTGAAGTTCGATTTAACTTTATTGCAGTTGATTATCTTGTTTATACAACTGAAGTCATTGGAAATATTGTGGAGTCCTATTCATTGCCATTGTTGTTTAGTATAGTCGCAGCTGTTAGTGCATTGATTATTCGTTACGTTGTTAGGCGATCGGTTGTTAATGATTCGTTGAATGATACGCAGTCATTTGTACATCGGTTAAAAACGGGAGGTGTTTTATTGCTTCCTTCGGTTTTTTCATTCTTTTTTGTAACACATGCTTGGGCCGAAATTAGCACCAACAGTTACAACAAAGAACTTGCTAAAAACGGAATTTATTCACTCTTCGAAGCCTTTAAAAATAACCAGCTCGATTACGATCATTTTTATAAAACTGTTGATGATCAATCTGCTTTCAAAACGCTTCAAGAATTAATGTCTGATTCGTTGATTGTTTATAATCAACCTGGCAAAGTGAATCCACTTTATTCGGTGCAAAGAATAGGGGCAGAGAAGCGCTACAACGTGATGTTTGTAACGGTAGAAAGTTTGAGTGGTGAGTACTTAAAATATATTGGCGGCGATGATGGTTATGCTATGCCATTCCTTGATTCATTAACGCATGAAGGATTATTTCTGACGAATTTATATGCTAATGGAACGCGCACGGTGCGTGGACTTGAAGCATTGAACTTATGTATTCCTCCCACTCCGGGAACAAGTTTGGTACGTCGTCCGGATAACGATAAATTATATTCATTGGGTTCATTATTTAAGACAAAGGGCTATCAAAATAAGTTTATTTATGGCGGACTTGGTTATTTTGATAACATGAATACATTTTTTAGTGGTAACGGTTATGAAATTGTTGACCGCAGTGTTTTTTCAGATAATGAAATTACGTTTGCTAATGTTTGGGGTACATGTGATGGCGATTCGTACCGACGTGCTATTAAAGAGGCTGATAAAAGCTTTGCTGAAGGTAAACCTTTTTTAAATTTTATTATGACAACATCGAATCATAAGCCGTACACATTTCCTGAGGTCGGCATTAAATTTCCCAATAATAGATCGGGTGGTGTGATGTATACTGATTATGCTTTAGCTCAATTTATCAAATTAGCAAAGCAAAAGCCATGGTTCGATAATACCATTTTTGTTATTGTAGCAGATCATTGCGGAAGCAGTGCTGGTAAAGCTGAAATTCCTGTTCTGAAATATCAAATTCCTTGTGTGATGTATGCACCTAAAATAATACAACCGCAAGTAATTGATAAATTATGTAGTCAGGTTGATATTCCTCCAACGTTAATGGCGATGATGAATTGGAGTTATAAATCGACATTTTATGGAAAAGATATTTTTACCATGAAAAAAGAAGAGGAGAGAGCCTTTGTTGGAACGTATCAAAAGTTAGGTTATATTCAAGATGATAAATTAGTGGTATTGTCGCCTCAAAAGAAAATTACGCAATATAAATTTGATCGTTATACGGGCGATATGAAACCGACATCTGTTGAGAACGATATGCAAAAAAAAGTGGTTAGTTTATACCAAACGGCCGAGCATATGTTTGTTCAGAAGTTAAATAAAACAAAATAACAACGACTAATAAAAAATGAAAGCAAAGAACTTAATTTTTATAATTCTTTTATGGATATTAAGTAGTTGTAATTGCGATAAGGAATATCATTGCGGATCAATATCAACCGAAAGTGCTGCTTGGTTCCATACTACTGCTGCTGATACTTTACTGTTTGCCGATGGTGCTGGAGATACGTTGTCGTTTAAAGTTTATTCTGTTACGGAGTCGAATCCACTTGATAAAAATGCTTGTAAGAAAAACGAATTAGGTGGATGCGATTGTGAAGAAAGATGTAGCGTGCATAAAAGTTTTATGGCTCAAAGTGATTCTGCTGGATTTAAAGCCGGAATTTTTTCGCAAAACAACAATGAAGAAACATTTGGTAAATTTTTGGCGAACTCCTATATTTATTATTACGTCCTTGATTTTTATGAAGATTTCACCATTAAAAATCCTATAATACTTGACGTTGGTGATTCATTGTTTTCAAATATTACATTAGGGAATAAAAATTACAACGAAGTATATATGTTGCAGCATGATACTGCAAGTGTTTCATTCGCTACTGAAAAAGTATTTAAAATTTACATCACTAAAAAAGATGGTGTAGTAGGCTTTGATTTGCGTTTTTTACCTTTAACTCATATTGTGAAATCTTATTTTCGCGTTAAGTAAACGTTTGCCAAAGCCCCACTACGCAAAGCGAATAAACTTGACGGGTTATTAGGTCGCATAACATAGGATTAATTAGGATTAATTTGTCGTTAGAAGGAAATAGGCGGAAAAAATTTAATCG
>CAIRUC010000047.1 GCA_903881665.1 uncultured Bacteroidota bacterium | reverse complement strand
TAGATGCGTAAAGGATTTTTCGATTTGAATTTCTGAACTTGAATTAATTCTAGTGTGTTTGATTGCTAAAAAGTTGTTTTCTTAACTTTGGTATTGTAGTCTAAATTATTAGTACTAAAACTAATAATTCAAAAAATCGACATCTTTTTTTCGCTAATAATATTGGCAAAATGGTTGTAAAACAAATAAGGCGCTGATGTTCAGCGCCTTATTTGTTTTATAGAAATGTCATTTAGCGACATTAAGATATTATCTTCGAGATATATAATAAGTCCCGTCAGGATTCCTATACAAGTGATACGTTATGATGTTATTCTTTATTACACCGTTGCCAACTCCGCCAGTGCTTCCAATTCCAAATGTGTAAACAGCGCCAGTATTAACATCCGTTACAATTACAGTCCCTCCAGAGGTTGATTGACCGCCGATTCCAAAAGTAATGCCCATATTTAACAAGAGGGCTATAATAATATCTATCATGGTGTTTTACGCGTGTGTTATGCAAATTAAATAATTAAAATCAGAAATAACAAATGAAATGAGTGAAATATTTTCTACTGTATCAGGTTTTTTTGTTCGGTTGCGAAGTCATGAGCGAAAAACGTTTCGTCGATTTCTCGATCTACATGAAGATTCTACTCGGGTTGACTCTAAGTCTGTAATGTTATATGATCTACTCAATACCAAGCCACATCTAGAAGAAGAGGATGTGATGCGGATTATTTACGGCAAAGCTGAAAACATTCAATTGTCTGCTTTTCAAAAATTACTCGAGCGCTTTCGCGACAAATTATATGAAGCTAATTTCCTAGATGTAAACCTTTATCGGTCTGAGATTAATTCACCTTATTTCAGAGGATTGATGGAAACAAAAAAGCTGATTGGTATTTCATATAATATCATTGCTCGAGGCGTTAGTGAAAAAGAAATGCTTCGTATATTGAATCGTGGAATTAAATTATCATTGAAGTTTGAATTGTATGATGAGCTAATCGTATTTTTAAATCTGAAATTTTTGCTGAATTCAGGATTTTCTAATTCAATTGACCCCGCTGTTTTAATTGATGAGATGAAATTAGCACAAGAAAAGAAAAATGCAATTAATCTCGGTCAGTTATATCTCTCGCGTTTTATTAAACATGAACAATATAAATCGGCGCATAACCTTAGTTTGCTTTCTGAAATGAAACAGGCTTGTAATGAGCTAGAAGTTTTATTTAATGCGAATGGTTTGTGGAACGTGTATTTTTGTTTTTGTCAATTGAAATTACAATACCTGCATTATTGCGACGATTATACTCAAGCTGAAACGCTATCGTATTCTCTTATTAAAGCTTTGCAAGAACAACCTGCTTTGAAACAGTATACGCGTATAGCAGAAGGGTATACTAATCTTGCGTTTACGCAAACGTATCTTTTTAAGTACAAGGAAGCAATCGAAAATACGAAAATGGCTATGAGCTTTCCTGGTCTTCAGCCCCGCGATAAAAATTATTACCGCGAAGCCAAATCTATGCTGAATATCTATATCGGTCAATACGAAGAAAGTGCTGATTTACTTCAGGATATATTGGCGGAAGGTGAAATTGGTAATTCAATTGAAGAGCATTCGCGTCGAAAATATCTGTTGGCAGTAAATAAGTTCTTGCAAAAAAAATTTAAAGAAAGTTATCGTTTGTTGCAAGATACAAAAGAGATTGAAGGGGAAAAGGAGGGTTGGAATATCGGTATTAGGTTGCTTCAGATTTTCTTGACTTTGGAGACTGAAAAAATTGATCTCGCCGATCAGCGAATTGAGAGCCTTCGAAAACATATAGAACGAACTATTAAAATGAAAAGTATTCGTAAGCGAGATGTTGTCGTTTTTCGATTACTTAGGTCTTTATCGATGTCGGGCTTTAATTTTTTAGAAGTATGGGAGGAGAGGAAGAAGGATTTTGTATTACTTCGTTCTAATGATCCCGATTACCGCTGGGTGCCTCGTAGCCACGAACTCATTTTGTTCGATCAGTGGTTTGAGTCGAAGGTGCGTAATACTTCATATGACCCCCGGTTTCCTGTTGCAAATGAATAATTCCTATCTTTATTGAATCAAAAAAAATGTCATGAGAAAAAATAAATTTACTATCTTGTTTTTTTGCATCATATTGAGTTTTTCTGCATCAGCTCAAGTTGATTCCTGGAATAAAATAACTTCAGCGGTTCCTGCAAAAGCAGAGGTGATTGTCACTTCTAATGCATTGATAACGTCAACTGTTGATGTTTTTATTCCCGGATTTTATCTTAAACATCAGATAATTGATGGTATTGATTATTCTTCTGTTCAGATGGTAGAAGGAACGCGTTCGTTGGATCGTGGCTTGCCCGATATCGATGTGCTTCCAATTACTCTTGCTATTCCTAATTTAGCAGTAATGAAGACCGAAGTGCTTGCTTCCGATTTTGTTGAATTCCAGAATGTGCTGATAGCACCCTCTAAAGGTAATCTCTACCGTAATGTAAATCCTAACGATGTTTCTTTTAAGTTTAATGATTGTTATAAAGTTAATCAATTCGTTCCGCAACAGCAGGTAGCAATGCGTGAACCTTTCGTTGTTCGAGATTTTCGCGGACAAACACTTGTCGTTTCTCCTTTTCAATATAATCCTCAGTCACATGTGCTAAGAGTGTATTCTCATCTTAAAATTGAGATGAGTACTTCTAATGTTGGGAATTTAGTAAATCCGCTAGTCAATACTACCTCAAATGTAAATGCGGATCCCGATTTTTTGGCGATTTATAAATCATTATTTAAAAACTTTCCTGTACTTCAGTATAATCCGGTGAATGATCTAGGTTCTATGTTGGTTGTTTGTGCCGATCAATGGATTTCGCAAATTCAACCTCTTGTTGATTGGAAAATTAAAAAGGGGATATCCGTTACCGTTATACCAGCTTCGGTTTTTGGTGGAAATGCCGTTGCCATTAAAGATCAAATTACTGCACTTTACGCCGATCAAGGATTGAAATATGTTTTGTTGGTTGGCGACATCGGGCAGATACCTTCTTTTACTGCTTGGACTGGCGCATCCGATCCTTCTTATGGGTACATCGTAGGAAATGATAGTTATGCTGAGGTTTTTGTAGGTCGCATATCTGCCGAATCTACTAATGATGTTACTACTCAGGTTGATCGTATTTTACATTATGAACGATCGTTGAATGCATCCGATACTTGGTTGTCGAAGGGAATTGTGATCGGCTCTAATCAAGGTCCTGGCGATGATAATGAAATGGATTGGGAACATGAAAGTAATATTCGAACTGATTTGCTGACTTCAGGTTATCAATTGGTAGATGAGTTATACGACGGAACACATGTTGGTACATCCGATGCGGCTGGGGATCCTGTTGCTGCTAATTTAATAAATGCAATGCAATCGGGTGCTAGTATTATTACCTATACCGGACACGGATCAACCAATAGTTTTGGTACTACTGGATTTTCGAATGGGAATATACCTTCTTTGATGAATGAAAATAAACTTCCTTTTATATGGTCTGTTGCTTGTGTAAATGGAGAATTTAATAGCACTTTCGGTCCTTGTTTAGCAGAAGGATTATTAAGAGCAACAAATAATAATACGCCAATCGGTGCAGTGGGTACATTTATGTCGAGTATTAATCAGTCATGGAATCCTCCAATGGATGCTCAAGATGAAATGGTTGATTTATTAATGCAAGCTGGTAATTCGAATGCTATACGTTCGATTGGAGCGCTATCCGTAAATGGATGTATGCTCATGAATGATGATTATGGCGCTGCAGGTGCTGAAATGTCAGATACTTGGCATGTATTCGGAGATCCTTCGTTAGAAGTGCGCACAGCAGCTCCTCAAGTACTCACGGTAATTCATACGGGGAGTTTAGTCATTGGTTCAACGTCAGTAGTTGTTTCTGTAAATATTAATGGTGCATTTGTTGCTATTTCTTCAGCAGGTTCAGTACTTTCTACAGCAACAGTAAACGGAAATGTAGCTAACCTTAGTTTTGATGCGTTAACTACAGTTGATACTCTTTTTGTTACCGTAACCGGTTTTAATATGATTCCTTATCAAGGATATATAATTGTCACTCCTGCTTCGGGGTCTTATGTGTCTGTTAATTCACATAATATTGATGATCCCTCCGGAAATAATAATCATCAAGCAGATTATAACGAAGCTATCAACCTCGATTTATCGTTAATTAATTATGGCTCGGTTGCATCTGGAGTTGTTGATGTAACTGTTTCTTCTAATGACCCCTATGTTGTTTTAACCGATAGCGTAGCTAATGTAACTGTTGTTGCCGCGTCTTCGGTAGCTTCTCTCTTTGGTGAATTTTCTTTTGTTGTAGCCAATAATGTACCCGATCAACATGCCGTTACTTTTAATGTTAGTTGCGTGGATGCCGGTGGAGTAACTACGATATCTACTTTCATTGTAATCGTAAATGCGCCTATTATCAACATCACTAATACGGTGTATGCAGAAGGTTCGTTAAGTGATGGCGATGGTGTGATTGAGAGTGGGGAAGAAGTAAATTATTCTTTGTCGGTAAGTAATATCGGACATTCAGCTGTCGCAAATATTCAATATGCAATCACTAGTTCTTCTGCAAATATTACTTTGATTTCAGGTGCCGGAAATATTGCTGCTTTAGCTGCTGGACAATCAACTATTATTTCATGCACATATCTCATTGCACCCAATTTAGCTGCGGGTACTACTTATGATTTAAATAATGTAGCCTTAGCAGGATTCTATGCCGATAGCTTATTGATATTACAATCTGTAGGTGAAATATTGGAGACGTTTGAAACGGCAGATTTTACTTATTTGCCATGGACATTCGCTGGAACAAAGCCTTGGATTATCGCCAATGATTTGCCGTTTGCCGGTGCATATTGCTCGAAAAGCGACGATATAAATGATAATGAAAACAGTGCATTAGTGATTCAGTTTTCATCGCCAGTTAATGATAGTTTGTCGCTTTATTATATGATTAGTTCCGAGGCCTCGTACGACTTTCTAAAAGTTATTGTTGACGGACTTACATTACATCAAGAAAGTGGTATTACTTCATGGAAGTATTTGTCGTTGGCTATTCCAGCGGGTAATCATCAAGTTGTTTTTGATTATTCAAAAGATATTACAGTAAGTGATGGTAGTGATTGTGCATGGATCGATAATGTTCGAATGCCTACTGGTACTACTATCACAAGTTTGTTTACTCAAACGGGATATAATAATGGAGTGGTTTATCCAAATCCAGCAACGGATGTGATTTATATTGATACGAAAAAAAATAGGGCAATAAAGTCTGTTGAGATTTTTACTTTAGAGGGTAAATTAATGCTTCGTAATCTCGTAAATGAATTAGGGAAAATGCATTTGGATGTTAGTGATTTGCCTACTGGAATATATGTAATTCAGTTAAGTGGTACTGATTATTCATGTAGGAATAAATTGTCTATTATACGATAAATGATACAATAAAAAAAGGGGCTTATGGCCCCTTTTTTTATGTTGTTTTTTCTCCTCTAAATTGATGTTCCGTTTCTTTGAAAAGTGTGTTGAATGTGGTTAGCGAACCATAAATTCGGGTGAGGTATTGCTGCAAATTTATTTTGTCTTCTTCTGTTAGTACTAAATGAGCGTTGATGCGTTGTTCCATCACTCGTAAACGATCTCGTACCATGATTATTTTATTAAAGAACGCATCGATAGGAATCTCTTTGGCTTGTAGATTTTCATTGCCGGGGTATATCACTACTTTTCCTCCGATCCATTTATTTCCTAAAGGAACTGTTTCCTGGATATCCGAGTGACGTTTGATAATTGAAGTGAGTACTCTTTCTACATCAGATAGACTAATAAGATCAGTATCAGGTTCTGCAGCTTCAATAACTTCTAACGCATTGTAAGTCTTCGATACTTCTACATTCCCTTTCTCTATGAAAACAATAGAGTAGGTCTTGGGTTTAACATTAATAATAACACCCATGCCAAACTCTGAGTGACGAACACGTGATCCTATTCCTAATTCTGAATTATTCATATTATTCCTTTACTGTAGTTTCTTTTTTATTGACACGTACTTTGTTTAACAAATAGTTTAATTGAATAGCTTCTTCTTCAGTAAGCACAGATATTACATGATCTAAACTATCAACTTCTGTACTCATACTATTAATTAAATCAATTCCTTGTTTTGTGATCTTGATATTTATACTCCTTCTGTCTGCTTCATTGGTAGAACTTTCAACAAAACCGGCTTTCGATAATCGCTCTACTATTCGCGATGTGTCGCTCATTCTATCAAGCATACGTTCCTTGATTTGATGAAGGCATAGTGGATTGGGATTAGAACCCTTCAATATGCGAAGTATATTGTACTGAGGTAAAGATAGACCATATTTCTTAAACACTTTGTTAAACTCTGATTCAACCCAACTTCCAGTATATATCACGTTAATCTTCATTTTGTGATATTCGTTATTAAATTTGCGTTGGTGAATCTCTTCTTCTATTTGCTTTATCATAATAATTTTAAAAAATTTTAGCTAAATTATTAATATAAATAGAAAAAGTCACGAATTTTTTCGTGACTTTTTCTATTTATTATCAGAAGTGATAATAATCATTTTGCTTGAAGAAGTTCAATGTTTAATAAAATACCAACTTCATCACCTACAACCATACCGCCAGCTTCAGTTAATGTATTCCATTTAAGGCCGTAATCTAAACGTTTAATAGCACTTTTTGCTTTGAATCCTGCCTTTGTATTTCCCCATGGATCTTTCGCAGTTCCTCCATATGTTACCTCAAAGGTAATAGGCTTTGTTACGTCACGAATTGTTAAGTTTCCAGTTAAAGTATATTTGTTGTCGGCTGCTTTTTTAAACGAAGTACTTTTGAAAGTCATATTTGGGAATTTTTCAGCGTTAAAGAAATCATCTCCTTTTAAGTGAGCATCGCGTTGATCATTATCTGTAAATACAGTTGCTGTTTTTACTGAGAATTCGACAGATGCATTGTTGAAGTTGGCTTCAGGTGCAACAACAATGCCTTCAAATCCACGGAAAGATCCCTCTATTTCTGATACTACCATGTGAGTTATAGAGAACTTTACGTTTGAATGAGCGGCATCAACACTCCATTTTGTTTGTGCGGTTGCTGCTCCAGTTAATAGAAGACCCGCCATTAGCGGTAAGAATAATTTTTTCATTTTTGAAATATTTTTTTTAGAATTAATTCTGCAAATTAATGTATTTACAATTGATGTTGGAACATCGAAATGATAAATATTTTATAAATCATTGAATTTCAGTAATATAATTTATTGGCTAAATGTATTTTTTTAATAGTTTAAGTAAAAAGCCAGAAAGTTTATAGCCAATTAGGCCCCCCATTTTCCCTAATAAAATCTGTGAAAAGCCTTTTTCACCTAATTGGCCAAATAGTCCACTTAAAAACCTTGATGAAATACTTTCCTCGTCGCTTGATTTTGTTGGCATTATACTATTTAGTACCATACTACCAAAATGATGTTCGAGATAGTTCAGTTTATTATTAATGTCGGATTCTTTGGCTATTAGTTTGGCTTTCGCTTGCTGCTGTTTTTTTTTCAGCAGCGCAAGGTTACTCTTGTTCATCTTCGTCATTTTCTTCCTCCATTAATACTCCGATGATTTTATTCGTGATGACATTCTTAATGTATTTTTTTCTGAAAAATAAAACACTGATCAGAATAAAAATGTAAATGATTGTAACTATTCCAAAACCTAATGTGGTGCTTCCTGTAATGTTTCCTAAATAAAAAGCTAACGTAAAAGAAATAAATAAAAATGCAAAAAAAATAAATAATCCTATAAGTAAATAGGTAGTAGCTGCTGATGTTGTTTTAGCTATTTTTTCATATGCTAATAATTTCGAATGTTGAACTTTTAGATCAACGTATTCGGAAATATCTTTTTTAAGTTCTTGTGCATACGAACCCAATGATTCTTCTTTCATAATGAAGTGTTAAGCTGGTTTATTTCTTTCTAAAGTTTCTTCTGCATTATGTTTGATGTCTTTAACAATCGCTTTCCCTTTCTCGTAATGTTTCTCGAGTTCGTCTTTGATTTTTGCCACAGTTTCTTTTATATCCTTCTCGATTTCTTCGCCTTTGTCGTTACTTAATAAATAAGCAATAGTCGCGCCGGCAACTGCACCTATTAAAAAGGATAAAAGTAAGTTTGATTTCTTTTCCATGATACTTTTATAATGTATTTCAAAGGTACTTTTTTTATTGTAAAATTGGTATATAATATTGTCATTTAAATGAAGGTAATGGATTAATTCAATGCTTTTTATTTACCTTGTTTGATAAATTTTAAATTCTCCATTTATCTTATCCTCCATAGAATCGAGAATTACAATCAATCATCTTTATCTCTCTAGCCAAAACATCGCTACTGAAGCAGTTGTCATTATAATTAAAGCTAATAGGCCTAATACATTGGCAAACATATCGTTTGTGTTGTTACCCATTATTTCTTTGTTGTTCGAAATATGTAGAATGATAGCAATTAATACCGGTGCCGTTATACCATATAATATGGCGGTGTAAATAAGAGCTTTTATGGGACTAATACCAATATAATTTAACGACAGTCCAAGTAATAAAGAAATAGCAATAATGATATAGAATCCTTTTGCTTCATGAAATTTTTTATCAAGTCCTTCTTCCCATCCGAAGGTTTCGGCGAAAATATAGGAAAGCGATCCACTCAATACGGGTATTGCGATGAGGCCAGTACCAATTACTCCTGCTGCAAAAAGTAAATACGCCATGTTTCCGGCTAATGGTTTTAACGCCATAGCTGCTTGTTCTACAGTGTCGATTTGGTGCACACCACCTTTAAACAATACAGTTCCCGTTGTTAAAATAATAAAGTACATTACTAATCCCGAAAAAGTCATTCCAAAATCAACATCTTGTTTCATTTCGCGAATGATTTTTTTATTTACAACCAAGTGACTTTTTTTGTTTTTCATTTCTTCTACTTCTACCGATGCTTGCCAAAAAAACAGATAAGGTGAAATAGTAGTTCCCAAAATACCTACTAGTATGGCGAAAAAATCTTTATTGAATTGTAAGGTAGGTAAAAAAGTATTCTTTAAAATTTCTTTGATGTCCTGATGATATAAAAATGGCACTATAAAATAAACTAACATAACAATACATAAATATTTTAGTATAGATGCTATTTTTAAATAGGGGAGGTAGATGATTAATCCGAGTAAAAGCAATGTAAATAATACGCTAAAAAAACCAGCGTCAATACTCGGAAATAACAAATTTCCAACGGCGCCCATTCCAGCAATGTCGGCGCCAATATTTAAAACGATGGCGGGAAAACTAAAGAGTAACATTAAATATAAAACAGGACGTGGGTAATGTTTTTTTAGTGTGCCTGTTAAGCCGTTGTTTGTTACCATTCCTATTTTCGCACACATTTGTTGTATCGCTGCCATTAAAGGAAATGCAACTATTGATGTCCATAGCGTAGATAATCCAAATGCGGCACCAGCTTGCGAATAGGTGGCTATTCCGGATGGATCATCGTCGCTGGCACCAGTAACAAGGCCGGGTCCTAATAGTTTCCAAAATCGAAGTATTTTCGAGGTGTGTTTTTTCTGATTAGGCATTTATTTGAATGTATTAAATCTGAAATATTTAATTTTACTAAGATATGCAGATTTTATCATTCAGATTTGAATTGTTATCAGTGCTCTGCTTTAATGCTAATTTTTTCAAATAGGTATCAAATTTATTTCATTCAATTGCTTCAATATTAAAGTAAAAAATATTAGAAAAACTGATTATTGTCATTTTGAAAAAGCAAAATT
>CAIRUC010000046.1 GCA_903881665.1 uncultured Bacteroidota bacterium | reverse complement strand
CCTAAACTAGCGTTATCGGTTGCATGTGTAACCTGATTTTCAATTTGGAAGCAATCAGCAAGTGTGTTTCTATCTAAAGTAGCTCCTGAAGTATAATTCTTGAATATTGCAGATGTAGCATTTACACTAGCTGCATTCCATAATACTAGTGTTTTTAAAGTTGTATTGCCTAGATTGAAAGTACCTGCACCTTGTTGGTCAATAATAACCTGACCCCAAGGAGCTACACAATTACTAACGTTTACATCGGTTAAACTGATATTGCTAGTATTATTATACAATTGAAAACTTAATGCGCCTTTTCCAACAAAACCTGAAACAGTAACATTATTTAGTGCAATCGTACCCGCACTAACATATCCTGATCCATTTGTAAATACGATACCATAACTATTTGAATTTGCAGATGCGCCATTTCCACTTGTAACCGATACGTTAGTTAAAGTAGCATTTCCGCTAAAACCATAAAAGCATAAATCATGTTGGTTACTGCTACCTGCTGTACTATTGTTATTAAAAGTAGAATTCGAGACTGTAAAATTAGTAAGATTCGGATTCGCAGGTAATGAAGGATTTACCGTGATTGCAGAGGATGAATTGTTATTCATTGTACATCCATCAATGGTAAGTCCATTAAAAGAAGTTACTGCAGATGCAGAACGAACTCCGAAATTATTTCCATTTAATGTGCAATTTGATATCAGTACACCTGTGAAAGACGATGAACGGAAATGAATTCCTTGTCCATGCGTTGAAACACTAACATTTTCAACTGTAAGATAACTTGCAGTAGAAGATGGAACAAAAGCGATACCATCACTTCCACTAGAATTACTAGTTCCTGTAATAGCCAAATTTTTAATCACCAAGCGATTGCTAGCATCAAGACCCGATGCTGTTACATTAATAACTGGAGTAGCAATAGAAATAGGTGTAAGTATCGTTGTTGCACCAACACCATTCAGTGTTATGCGTTTGTCAACTGTTACATTTTCGTTAAACGTTCCTGCATCAACTTTAATTATATCACCATCATTCGCTAAACTTATAGCATGCGCTATTGTAGCAAAAGGTGCAGAAGCAGTACCTGCGTTTGAATCATTACCTACAGCAGTTGTATAAACATCTCCAGAAGTACTATTGTTATTTACATAATAAGTTATCTGAGGAGCCCCAAAATCAATTCTTGCTCCTCCATTTAAAATACTGCTTTCTAGCCAATCAATTCCAATACGACAATATCTCTGATACGAACCTATATTGAATCCTTCTGCAGTGATTGAACCATTTGATAAAATAGACCCATAAGTAGGATCCGCTAACCAATCTGTTAATGATTTTACAACAGCTCCACCAGGTGCGCCATTACTAAACAAGCTCCAATAAGGAGAAGCCGAAGTTGCATTAAAAGTATTCCAAGTATTAATAACTGCACTAGGTCCAACATACGCAAAAGAGTATGTTAAATTATTACTTCCCCTAACTAGTAAACTTAAAGCTGGTGTACGTGATGTTGAATAAGGATCGCAATACCAACGGAAAGTTGCATTAAAAGAACTTAACGCAGATCCTGGAGCAATAACAGATCCCGTATAATATTTAACACTTGATTTTCCAGAATTATTTGTGGTTCCATCAAGTTCCATTAATCCACCATTATTATACGAACCTGCGTAAAGACGGCTAAATTTTATTTGTTGCGAAATTGCTGCATCATCAGCAGTAGTTCCATTATTATTGCAATATAAATTATCCCAATAAATATCATAAGAAGCACCTGATACTCCAATATTATGTCCTTGTAAAATAATATTTGCTAAATGTGTTGTATTATATTGCGCTAAATTAACTGTTGTATATTGTAAATTTCCTGCCGTCATTAAGAACTCTCCTGAAGGAAGCAGTTCCATTTGTAGTTTCACGAATGAATCGTATGAAAATCCTGAAGGCAAACCTAAATCTACCCAAGTTCCATCATCATACACTCGAAATCGAGGTGTACCTAAATCGCTTACAAATTCTATAATAGGATATCCTGATACTTGATTTGTTGCATCAAATGCCGTTCCCCAAAAACCTGCCATACGAGCTCCAGTAGATGCCCATGCTGCAGGTATATATAAATCAATAGAAGCTTTTGATGAATTAGCAGCAAGATCGAATTTGCGTCCTTGCGTATTGTAAAATGGAATATTAAATCCTGAAGGCCTGCACGATTCACAATCGGCAGCGCTAATACTATGTTTTAAAACGCTATTTCCGTTTAAGGTTGCAGTTGTAAAACCTGCAGGAGCATATCTATCGGTATACCAAGTATTAACCGCTTGAGTTGCACCAACAGTTACAGAAGAAGTAAACCCATTCAAATAATCATAATAAGGATGATACGTTTGGGTTAAGCCAACTAGATTTACTCCAGCAGTTGTACGAGTGTCATCAGAATACCATCCAGTGGAGGATCCTAATTGAGTTACAGAAGTAACCTGTGCCGACACAGACATGCCGCAGGTTACCACAAAAATTAAAATCATTGCCAAGCGCCAATTTATGGGCGACTTGTCGATTTTGGTGTAATTGTTTTTCATTTTATTTATGGATTTAGGTTAATTCAATTTAAAGCGCCATTTGGCAAATATTTACTGTAAAAAAACGATTATAGCCCTCCTTCCATCGGAGGTACTTTAAGCCGATACCATTATAATTTCTTTTTTTAAAATTCAGTGGCTTAACATGTATTTTTACTTGTTCAGCAACCACTGCTAATACATTATTATTTTTAAAAAACCATAGAATACCACCATTTGCATTTTGCAAAAGCGGTAACAATACACACCATAATTTCCATTGCGCGATACCTTTATTGTTCGCACAATTAACAATAAGACTTTTTGTCTTACGTTCATTAATAGACTGGCAAAAAAAACTCCTTTTCATATTTTTTCTGAAAAAAAAGAGGTTAATAACAATTATTTAAATACAATTCAATAAAAGACTCAAATAGAATAAATGACATTGATCGTTATTATTACGATAAATGCAGGCAAGAATTAATAAATCAATTTTAATTTATACTATAATTTACGAAACTTAAATAAATACTTTAAACACTATTCAATTAACAAACTAGTCAAATATTAAGAAAGGCATTAATCGATTACCAGATTAATCCAAATATGATTCAGGAAATTAACATTAATTTATATTCTAACTAATGCATACATAAACAATTACTTTACAACTTTTCAATAACTAAATTATCCAACTATTTCTTCGAATTAATAGATTTCTCTCCTCTTAAATGAAGATTTACGATCCTTTTAATTTTCCAACGCAAGTTATAAATATTCGCAAATATTCCAATAATATTTTTGTTTTTTTGCCCTTTTTAAATGTAGCCCTCTAATCACTTTTTTATTTATTTGCGAACACATTCTATCAAATTTACGTAATGGCAATAAACAAGTCAAGTTTCAGAAGAACTACCTTCAGCAAAACTGATTTATATTAGTTTTCTGCTTTCTTGTGATAAACTTTTTTTACTTTTTAATTGATATATAATACGACTAAATCTACATTCGTTAGTTATTATTATTTACATTGTCTTTCCCCATTTGATTGAACTTATTTTATTTATTTTGGGGAATGTCGTGTGATGAATTTGAATTCTCTTCGGCATTTATAATTCGAGAGCCGCTACTGGACCCTGTAAAGTTGTAGTTTAAAGATCCTGTAACAGGAATTAATATCGGCAATTTGCTCCATACGCTAATACTATTTCTATGTTGAACCACTAAATAGTATGTGTTTCCTGTAAAAGTGGAAGGAATCTTTACTGAAACATTTCCATTTGTCTTCAATATACCCGAAGTTGAATAAACAATAGTGTAAGGGCTCTGCAGATTTGCTATTCCTATTAATATGCTATCGCAAATTGTGGTATCCGTAGAATTTAGTACCTGAACCATTTTTCCATTGCCTATATAAAACCCTTGAATAAAAACCTTCACATTTAAATCTACTGAATGCGGAAAAGTATCTAGTACCGTAACAAGCGCATTACAACTTGACGATAATCCTGATGCATCAGAAACCGTTACTACTACATTCGATGGAGAACCTATATCGGTTATATTAAAAGAAGTGCGACTCAATGTTACATTAGCAACACTGCAATTATCAGAAGATCCATTATTTAATTGTGATGGCAATAAAGTTCCAACGCCATTGATGTTTAAATATACTGTTGCGCTTGAACATATTGCAATTGGCTTTATGGTATCAATTACTGTTACACTCGTATTACATGTTGTAGTAGTTCCCATATTATCGGTAACGGCGAGCACAACCGAATTTGATCCTAAATTATTACATGTAAAATGATATGGATTAACGGAAACCGAAGCTATGCCCGCTGTTGCAGTTGAACTATTATTTATTTGCGAAGCCAATAACACTACATTGCCCGAGCCATCAAGATACAAGGTTGCCGTTTTGCAATTGGCTACTACTGTATTTACAACTACAGTATAAACCGTTGATGACACTACAGAACAAGTTGAATTTAGAACAGTAATATTTCCACTGCTTGCTGTTAGTGGAACAACCGCCGAAATTTGAGTACTACTATTATAATTTACCATTGTAGCTGCAACCCCATTAAATTGTACTGTACTTGTATTTGTAAAACCTAATCCATTAATTAGCACAAGTGTTCCAGCAGCACCTGAAGCAGGACTAAATCCTGTTATTATCGGAGTTACATTCACTGTTATATTTTGTGTTGCTGAATTGGTGCAGCCGAAACTATTTATACAACTGTATGTAATAGCACTATTTCCTACTCCTGCAACGGAACTATTAAATGTATTTCCATTTACACCCAATCCTGAATAAACTCCTCCCAAAGGTGAACCTCCACTTAAAACAATATTTTGATTAAAACATAATGGAGAAAAAGGCGCTAATGAGACCACAGGTTTTGGCAATACAAAAATAATTGCACTACCTGTAACTTCTCCAGCACAATACGGACTCGCTAAACTAACTAGTGAATATGTTGTTGTTGCCGATGGAGTAGCAGGAATATAATATGGAGTAGTTGCTGCCACCAATTGATAATTGCTAACTCCGTCAGTATATACGAATGTCCATGGAGCAATTCCCGTAAAGTTAACAGTTAATTGTCCTGCATTACCTTGACAAACAGTAGAACTCCCCGACAATGTTGCTGTTGCATCATCACATAAATCTTCTAAACAAAGTGAAAACGTTCCCTCATCACCTGCGTTTGTCCAAACTCTTAAATAATAATCGGCATACGGATTTAATCCACTTACAATATGTGATCCTTCGGCAGGATTAAAACACGCTTCTTGATTTCCATCACAATCAAAAACAACAGCCGCCTTTAACGACAAGGCTGTTAATTTATTCAACGTAATTTTAATGGAACCTAAATTAGCCGTATTAAAAACAAACCAAACATCATTAACGATGTTAGCATCGCATGCTATTGTTGCCGCCGCGCCAACTGTTGGTGTAGCAAACTTATTTGAAAATTGTTGACTTGCTCCGGGACATCCACCAATTTGATTCACAGGAACAACTATTGCATCTTGGCACAAATCGTTTGAAGGAGGAATTATACAAAATGAATCCTTCATAACGCATACCGACATATTTGCAGCGATTGGAGAGTAAGGCCAAGCACGCAAGTAATAGGTGCCTCCAGGTGTTAATACATTTTGACAAACAGAAATTGTTGGCATTGTATTATAATCTGGCGCATCATCCATACAATCTATGGTATGCGACCCAACACTATCAGGACAACCACTCCAAACTTCAAGAACCCAATCGTTATAGGTTCCTGCTAAAGTTTTAATTGTAATCTTATTTTGATTATTGGTTGGCACTGTAAATTTTGCCCATGTATCATTTGATCCAACGGCACCAAAAACATCACTGCAAATTGCAGCTGGCGCATTCACGGAAATACCACTATTTAATGTAGTATAATTACATGTTGCTAAAGAATTGGCAATATTTAAATTTGTTGCAGTTGAACAATCTTCACCAGCACCGCCCGTTTTAAATATAAAGGGCCCCACTTTTCCTGGAGCCGAACATACTTTTCTAATATAATACTGATACGTTGTTGAAGCAGTTAATCCAGTAATCAATTTAAATGTATCCGTTGTTGAAACGGCAATTCCGCTTCCTTGGGTAAAACCGGATATTCCATATTCGATTTCAAATGTTCCCGGCCCATTTCCATTCCATAATAGTTTTGATGAATTTGCAGTACTATATGTATATGATGCTGCGGAAGGAGGCGAACAAGTATAAGCATAAAGTATGTTTGCTGGTAGTTGCGTAGCACTAATACTACAAGTAGTACTATTAGCTGCACTTAAAGTTGAACTCCCCCATGCGCCGGTACTTGCAGCAACCGCTCTCGAATTAAAATTTGTGTTAGCACTTCCTCTTAGTCCAACTTGCGCTGTAGCTGAAGCGAAACCTGATCCTGTAAAATTGTAAGCAATTTCAATAGCATTCGATCCTTCACAAAGTCGGATTTGAAAGTTACAAAGCGAAACGATTCCTGTTTGTGTAGAAGGCTTGAAATTTTTCCATTGTATAACAAACTTTCTGTTTGGCGCACTACCCACGGTTATATAAGACAATTCGGCGGCCGTAGACGAAGCGGCGTCAAAAACCCCTATCATATCTCGCCCAAAGGCCGATATTGCCCCTGAATAGCCTGCAGTGCCTGATATAGGAGTGAAATTAGTGGTTGTGGGTATTGTTGCTCCAAAAACCAGGAATCCGTTCGTGCTAATATAACATCCAGAATAGGCAGCACCATTAAATCTAAAATCGAAAGGAATTGTAGCGGTTGGTAATGTATAGACAATATTATCCAATGCAGCGGCTGCGGAGACACCGTTAGCTGTCCCAAGTACTGTCCCACCCGAAACGGGAGTGTAGCCAGCACTACTCTGTTGAAAGCTATAATAACTTACCTGAGAGAACACATTTTGTGTAATCGACAATAAAATTATTAATAGCGAAAACCGCTTATAAAACATTACCCCTAAAAACATTATTGAGTCTATATTGACTCAGTGAATACAATTAATTTAACTAAATACCAATTCAATTTTATTTACTAAATGATAATCCAATACTAATTTTAAAATATGCTTTTTATTATAATACGCAATTTAAGGCAAAGAATTTACGTATGCAACAAAAAATAAATATATTTAATGTGGCAACCTTTAAAAATTGCATTCTCCTCTCAAAACGAAGTAAAAATATTTACGCATTATTTTATAAAAGTTGTATTTAAAAGAAAAAAAATGTTTGTTTTTACAAAAAAGGGGGTGCTTACACCTATACTCAAATTACTTGAATAATCCTCACCGGACAGTCTGCCGCAACTGATCGAGAAAAGTCGGCATCAGATTCATGAATAGATAAAATTGCTTTGTCTTTTTTTAATTCAGCATTCAGCAGGGTAGCCTTTCCATCTTTCTTCGACATACGCCAAAATTCGGGTTGTTTCTCATGACAAACACCACAGCCAATACACTTCAATCGTGCATGAATAATTTTAGGCATGTTGTTTAAACAAGTTTATACAGTTTGTCAGACTTCGAAATTTTTTCAGTAATCTCGAATGTAACACGATCCCCTTTTTGTGCTTCGTCAGCATTAGTTCCATTCACACGAAAATCGTTGAGTTCAATTTTTACCATTCCGTAATTAGCACCCATAATCATAAGGTGATCTCCTTTTTTCATTTTACCCGACTCTACCACAAACTCACCCACTCCTGCATTAGGATAATATCTAACCCCTTTTGCAACATATACTTTTTTTACGGTAGCCACATTTCCAGGATTTGAAGTCCACTCTCCTAATTTACGACCTAAATAATATCCTTCCCAAAAGCCTCTATTATATACTGTTTCTAATTCTTTCAACCACTCCCCGGCACGTTCAGCAGTAAACGTTCCTGCAGCTACGGCCTCCATTGCTTCCTTATAACATTTAGTAGTAGTGAAAACATAATCGGCCGACTTCCCTCTTCCTTCAATCTTCAATACATCTACACCGGCGTTGATTACTTGATCAATAATTTCAATGGTGCATAAATCTTTCGGCGACATAATATATTCATTGTCGATTACCATTTCATTTCCTGTTTCAAGATCAGTTACTTTATAGGGGCGACGGCAATTTTGCGTACAGGCACCACGGTTAGCGGATGCATTTTGCTCATGTAAACTCATGTAACATTTTCCTGAAACCGCCATGCATAATGCGCCATGAACAAATGTTTCAATTCGAATTAGATTACCTGAAACGCCTCGTATATCACGACGTAAAATCTCTTTAGTGATGTTATCAATTTGCGTCATTGTTAACTCGCGTGCAAGCACAATTACATCTGAAAAGCGAGAGAAAAAAGTTACCGCTTCAATATTACTAACGTTCGCTTGAGTAGAAATATGCAAAGGCATATTTAAACGATTGCACAATTCAATAACTGCAAAATCAGAAGCAATTACTGCATCAGTACCTCGCGTTTGCGCTTCTTGAATTATTGATTTCACCAATTGCATATCGTGATCATACATCACGGTATTTAAGGTGAGATAATTTTTTATATGATGTTCTTTACAAACACGATTCACCTCGGCAAGATCCTCCACGGTTAACATGTTTACGGATTTTGCACGCATATTCAGCTGCTCAACTCCAAAATAAATGGCATCGGCGCCACCACGAATTGCCGCCTGTAAACTTTCAAAAGAACCTACTGGCGATAATATTTCTACCTTTTTTGTTTGCATGACAAATGGTTATGAAGGCGCAAAGGTCGAGATTTTAGCTGAACGATGAAAGCATTTTCAGACAGAAGAAATGAATATCATAATTTAAAAGAAAATAGAATTGGATGAATTAAAATAAACAATTCGTTTACAACATAAAAAAATCCCGGACACCTAAGTATCCGGGATTTTATAAAATATGTATTCGTTAATGAATTACTTAACGAATTTTAAAGACACTTTACCTTCAGCCGAAGTAGCTGTTAAGTTATACATGCCTTGCGCTAATGAAGCAATGTTCCAAGCAAATTTATCGCCTTTGTTAACGTTGTTTAATTGTTGAGTTAATACTACTTTACCTGTAACATCAGTGATGTTGATTGTAACATCTGATTGCTTTGTTAATTGTAAGGCAAGATTTAAATCATCGCTCGACGACATAAACACGTATGCATTTGAAAGTGTATTGCTGATATTATTTACGCCAGTGGTTAATGTAACTGGAAGTTTAATAGCATTCATCACTAAACCTGTACTTCCGTCAATTACGACTCCAGCAACATAAAGTTGTGATTTATCCCAAGTAGAGGCAGCTGTTGCTGTAAATGAATACGTATAAGGAGATCCCGGCACAACAGCAGCAGGAATACTACCTGCTTGTCCGTTGAAAGTTCCTAATAAGGCACGATTAACGAAATTATAATGCATTTGAGCAGCAGGAACGGCAGTCGATAATAATTCAAATCCGCCCATTGGACCATTTGCATTATTACCATAAGCATTTTGTTGAATATACCCACCTGCTGTTCCAGTAACATCATCTTCTGCCACAACTGCCATAAAGCGATAATCACCTGTAGCAGAAATATTAAAATTAGCGGCTAATTCAATATTGATTACATTAGAAACAGTATTGCATGTTGCTGTACCTGATACTAAAACATCTGGCGCAATTGAAATATAATCTAAAAAAGATGCCTCTAATTGAGAAGGATCTACTTCAGGCATACGGTTAGGAAGTGAGCTAGGGAAACCTGATACAAGTGCAGTAATGCCTAAATCATAGGCAGCAATTCTCATTGGATCAGACGCGTTATTGTGAACGGCTACTCCTACAAATTGAGAAGAGTATGTGTTTTTCATATAATCCATGTATACAGCGCCACGTGGACACCATTGGCACCATGTTCCTGTTCCTTCTTCTGCAAAGAATACTTTACCTGGAGCTGCGGTTACCCCTTCTACATCAAATGAAGCCGAATTATTTACCGTACTTAATTCGACAGCACCATTATTAACATTTGAAATTGTTGTGGCAATATTAGTACCTCCAGCTAATGTAGTGTAAGGCACTGTAGCAGTAATTTCATAATTAGCTAAAGGAGCAATATTAACACCTGTAACAGATTGGTTGTTTATATTAATTCCATCTGTCCATGAATAATCAAACGAAGTAATTGTTGTTGTTCCGCTATTCGTTAAAGTAGTTTTAATTGTCAGAGGCAAACCGGTTAAATACTTAGCATATGCTGCAAAAGCCGGACGCGCATCTAATTTTCCTACAATCGTATTTGAAACAGAAAGATCGGTTCCTTGTTGTGGAGCGTAGATTAATACATCATCAATTGCAAATCCATATAACCATCCACCATTATCATTGTATTTGAAACCAACTTGTACGTTTGCATTACCCGCAAAAGCTGATAAGTTAACGAAGTCTGTTTGCCATGAACCAGTGTTCGCAGGAACGGTGTAAACAGAGGTCCAAGTTGAACCACCATCAGTAGACACCACAACTTCTCCATCTTCATTTATTCCACTGTACGATAAATCATAGAAATAACTTGCAAAGCTCATGAACACCGTTGTTTGCGCTGATAAGTCAATCGTTCCTGTAGTAATAATGTCGTTACTCTTATCACAATTACAAGCATCATCATTCGTTGCCGCAATTGTTGTATGCGCATCGATTGGGAATGAAGCTGTTGACAAAGTAGCTGCATCACCAACAATCCATCCGCCGTCAGTGGCATTTGTAATGTTGTTCCATGAGGCAGGCACTGCTCCTCCTTCGAAATCCTCCGAAAGAATTGTTGTTTGTGCTTTCGTAAGGCCAAAACTTGCACTTACTAGCAGAATACTAAGTAATAGTTTTTTCATTGAATAGGGTTTATGATTAGGTATTGATTAAATTCCTAGTAAAAGTAAATATTATTATTATCGTGTACAAACTAATCTCAAACAACTGAAAAAATCATTAATTATTGAAAAATGTCGCTCTTTAAGCAGGAGCGGCGATTTTTAAATTATTATAATGAGACAGGAATCAATAGGCCCACTTAATCCAAATAGCGCCCCATGTAAAACCACCTCCAAATGCGGCAAGAATAATATTATCTCCTTTCTTGAATTTGCTTTCCCACTCCCACAAACAAAGCGGAATTGTTCCGTTGGTAGTATTTCCATAACGCTCTATGTTAAGAGTCACTTTTTCATCACTAACACCCATACGACGAGCAGTTGCATCGATAATTCTTTTATTCGCTTGATGCGGAATTAACCAAGCTATATCATCACTAGTCAGATTATTTCTTTCCATGATTTCGGCACTAACATCTGCCATATTAGTGACAGCAAATTTAAAAACTGTTTGGCCTTCTTGATACACATAATGTTCTTTCGCAGCTACTGTTTCGGCTGAGGCAGGCTTCACACTTCCACCTGCTTTTTGATGCAAGTGAACGCGTCCTGATCCATCTACACGAAGTATAGAATCCATGATTCCGTTTCCTTCCTCATTTGCTTCTAACAAAACAGCGCCTCCACCATCACCAAAAATAACACAAGTTGCACGATCCGAGTAATCAACAATCGACGACATTTTATCGGCACCAACTACCACCACCTTTTTATAAGCTCCCGTTTCAATAAATTTAGAGGCCGTGCTCAACGCAAAAATAAAACCCGAACACGCCGCATTGATATCATAACTCCATGCATTTTTTGCTCCCACTTTATCTGAAATGATATTAGCGGTAGCCGGAAATTGCATATCCGGAGTTGTTGTTGCACAAATAATAAGATCTATTTCTTCTGCTAATATGCCACGCTTCTTTAAAAGCCCTTCAACTGCTCTTGCTCCGATATCCGAAGTTCCTTCACCAGGTGCATTTAAAATATGACGCTCCTTAATACCCGTTCGACTTAGAATCCACTCATCGGTTGTGTCGATAAATTTCTCCATGTCCTTATTGGTCATTACATTTTCAGGAACCCATGCGTTAACCGCAGTAATAGCTGCTCTTATTTTTGTCATGTTAGTTAGAAATACTTTCCTGCAATGCCTGAGCGATTTTTTCGGAGAGACCTGCAGCGGCAACCTTTTGAGTAGAATGAATCATGTTTTTTATTGCACGCGCATTTGAGATACCATGTGCAATGATTACGGGAGCGTTCACTCCAAGTACTGGTGTTCCTCCATAATTCTCATAATTAAAACGCTCGAAATATTCATCTTTAACGTTTCTCTTCTGAATTAAATCATAAAAGGATTCAGCCATTTTCAAAATAACATTCCCTGTAAATCCGTCGCAAACGATTACATCCGCCTTATCGTTAAATAAGTCGCGGCCTTCTACATTTCCGGCAAAGTGAATGTCTTTGGTGTTTTTTAGCAACTGATGTGTTGCTTGAGTAAGCATACTGCCTTTTTCTTCCTCTTCTCCAATATTCATCAGCCCTACTTTAGGCGATTTCACTCCATGAACATGTTCTAAATAAAGACTTCCGAGAATACCAAATTGTTGTAACATTTCCGGCTTACAATCGGCATTTAATCCCACATCTAAAAATACGCCCCATGGTCCATCTTCCTTAGGAAGGATTGAACAAACTGCGGGACGAAGAATTCCAGGAATTGTTTTTACGCTAAACATAGCACCTACCATCATTGCTCCACTATTTCCAGCACCAGCAAAAGCATCGATATCTCCTTTTTTAAGATATTCGAATCCTCTGGAAATACTGGAATCTTGTTTTTGTGTGATGGCTTTAGCAGGATGCTCATCCATTCCGATTACTTCGGTAGTATGCACAATTTCTACTTTAGAGATATCGGCACCTTCCCTTAAAAACAGATCAGTGATGGCATGACGATCCCCGAACAGTACGAGTGTTACGTCGTCTGTTAGATCAGGAAGAGCACTGATTACACCCAATGTTGTTTCTAGAGGAGCGTAATCACCGCCCATTATATCGATTCCGATTTTCATGGTTGGAGGTTAAAGGTTTATCGTTCTTCGTTATTAAGCATTGCCACTTAACGAGGATCGGAAACGTTTACGCCTCGCGCTCCATTACGACCTTGCCTTTGTACATGAGTTTTCCCTCAAACCAGTAAGCGCGGTGGTAAAGATGAGCTTCGCCTGTTGTTGAATCGATAGCGATTGTTGGTGCAGTTGCTTTGTAGTGAGTTCTGCGCTTATCTCTTCTGGATTTCGAGTGCTTATGCTTAGGATTTGGCATAGTAAGGTATTATTAGACTTTGTTATTAATTCATTTTTAATTTGCGAAGGGCTTCCCAGCGATCATTTTCAGGAGCACTGGTTTTAGGAACTTCCGCTTTCGCTTTTTCACTGACAATCAATTTCAGCACTTCAGGATTACATTCAGGCATTCCGTTTTCGTCGTCGGCATGAACAGGGATGTAAGGCACTTCTAATGCTAAGAAGTCATATAGGTGATCATTCAGATCTATTTCGTGTGCACTTAATGCTATATGTATCGCATCATCATCGTCGTCTTCACGTTTAGCACTCTCTACCATACGCACTATTAAGTGTTTTTCAACATCTATTGGCATGGCAAACTCTTCTAAACAACGCCCACACTCTACTTTCACAGCACCAGTTAGGTGAAGATCTAGCTCCATAGCTCCTGACCCTTTGCGAAGAATGGCCTTCACCTCTACGTCGGCACTACGAATAATAATGACAGGATGATACTCAAAGAACGAATCGCCTATATGGAAGCTGAACTCATGTACTCCTAACGGAATGCCGGTAAACTTGATGATGTATTCTGATGGATGTTCAGCCACTTTTCAACGATTTGAAACCCCTACAAACAGGTGGAGGGGGTGCAAAAGTAATAAATGTGAATAACCTGCGAAAGTGTCGGGGTGAACTTAATTTAGGGCGACGGCCATAACACCTCTTGCCAAAATTGATGTTAGTAGCATCTAACTATATTGTTTATCAAAATGTTAGGGCAAAACTAATTCTCTCGTTTTACGTAAATTGGGCGCTTACTTTTTTTTGTAAAAAACCGAATTTCTTTTCCCGAATACGGTTATGAACAGGAAAATTCATGAAAAAGCCTGCTTTTGACGCTCGTTTCTTTCAAAAAACCACCTCTGATTCTGCTAAAATAGGCTGCCCCTTTAACTTTAGAAGGATCTGCATAACTGTTATTACGTCCTTCCGACAATAGGTTACAATACGTTCCAGGTCTTTCTCGACCCAGTACACATGACCTACTTGACTTCCATCAATATCGTCTTTCGGACTTGGGATACCCAAAATATACGCGAGTAGATTTAACGGCGTGTAATTTTTATAGTCGCCAAATTTCCAAAGTTCCATGGTGTCTAAATGACTAATTTCCCAAGGCTTCTTTCCGCTAATATCTAGCATTGTTGGCAACTCAATACCATGAATGACCATTCGGCGGCAGATATAAGGGAAATCGAATTCTTTACCGTTATGACCGCATAAAGCCATACCCGGATTTAATTTATTTATGAGCGCTGCAAAATCTAATAACAACTGCTTTTCATCATCACCATAAAACGACTTCATTCTAAACTGACGTTCTCCGTCTTTCACAGTAAGAAATCCGGTTGAGATACAAATGATTTTCCCGAACTCAGCATAAATCCCAGCTCGATCATAAATAGAGATTGGGGTGTCGATTTCTTCCTTCTTCAAATTATCGGCCTTGCGTTTCCACAACGGACGAAGTTCTTCGGGAGTTTGATCAAAGGTGGGATACTGTGAAACAGTTTCTATGTCGAGACATAAAATTTTCTGTAGAGATATATTGTTTAGCATTTAAAAGAAATAAGTCAACAAAGCTAATGAATCATTTTTATCTCTATGTATTTTTAAACATTTGTAAACATTTATTTGATTTTCAACTTCGATTGTTATTATTTTTGTTGGATGCAAGAATTAATAGTAACGAAAGTATTACTAAATCAAATTGAAGATTTACAAATTATTTCTCGCCATACTTTTGCTGAAACTTTTGCTGAGTATAATTCTACAGTTAACATGGCCAATTATCTTGAAAAAGATTTGTCGGTTCAACAGTTGACAAGTGAATTTAACAATCCAGAATCTGTATTCTACTTTGTTTTATTGAATGAAAATGTGATCGGCTATCTGAAGTTAAATTTACTTAACGCAGATGAAATGCAGTTGACTTTAAAAGGAATGGAAATTGCTAGAATTTATGTTTTGAATAGCCACCATGGTGATGGTGCAGGACAATTACTATTTAACACTGCAATATCTATAGCAGAAGAAACCCACTGCGATTATATATGGTTAGGCGTTTGGGAAAAAAATGCGAGAGCCATTCGTTTTTACGAGAAGAACTCTTTCGAAATAATTGGCAATAAAAAATTTATTTTAGGCGAAGATGTTCAGAATGATTTTTTAATGTTCAAACGTCTCTAGTTCTTAAGAGCTTCCGTTTGCAATATGCAAGGGTGGCGTTCTATGCTACATTCGTTTTCAACCAACCCGTAATACTTAATCTTGGTTTTTCAGTTAAGAGCACTTCATGTTCTAATTCACTGCTTTTAAAAAATATACAACGACCATTTAAAGGCGCAATCATTTGTGTTGCATCCTCATGATGAATACAAAGTTGACCACCATCCGCTGAAATCCAATTTTCATTTAAATAAAAAATAACAGTAAAGGCACGGTCTTTATTGGTATTAAATTGATCGAGATGCCTTTTGTAAAAAGTTCCGGCTTCATACAATGCATAGTGAAATTCATAACCAGTAATTCCGGTAAAACAAGTAGAATTCAAATGCAAAATAAACGCATCAATAAGTAAAAAGAAAGCGTCCTCAAATTGATTGTGGTGCGATTTATCGAGCCAAAATATTTTATCTCCTCTAATTAATTTATCAATAGAAACTAGATCCTCATTGCCAATGCCTGCCTTTTTGAAATGCTCGTTTGAATAATGTTCCTTCAAGTTCATTTTCAATGACCCCGCAAGACTATCGCTTAAAAAATGATCTGAAATTCCTACGTGATTGATTAAATAACTATCAATTAATTGATCGAAAATATTTTCCAAAAGAGTGCTATTACACCTAAGCAACTTGCCGAAGTGATGTAAGGTACTCTTTAAAATCGATAATCGAATACTAATTCCTCTGAAAGTCTCTTTACTATCGAATCATCACTCCTTGGCGATTTAAAAAAGGAATAATGGTAAAGAAATTTTTATTTATTGATTCGGGAAGAAATACATATTTTTTATCGAATATCTCTTGACCAATGTAAAAACTCACCCAGTATTCGTTGTTCAATCCAAAAACTTGATCTTGAATTGGCTCTACCAATACACAATCTAATGGTTGAATATCTCCCAAATAATGACGAAGAGTTGATGTTTTTACTTCTTCTCCTTTGTAAATACCATACCCTTTACTGGAAATAATTACATTGCGCAATGATTCTTCTTTCAAGTTTACAAAATACACTTCCCAAATTTCGGAGTTGTTTTCTTGAGGCACTATGGCAATTGCAATATCTTCTATATCCTCTCTGTGTATATCTTTTAACATAACTCGTATTAATTTTTAACCCAATCCATTACTCCTTTTACATACATCGGTATATCTAACAGAGATCCGTCAGCCGCTTTTTCTCCTCGTTTATATCCGAGACGCACAAAGATGATATTTTCATCAGGAATAACAACAATGTATTGACCTAATATTCCTCGGCAGTAAAAAATATGTTTCCCCGAAAAATCTCCTATCCACCAATGATAGCCATACACTCTATTAGGCGATCCGTTATTGACTAACGGTGCTGGGGTAACGCTTTGTGCTACATAAGCAGAATCAATAATCTGAGAGCCGTTCCATTTGCCATGATGCAAATAAAGCGAACCTATCCTCGCAAAATCACGGGCATTCGAATAAAAACAGCAATACGCTTTTTCTGTTCCATCTTTTTTATCGAGACTCCATTCAGCAGCATGCATCGCATTTAATGGTTTCCATAATTTCTCTGATGCGTATGTTGCAATATGTGTTCCTGTTGCTTTTTCAATAATAAATCCTAAAATTTGAGTACAGCCACTTTGATAATTGAATTCTTTTCCAGGAATCCCCACCACCTCTTGATTTTTTACTAAAGAGAACAAATTAGTGCCGTAATAAGCTTCGGTAGTTACACTTAAAGGATTGGCATAGGCTTCGTCCCAATTTAGTGCTGCTGACATCGTTATTAAATGCCTGATCGTTAATTGTGCGCGCGAGCCTGTTTTATATTCAGGAATAAATTCGCCTACTTTTTGATCGAGACTTTTTATTTTACCTTCATCAATAGCTATTCCTATTAACAATCCAATTATGCTCTTTGCCATCGAAAAAGAATTCGTATGTGAAGTATCGCTTTTGTTTTCCCAATACTGTTCATACAAAATACTATCATTTTTAATTACTAAAAAAGATACTGTTTTAAATTGCTCTAATGTCGACTTTAATTCATTCGGCATTGGTTTGCTATTGTAGTTTTTCGAAAGTGGCCATTCAATACCTTCACCTGTTGCGACCGTACGATGCTCAAATAAATCAAGGTCATCAATGCCTACAAAATTATATGCTAACGTCTTAAATAAATAGGTCTTTCCACTTACAAGAATAAACACTAATAGCATCAGCACTAACGCTACAATTGCTTTCAATAAAATTTTTAATGCTTTCATAAGCGTAATGTTTTATGAATTCAAATCGTGAGGTAAAGGTAGCGTTGCATTATCGCCAGCAATAACACCAAAGTTAAACAAGGATTGCATATTCAACAACACTTTCGACTTTACTTCCTCGATATCTACTTCTCTACCTAACTCAATTTGCAAGGACGTAACTCCTTTATCGGTAATGCCACAAGGCACTATCATGTTGAAATAACTTAAGTCGCTATTTACGTTAAATGCAAATCCGTGCATAGTTACCCAGCGACTGCACCGCACACCAAAAGCACAAATCTTTCTTGCCTTAATCGGATTTTCTTCATCGAGCCATACACCAGTTAATCCAGCAATTCTACCTGCCTTAATACCGTAATCGGCGCAGGTTAAAATCACAGCTTCTTCCAGATATCGTAAGTATTTATGAATGTCGTTAAAGAAATGATCAAGGTCAAAAATAGGATATCCTACTAGCTGTCCAGGGCCATGATACGTAATATCACCTCCACGATTTATTTTATAAAAAGTAGCTTCTTTCGCTTTCAACAAACTTTCATTTGCTAAGAGGTGATGCGCTTCTCCACTTTTCCCCAACGTAAATACATGAGGATGTTCGCAAAAAAATAAAAAATGTCGCGGTGCAAATTGCGCAGGCTTCGATAATGTTCTATTTTCTACTTTCTGCCGTACTGTTTCATTCAATATTCGCTCCTGTAAATCCCAGCATTGCTTGTAATCTACTCGTCCTAAATCATGGTATTCGACCAATTGCTTCATTTTATTCGCTCTTATCAACCCAGTCACCATGCTCACGAATCAAATCAATAAGTGCATCTACTGCCTCTGAAGCATCAATACTTTTTGTTACAACATCTCTCCCTTTATATAATGTAATCTTTCCCACGCCAGAACCTACGTAACCGTAATCGGCATCAGCCATTTCTCCGGGCCCATTAACAATACATCCCATAATTCCAATTTTAATTCCTTTCAAGTGATCTGTTCGTGACCGGATCTTAGCCGTTGTCTCTTGAAGATCAAATAACGTTCTTCCGCAACTCGGGCAACTAATATACTCTGTTTTAGAAATACGTGTTCGTGCCGCTTGTAAAATTCCAAAGCCTAAACTATTAACCATTTGCGGCGATGCGTTACCGTTAGCAAGAATAAATACTCCATCGCCAAAACCATCTAGCAACAAGCCACCTAAATCAGTAGAAGAATAAAGTTGCAAAGTGTCATTCGATATTTCGCTATATCCTCTCTCGATAATCACCGGATTTTGAATTTTACTTTCTACTAATGAAATAAAAGCTCTTCGCAATGAAGGCATTGCATGTTCGTTAGTTGTATTTAATACCAGTACAACATTTGACGGTAGTTTCTTAACTTCAAAGTTGCCATTACTGATAACTTCACTTTCAACACGAATAAAATTCAGTTCTGGGTGAGTCTTAGAGGCTGTGAAGAAATCATTCCCTTCATACATTGGATAAAAACGTTCGTTAGCAGAAACATTCATCCATACTGCTGCATTGCTAATCACTCCTAATGTACCGGGAATAGCAAAATCTACTTTATTATTTCCGGCATAGATAAAATCACAAGCTTGATCCGATAAATTCCATTTATCGGTAGGTACCGAATAATTATATCCAACAGGAAATAAAGAAGCTGCTGTTATTTTTTCATGCTTACTATAGTCGGCTATAACACGAGGCACTTGGTGTGCGCCCATATTCAACACTTCAAAAGACTCTCTTCTTTTATATTCAAATGGAGAGTACGGTAATCCGTTAACGTTAGGAAGACCAATTGTTGCTTTTTTCGAAACACTTAAAGTGTTCTTTAAATTTTCAATCTGACCATGATTAGCACGATCATTATATCGTCCAACCAAGGCGCGTGCAACAGGAATTTCAAATTCAGGATCTTCGGTTAAAGAAACCCTTACGGTATCGCCAATTCCATCTTCTAAAAGCGTACCGATTCCTTCAGCCGATTTTATTCTACCATCTTCTCCTTCACCCGCCTCTGTTACTCCAAGGTGCAATGGATAATTCATATTTTCTTCGTTCATCCTAGCAATCAGCAAGCGATACGCCTGCACCATCACCTGTGGATTACTCGATTTCATACTCAACACTAAATTATAGAAATTTTGAGATTCGCAAATTCGTAAAAATTCTAATGCCGACTCCACCATTCCGTGAGCCGTATCACCATAACGGCTCATGATGCGATCGCTTAACGATCCATGATTAGTACCTATGCGCATAGCGGTGCCATATTCTTTGCAAATTTTTACCAACGGAATAAATCGATCACGAATACGACTTAATTCCGATTCATATTCATGATCGGTATATTCAATAAATTCGAATTTCTTTTTATCGGCAAAGTTTCCTGGATTAATCCGTACTTTTTCGACAATCCGTGCAGCCACTTCTGCTGCATTTGGCGTAAAATGTATATCGGCAATCAAAGGCGCATTGTAGCCGCGTTTCCGAAGTTCGTTCTTTATGTTTTCAAGATTCTTGGCTTCGTTGATACTAGGGGCAGTAATACGAACATATTCACATCCGGCCTCGATCATGCGAATCGATTGCTCTACTGTTGCCATTGTATCCATGGTATCAGTAGTGGTCATGCTTTGAACACGTATCGGATTGTTTCCGCCTAAAGCTACGTCACCAATAAAAACCTCGCGGGTAAGCAATCGTTGATATTGTGTTAAACTATTGCAATAAATGCCTGAGAGTTTAGAAGATTCCATTGCTACAAAGATATGGTTTTCGTGACTGATTACTAAACAACAAAATGGACGCGCTATTGTTTAATTTCATAATGTGGGATTAAAATAAAAGCGGCTCGTCATCCGACGAGCCGCATACTCTTATTTTGATTCCTTTACCGGTGCTTCTTTCTGCATCACGAAATAGTCGTTCATAGGGTCAAAAACATAATCAATCCATCCGTTGCCATGTTTATCTGCTTCTTCTTGTGAAGGAAAATCGCTATGAATAAGCACCACGTCGGTGCCCGCTGGATGACTTTTGAATTTCATTGAAACAACCGAAGGTTTGATGCGCTTTGCCCACTCTTCTGGCTTCCAAGTATAGCCTAAATCTTGGCCGGGCTTATATTCGGTAATCTTCCCTTTTACCCAACCATCAAATAATTCGAAATGGCCATCGATTTGATTCTCCACTACCGATAATCCACCACCCCATGCGGCAATAATGCCTGGATCAGTTAACGCCTCAAACACTTGTTCGGGAGTTGCATAAACGATATACGTTGTTTTGAAAGTATAGCTAACAGCCATGTATATACTAAATTATTTTACGAATGAAATACGATTTTGAAACTCCTTATCTCCAATAGTTATTTTTAGAAGATAAATTCCGTTTTTATTATTTGCAGAGATTACATATTGATGATCGCCAGTAGTAGTAAATGTATTTACTGCATCGTCAACCAATCGTCCGGCCATATCAAACACTTGTAGTTTTACTGCATCCGATTTAGACGTAGTAAAGCTAACTGAAACATCTCCAAGCGAAGGATTTGGGAATGCTTTGTAATTAAATTCGTCGGCAAGCTGTTCATTAATGCCCACTACATTCCCGCTAATATTAATGTCATCAATGTAGATATTATTTCCAACATAGTTTACAAATTCGAAACGCGCGCGAATACTCGGCTTACCACTGAACGTACTAGAAGACAAACTAACAGTCTCTGTTCTCCATTGTGATGATGTAGGCACGAAGGAGGCCGTTGTTGCAAGAGCAGTAGCTAATGTTGCCCCCGTTTTTACATACCGCTGCGACCAGGTATTACCACAATTTGTAGAGAAATAAATATGTAATTCAGAAGAGTCGTTTGCATTTTTTGGAGCAAATGCAACTTTAAAAGTGAATTGAGCTCCGGTAACATTTGTAAAATTATAGGTAGGTGTAATTAACTGATCAATACTTCCTGATCCGTTTCCTGCTTGGTTTACCAAGCGCATCGACTTCGTTCCTGTTGCTGCTGCAGTAGTAGTAACGCCCCATGCATTATTATTATTATCATTAATTACTTCCCAATCAGCTCCTGGTATAGTAGCAGTTTCAAAACTTTCAGCATACGGAATTACATTTACTCCTGGCGATGGTAAAACATGCACCAAAGCAGTTCGTGTTATAGCATCCGTTCCCTGCGCATTGGTAACCGCTAATTGAACATCGTACACTCCCGGCACCATATATTGAACAGCTATAACAGAAGAAGTATCAGTTGCAGGAAATCCTCCCTGAAACGTCCATGTACGATTTGTAACGGGACCATTCCATGAAAAGTCGGTAAACGTTACCGTGCTTCCTGCACAGATATAAATACTTTTACCTGTAAAATCGGCAACAGGAGCGCAAGAGGTTAAAACGTGTCCTACTTCAGTACCAGTAGCGACTAAATTTGCTAAAGAGACCAAATTATCACGTCCACCAGCATTTACTTGTAACGCTAATTGCATTTCATCAACCTGTCCTTGTGTAAACATTTTATGGCAACTTGCATAGTCCATATAATTTTGAACATTATCGATTCCACCACAAGTGCTTTGCGCCGTATTACATGTAAAATTCCCAACACCGACAGTATTTGGTGTATCGAAGATTCCATCATCGATATTACAATTAGACGCTAAGCCGGGGGTATTACTTGAACCCCATGTGTGAGGAAGATTTAGCCAATGGCCAACTTCATGCGAAAGAGAACGTTCGGTGTAATTTGAAGAGCTAGAAGTGCCAATACTTCCTGTGTAATCGTTACGCATTATGATGCCGTCGATATTCGCACCTATTCCAGGATAATAAGCATATCCAGCAGCACCGCTCGCAATGTTTTTTACTACCCAAATATTTAAATACTTATCGCAAGGCCAATCAATTAATGCTTTCACATTATCACTTGCTGTATTTGTTAATTCAGTATACGTTCTAGTAATTCCATCGGTACAATTACCATTAGGATCGATATTCGCTAATTCAAATCCGATTTCTGCATTTCCAAAAATGGACTGAAACAAAGGAATCACATCTCCTGTATCTGGATTTAATTTTTGAAATGAAAGATTCAAACTATTTACTGCATCTTGAATTTGCGCCTTACTAATATTCTCAGGTCCATACGTATGCATTACATGAAAAACAACAGGGATTTTATATTGAACAACTCCAGTTTTAGATAACACCTTAGTTCCAGGAATTTTTCGTTGAACATTGGAATCATGAATTGCTAAACGTCGCAGTGCTGCTGCGGGATCCGCTTTTACCGCCTGTTCCCACATATCTTCGGTACTGCATGAACGATAGGTAGACGTTTGTGCCATCAATAAGGAGCTCATAAAAATGAGCACACATGAAACTACTAATTTTTTCATTGGATTGTTTTGTGTATTTCAAATTCAAAACCCCGGCAATAATTTACCGGGGCATGAAATTTTTTCTTGAGTACTATTAACGAATAATAACCTTTTTTGTAATAGCGCGATCTCCGAATGAAAGGCGCACTAAATATACACCGCTATCTAAGTTGTTGTTGATTTGATATTGATGCTCTCCAGCTCCTAAATTATCGCTAAACGTACTGATAACCCTTCCTTGCAAATCAACTACTTCAATTTTCACATTGCTTTGAGCTAACATTGAAAAATCTACATATGTTAATCCTTTTGATGGATTTGGATGTATGTTCATTGCTGCATTTTCAATGTTCAGATCTTCCATTAAGCCTACCGTTCCATTCAAATTAATATTATCTAAGTAGATATTATTTGCTGATTCATGTGTGAATTCTATTCTGAAACGAACATTCGATTTATTAGAAATTGTACCTCCAAAAGTTACGATTTCATTTCTCCATTGTGCTGCTGTAGGAATAAAGTTGCTGGTTACAAATGCTGTTGTTGTTTGTAATGGAAGCCCTTGAAATGCTCTTCTTAATGTCCATGTTTGTCCACAATTTAACGAGTAATAAATGGCCAAACGATCAGTCGTCGTATCACGTAATGCGCATGCAATATCTAATGACATTGTAGGGCTAGTAATATTTGTAAAGTCGTATGCAGGTGTAATAAATTCATCAGTACCTTTATCATTCGACTGATATCCGGTAGTAGAATTTAATGTATTGTAAATGTAAATTGATTTTGTGCCGCCGTGTGCCGCAGTAGATGTTGTTTGCCAAGTAGTACCGCCATTTGCATTAATTGCATAATAATTATTGAATGGCCACACTCCATTTTCAAATCCTTCGCTAACGCCTATAGGATTGGCAGCATTAACTGAAGCACTAACTATCACTTTTCCTGCAATCGTTTTTGAAGTTGATCCAGCGGTATTTGTTACCGATAATGTTACATCATAAATGCCTGCGGCAGCATACAACACTGTTGGATTTGCCGATGTATCTGTTGCAGGGGTTCCTCCGGTAAATGTCCAGGTACGTGAATCAACAGGACCGCCCCAAGAGCCGTCTGTAAACTGAATGCTACTTCCTTCGCAAATAAATACCGGACGAGGAATAAAATCAGCTTTAGGAGTACAAGTAACAGCTGGTGTACCATCCGTTCCCGTTGCGATTAAATTAGCACTCACCCATAAATTATTTCTTCCACTTAAAGAAGAAGCAAGCGTTGCAATCATTCTTTGTGATTGACCTATTGAGAACATATTCTGGCATGGACCATTTGTATAATCCATGTAGTTCGTAAACATATCACCATTCGGAGAGTTTCCTGAACAGTTTGTAATATGTGGCCATGAAGGACAAGTAGAAAGGTTGGCTGCTTCTTGTGTAGGAGTATCAGTAACAAAATCGTTACCGCATGTCGCATCGCCCCAAATATGACGAAGGTTTAACCAATGGCCTACTTCATGCGTTGCAGTACGACCTGCGCCTTGCGAATTCGCAGCAGCACCAATCGTTCCCATATAGTCGTACTTAATTACTACACCATCTGTTGAATCAGCACCGCCTGGAAATTGAGCAAATCCGATTACTGTGCCTGGTGATCCATTCGTATTTGCTATGCTGTTAACGATCCACATGTTTAAATATTTATCACGTGGCCAACAACTTAAAGGCTTTACATTATTACGTGCATTGTACGTTAACGGTGTATAAATACGCTCAATTCCGTTAGTGCAATTTCCATTTGGATCTAATTGTGCCATTCTAAATTCGATGCCTACATCGGCACCCAATGGTTTAAATACTGCCGGGGTATTGATGGTATCGGCATTTTGGCGACGATAGTCTTCGTTTAACACACGAATTTGATCTAGAATTTGTGCGTCACTAATGTTTTCAGGTCCGCCATAATGCATTACATGTACAATTACAGGAATAATTTTTGTTGTTGAAGCATTTCTGCTCGCCGCATTACTTTGTGTATATGCTTCTGTAAATTTTTCGAGGTCGTTGCGGTTTTTCTGAATCTGAGGATCTTGAGCAGCAGCTTCGCGAAACATGATCTCCGAAAGACACTTATCGTGCGATAATTGTGCCTTTGCCACAGGCATAAATGCTGCTAAGGAAAGCAGGGTAACAGTAAACAATTTTTTCATAGTTGAAGTGGGACATGTATTGAGGGTGCTAATTTACAAATTAGGACTCTAATTTGAATAAAAAAGCCCCCTGCTTTCGGCAGAGGGCTCAATTTTACCTATTATTTACACTTTTTCCTAAACATTTCGCAATTCTGTCATACGGGACTTTAGTTTTCCAATTTCTTCTTTTGCAAGTTGAATTTTTTGCTCGTATTCCTCTTTTAATGCATTAGCGTTCTTAGAGTTAGCAAAGAAGCCAAGGTTGTTTTCCCAAACTTGAACTTCATTATTTAACTTTTCTACACGGCTACGAAGATTACGGGTTTCGTCGTCACCACCTCCAGCTGGCGCGTTACTTCTCTGCGGACGATCTTGACGATCAGTACGTTCTGTTCTTTCCGGACGCTCTCCACGTGGCTTGTACGATTGACGGTATTCCGGCTTAGACTTCAATGTATCAAAATGCACTTGAATAGCACTTCTAAAACGATTTTGAATTCCATCCTTTTCTTTTAAAGGCACCAATCCAATTTCAGTAAAGGTGCGTTGAAAGGATTTTAATTGTTCTAAGGCCTCATTTGGATCGGCAGGCAATTCAAATTTCTCTACGTGCGTAATTAATTCGTTTTTCTTAATCAAATTCTCACCTTGAGCCTCGTCTTGGGCTGCGAAGTTGGCCGTTTTACGGGCGAAAAACTCATCACAAATTGCTTTAAATCGTTGCCAAATTTTTTCGTTTTTATCGCCAGCGGGACCGATTTTTTTCCACTCCTGTTGTAAACGAATTAACTCTTGCGTAGTAGACTTCCAATCGCTACTCTCTTTCAATGATTCGGCCTGAATACATAATTCAGTTTTACCTTGAAGATTAGTAGCATATTCTAGCTTCTTTGCCTTATAATAATTGTCCTTGTTTTTAAAGAACTGATCGCACGTAGTTTTGAATTGCTGCCAAATCGACTCATTACTTTCCTTAGGTGTGGGGCCAATTTTTCGCCACTCCGTTTGTAACTCTAACAAACGCTGAAGGCCTTCTTGCCATTGCGTATGCTTCTCAAATTTTTCAGTAATGAGCGCTGTTGCTTTTTCAAGCAATGCTGTTTTTCCTGCAAGATTTTCTTCGAACTGATGACGTTGACCATCGAGGTACGTACGCTTGTTATCGTAAATTTTATCGACAGCTGTTTTAAAACGAACCCATACTTCTGTACGTTTCTCACGAGGAACTGCTCCAATTTCACGCCATTTATGTTGCAATGATTGAATTTCGAGTAATGCTTTATTCAAGGAAGGCTCTAGAAACATTTCTTCCGCTTTCTCGCATAAATGCAGTTTCATCTCAAGATTTTTCTTCATCTCAAGATCCTGCAACTCACGATTCAGTTTAATGAATTCGTAGAATCGATCGCTGTATAATTTATAGGTCATCCATAAATCATTCACGTTTTGCGGAGGAACGGGACCAACACTTCTCCATTTCGCTTGTAAATCATGGAATTCATTGAATGCTTTCGACAAATCTTCCTCTTTCTGAAGAATAGTCTTCATCTGCTGAAGAATGTCGTTCTTTAATTTTAGGTTACCCTGACGGATTTTTTCCTGACCCAATACAAATTCCGAACGACGCTTTTGGAAATACTTAAAAGCTTCGAAGAATTTAACTTCTAAAGGATCTTGATAATCGAACTCTTCTTTTATTCCGCCATCTTCTAAAAATTTAGCTAAAGCCGTATCGCGCTCTAAATTAAAAATAGCCTGAAATACATCGCGGGCGGCTTGAACCCTGTTTTTTACTGTATTAACATCGTTTTCCTTGCTGAATACTTCCATTTTAGTGCACAACTCTTCTTTCGTTAATGCGCCAAAGTCTTCAATAGGTTCAGCTTCCATTTCTTCATGGATTTCAGGTGCGATTTCCTGAAGATGCTTTTCCTCTTCGTGGTGAATTTCTGGAGCAACTGCCTCTAAGGGTTTTTCCTCTTCGTGAGTGCCATCAGATGTGGTTTCTGGAAGAGGTTTTTCCTCTTCGTGTTGGCTTTCTGCCGCGATTTCCTCTATAGGTGTTGCCTCTTCGTGAGGGATTTCAGCTTGAGGTTCTTCGGCGGTTACCGCGTCAATGCTTTCGGGAGCTGCTGATGCAGACTCGGCATTAACATTTTCAATTTCGTTTGCAGCTGCGTTTTCAGGCTGCGTAGGATTCACAGAATTGCTTTCCATATCATTCATGTTAGTTCAGCCCCATAGGAGCTCTGAGGTATATTACATTAATATTAGTACACGAGTTGCAATAAAAACGGCTCATCAATTAGGGAGCCGCAAGTACAAATATACAATGATTTTAAAGCCAGCGCAAGTCCCCAAGGAAAAGAAATTTATGATTTTTAATATATTTTTTCGCTAACTCTTTGAATAAAGGGGCATTTCTTTCAATTCGACATCTATATTTTCGGTATTTTTAAATAAACCTGTTGTCACAACAAATAATCCTGTGAACATTATGATAGCTGCCAAGAACAAACTTTCGTTCGTTAAAGGCAAGCCAATAATATTTAATAAAGACAATCCTTGCAGCACTAAAATAATTTCATTTAATACAAACCCTGAAAGAAAAATCAACAGTCCGTAATTGATCTGCTTATTGATAATTAGCAATTTTTCTTTAACCATATAAAAGAAAATATAAAATGACACAATGCCTATTAGCACTAAATGTAAATAAGCTATAATAATGGGACGCAAACCAAATGCATATTGATCTAACGAAGGAACTAATATTAATATTTGCAATAATCCTTTAATAATTAAAGCAAAAGACACTACGTTTTTTAAAGAGACT
>CAIRUC010000045.1 GCA_903881665.1 uncultured Bacteroidota bacterium | reverse complement strand
CTTTTTTGAATTCACCAATTGCTTTCAAATAATTTTCCTTTACTTGTCCTGTATGCACTTTCACTTCTTGTCCACTTTCAATATCAATAAATTGATAAGGGCGATTCTCGAAAGCAAAATCCATTTCCAATCGTTTGTCGACTGTATGAAACAAAATCACTTCATGTTTATTGTAACGCAAATGTTGGAGCGCGCCAAACAAATCTTTAGCGTCTGAATGATTCTCGAACATGTCGCTAAAAATAATCACCAATGATCTTTTATGAATCGTTTCAGCTATTTGATGTAAAGCGGCTGTTACCGATGTTGTTTTACCCGCTTCGCCTACCGACGCTATAGCTTCTTCTAACTTATGATACAGCAATTTGTGGTGAACGGTACTGCTTTTTGATCCTGTATTTAAATACAGCTGATCGGAAAAAAGACTTAGCCCTACTGCATCTCTTTGCATCTTTAGCAAATGCATGATGGATGCTGCGCAATTAGCAGAAAAAGTAATTTTATTCATTAATTCTGGATTCTTTTTATCGACCGGTGGATAATGCATCGAGGATGAATTATCCACTACTATCTGACACCTTAAATTCGTTTCTTCTTCATACCTTTTGGTAAAAAGTTTATCGGTACGGCCGTAAAGTTTCCAATCGATATGTCGAGTGGGCTCACCTGCGTTATAAATTCTATGCTCGGCAAATTCCACTGAAAATCCATGAAAAGGGCTTTTGTGTAATCCCGTAATAAATCCCTCAACCACTTGGCGGGCGATTAACTCGAGCGATGAGAATTGCTGAACTTCGTTTTGTCGGATCATGGCATAGAATACGAAAATTGGGGATTTTAGTTGTATGATTTTTTAAAATTCTGGGGGGGGGAATGAGCCGCAGATTCGCCCTGATGGGGCTAACACTGATTTAATAGGATTTACGCAGATTAATCATCAAAGATGCTGAATGGGCTTGGTGCAGAAATTTCAACGAAAGAGAAACCGTCAGTACCGCAGATTTTAAAATCAATTTGATCATTTGATGAATAAAAATCTGACTAGAACACGAATGGAAGGAATTATGAATTTTAAATTTTGAATTGGCTGAAGCGAAATAAATTTATTAGTATTTGGTCTTCTATTGGGTTCGGTATTTAATTCAGTGAGTCAGTCATTAAAAAAGGCTGCCCCTTTCAGAACAGCCTTTTTTAAAATTTGATAAGACTAACCTAATTGAGCATCTAACTTACCAGCTAAAACCGACTTAGGAACTGCTCCAACTTGTTTATCAACTACTTCACCACCTTTGAAGAATAACAAAGCAGGGATATTACGAATTCCGAACTTCATTGAGATTTCTGGATTATGATCAACATTGACCTTACCAACGATTGCACGTCCTTCATAATCTATAGCGATTTCTTCAACTACAGGACCGACCATTCGACAAGGTCCACACCATTCTGCCCAGAAGTCTACTAAGACCGGCTTGTCAGATTTCATTACAAGCTCTTCAAAATTCTGATCATTTAATTCAATTGCCATTGTTTTATTTTTTTAAGATTGGGACTTGTCAATTTTAATTACGTTGCAAAATTAAGTTGTTTTAGCATTCGGAGGATTATATTTCGCTTGAACTAATTAACATTATGCCAATGAAACGTCTCCATTCGTAATCGCCTTAATTTCGTCGAGAAGCTTCGCCTGAACAGTAACTTTATGTTGATTACTTGTAAATGGAATACTCCAATTTCTCTCTACATCTACCACATGTAATCTAACGGGAATCGTTCCTTTATTGCTTGCCAAAACTTCTGCCAGTTTAGCAATCAGCTCTTTATTGACATCGTGCAAACGCAGTTTTACTGTCACTTGCTTTGTCAATTTATCAGCAGCATCTTTCAGAAACTGAATATTATATGGTTTTAACTCCCAATCAGTGGGACTATGGAATTTATTCTGCACTTTGGCTTTTACATACACCAAGCTTTCCGGCTCTAAATAAGCTTTCAGCTTTGCATAATCTTCGCCGAACAATGTTATTGTGGTTGAGCCGTAGAAGTCTTCAATATTGAAGCTGCCGAAAGGTTTTCCGGTTTTGCTAATTCGATGACTTACATCGATAATGATTCCTGCAAATGACAAATCACGGCCTTTTAGCTCTGGTATATTCTTCAACTCATCAATTCTACAATTACAAAACTGGCGTATTTCAAATTTAAAATCATCGAGAGGATGTCCGGAAATATAAAACCCAATTACTTCTTTTTCTTTCTTCAGTTTTTCAAGTTTACTCCATTCGGGTGCACTTAGCAAAGTAGGAGTAGTTACATCCTCCACTTCTCCGCCACCAAATAAACTTGCCTGCGCTGTAGGGCCTTGGTTAGAAATAGCATTTCCAAAACGAATTGCCTTTTCGATGCCACTCGTACCGTCTTTCTGATCGGGATGAAAGTATTGATTACGATGCGTTCCTTCAAATCCATCGAAAGCTCCACCTTGAGCTAAGCTTTCGAGGCAACGTTTGTTCGCCGATTTTGATGGAACACGTTTTGTCAAATCAAATACACCCGTAAACGGACCATTTTCTGTTCGCTCTAAAATAAGTGCTTCTACAGCCGATTCACCTACTCCTTTTACTGCACCTAATCCGAAGCGAATTTTACCTGTTTTATTTACCGAAAAATTATACACTGATTCGTTCACATCTGGACCAAGCACAGGTATACCCATTCTTCTGCACTCCTCCATAAAGAATGTAATTTTATCGATATTACTTAGGTTGTGGGTTAGCACCGAAGCCATATATTCAGCCGGATAATTTGCTTTCAAATACCCTGTTTGAAAAGCAACAAATGCGTAACAAGTACTATGTGATTTATTGAACGCATAAGAAGCAAAAGCCTCCCAATCGGTCCAAATTTTCTCAAGTATTTTTTTCTCGTGCCCCTTCGCGCTCGCCTGCTCAATAAACTGAGGCTTTAATTTGTCGAGTGTTTTACGATCTTTTTTTCCCATCGCTTTTCGCAAAACGTCGGCTTCACCTTTGGTAAATCCAGCAATTTTCTGCGAAAGCAACATGACCTGCTCTTGGTAAACTGTAATACCGTACGTTTCTTCTAAGAAATCGCGCATATCATCGAGATCATAAAGCACAGGATCTCTCCCGTGTTTACGATTAATGAACTGAGGGATGTATTGAATTGGACCCGGGCGATATAATGCGTTCATCGCAATCAAATCTTCGAATTTGTCGGGTTTGAGATCACGTAAATATTTTTGCATCCCTGCTGACTCAAACTGAAACGTACCATTCGTTTCGGCATTCTGATACAACTCTAAGGTTTTTTTATCGTCAAGAGGAATATAATCGATATCTATTACTACTCCGTGATTTTGTTTAATCAATGCTAAAGCATCACGAATAATAGTAAGGGTTTTAAGACCTAAAAAGTCCATTTTAATTACGCCAGCATCTTCAATCACCTTGCCATCATACTGCGTAATTAGGAGTTCGGTATCTTTCGAAGTAGCTACAGGGATAAGATCGGTGAGATCCATCGGGGCGATGATAATTCCCGCCGCATGAATACCGGTATTACGCACCGAACCTTCTAACACCAATGCTTCTTTCAGCACTTGCGCCTGCAAACCAGTTCCGCCAGCTATATCGCGGAGTTTTTTTACCAACTCTAAATCATCGGACCCTAACCCCTCATTTTCCTTTAAACTCTTCTCGCCATCGAGTGGCGCATTAATAATTCTATTTAATTCAATACCTGGTTTATCGGGAACCAATTTGGCAAGTGCATTCGACTCGGCTAGCGGCAAATCAAGCACACGGGCCACATCTTTAATCGACATTTTGGCGGCCATTGTACCATAGGTAACAATTTGCGCTACCTGATTACGACCATATTTTTCAACCACATAATCAATAACCTTTTGGCGACCAACGTCGTCGAAATCGGTATCAATATCGGGCATACTCTTACGATCAGGATTCAAAAAACGCTCAAAGAGGAGATTGTATTTTATAGGATCAATATTGGTAATTCCAATGCAGTAAGCAACGGCAGAGCCAGCGGCGGAGCCACGACCCGGACCAATAAACACTCCTAAATCGCGACCCGCTTTAATGAAATCAGCTACAATAAGAAAGTAACCAGCGAAGCCCATGGTACGAATTGTAAACAACTCAAAATTAAGTCGCTCTTCTACCTCAGGCGTTAATTGTCCGTAGCGATTTAACGCACCCGTATAGGTAAGATGATGCAAATATTCATCCTGCGTATTAAACCCTTCTGGAATTTTAAAGTGAGGAAGCAGAATATCCTTCTTCAGCTTCAGTTTATCAATTTTGCCAACAATTTCATTTGTATTATCAATAGCCTCTGGCAGATCACTGAAAAGCTTTTTCATTTCTGCCGTTTTCTTAAAATAAAACTGATCATTATAAAAGGCAAATCGCTTCCCTTTCATACTTGTATCATCGTCAGAAAACTCTTTATTAGTAGGCGTGCTTTGTTTTTCACCAGTATTAATACAAAGCAAAATATCATGCGCATTCGAATCCTCTTGATTCACGTAATGCGAATCGTTGGAAGCAATTATTTTCACATTGTGTTTGAGAGCAAATTTAATAAGTACCTCATTAACTATTTTTTGTTCATGAATATCGTGACGTTGTAATTCAACATAATAATCTTCTCCAAAAACATCTAACCACCACTTAAATTCCTTCTCTCCTTCAGCCTCTCCTTTTTTCAAAATTTTTCGAGGAACAGAAGCGCCAATACAACAAGTTGTAGCAATTAATCCTTTGTGATATTGCAACACCAATTCTTTATCGATACGAGGATACTTTCCGTACAAACCTTCAATATAACCCAATGAGCAAAGCTTCACTAAATTAGCATATCCTTCGGCGTTTTTCGCTAAGAACAACTGATGATTACGAACATCTTTATCTTCTTTGGTAAACTGCTGTTTATGGCGATTTTCTACCACATAAAATTCGCAACCTACAATTGGCTTAATGGTATCGGGATTTTCGGCAGTATTATACTTAGAAGCTTCAGCAACAAATTTAAAAGCGCCAAACATATTACCATGGTCAGTAATAGCTACAGCAGGCATGCCATCAGCCACTGCTTTTTTATAAATAGATGCAACATCTGCTGCGCCATCCAGCAATGAAAATTGAGTATGTACGTGTAAATGAGAAAATTTTGTCATTGATATGATAGGGGAACAATTACAAATTTAATCTTTTGGCAGGGGAAAAGAAATGTAAAACTTTGCCAATTCAAAAGAAAGTTCTAAACAGCTAAAAATGAGCTCATGAATTTTTACACAAATGATCGAAAAGGTGAATAACTTGATGTGATCCGATTTAACCGGAAAGCAGAACAGCCCTTCAATTAAGAAGAGCTGCTCTTTTTCGGGATCTTGTAATTCACTTTTTTTAGACCATAAGCTTTTACGAATTAAATCAGACAATTGGTTTGTGTACATTGCAATGATAAGGCTGTTTTAAAGTTTACACAATCCTAAAAACCACAATTTCTTACATCTTTGCAACTATGAAAAATCTGAACCTGCTTATTTTATTTTCAATAACTTGGCTTACTTCATGGTCTTCAACAGGAGATTCACCTTGGGAGAAATACAAGACAAACCGCAATATTTCTTACAAAGAAGCGATTAAATTTTATCACGATTTGGCAGCTAAAAACAAGCTTTGTCGAATTTTTTCGTATGGAAACACTGATTGTGGCAAACCACTTGAACTTTTTGTGATTAATGCGAAAGGGAAGTTTAGTCCGAAGGAGATTAAAAACGACGAAGGGCTTATTATTTTAATTAATAACGGAATCCACCCCGGCGAGCCCGATGGCATCGATGCAAGCGTACTACTCACTCACAATATTATAAGCGGCAAATTAAAATTACCAGAGAATATCACGATTGCTATTATTCCTGTTTACAATATCGACGGATCATTAAACACTTCGAAATACAGCCGTGAAGGTCAAAATGGCCCCGAAGAACCTGGTTTTCGAGGGAATGCACGAAACCTCGATCTTAACAGGGATTTCATTAAATGCGACTCCGAAAATGCCAAAAGTTTCACAAAATTGTACCGTACATGGGACCCCGACGTATTTATCGATACACATGTTAGCGATGGCGCCGATTACCAATATGTGATGACATTAATTGATTCGCAAAAAGATAAATTATCGCCAGCAATTAGTAGCACGATGACGAATTTATTAAAGCCCATGCTTTATGACAAAATGAAAGGAAAAGGATTCGAGATGTGCCCTTATGTAAATATTTTTGGAGAATCGCCCGAAAAAGGAATTGCCGCATTTCTCGAAACTCCCCGATTTGCAACAGGGTATTCGGCAATTTACAATGCATTTCCTTTCGTAACGGAAACCCACATGCTAAAACCATACCCTCAGCGCGTGGAGGCAACCTATGCGTTTTTAAAAACCATACTAGCCACCTGTTATACATTAAAAGGAGAAATAATAACAGCACGAAAAAAGGCAAAAGCGGAAGTAAAAACGCAGCGAAAATTTACAATTGAATGGGAATTAGACACCAACATTGTTGACAGTATTTCTTTCAAAGGATATGAAGCGAAAAGTAAGAAAAGTGAAGTAACGGGCCTCAACAGAATATATTTCAGTCACGAAAACCCATATACAAAAACGATCCCCTTTCAATCGAGTTATAAACCGGCAGTAGAAATAGAAAAACCGTGGGGATATATTGTACCCCAAGCATGGAAAGAAGTAATTGACCGATTGCAACTAAACAATATAAAAATGACACGACTAAAAAACGACAGCACGATAGCATCAGAAATCTACTATATCCGCAATTATTCTACTGGCAAAAACCCCTATGAAGGACATTACGTTCACACCGCAGTAAAAGTTGAAAAAACAAATCAAGAAGTACACTATTTTGCAGGCGATTACATTATAGAAACCAATCAAGAATGTAATCGATATATTATTGAAACACTAGAACCACAAGCCACGGATGCCTTTTTAAATTGGAATTTCTTTGATAGTATTCTGCAGCAAAAAGAATGGTTTTCAGATTATATTTTCGAAGAAGAAGCCGCAGAAATCCTGAAAACGAATTTGCAATTAAAGAACGATTTTGAAGCAAAAAAAGCATCCGACAAAATCTTTGCTAGCGATAGTTGGGCTATGCTCACTTACGTATTTCAGCATTCGCCATGGTATGAAAAAGGACATTTGAGGTATCCAATTGGTCGAATCGTTGCCAATCAATGAAACAACAAATAGCAAACGCTACTCTGTTTCACACATATAATACTGATTAACATTAGGTTAAGAGCAGCTTAATGCTACCTAGTCGTTTTTCGAATCAAATGAGGAAAAGCCTTGGAAAATGTCAATTAATAGGTATCTTTGCGGCCCTGCGGATGGATACCGTAGGATTGATATTAAAAACAAAATAAAATGCCAGCAAAAATTAGATTACAGCGTCATGGAAAGAAAGGCAGACCTTTCTTCCATATTGTGGTGGCGGATAGTCGTGCTCCGAGAGACGGTCGTTTCATTGAAAGAATTGGATCTTACAATCCAATTACCGACCCTGCCACAATTGACTTAAACGTAGAAAAAGCAGCAGATTGGGTTATCAAAGGCGCACAGCCTACTGAAACTGCAAAAGCTATTTTAAGCTACAAAGGAGTTCTTTATCGTGTTCACCTTAACAAAGGTGTTGCGAAAGGAGTTCTTACTCAAGAACAAGCTGATGCAAAATATGCAGCTTGGGTTTCTGAAAAACAAACCAAAATTGAAAGCAAAAAATCACGCTTAGTTTCCGAGAAATCGAAAGACACTGCGACGAAGTTTGCTGCAGAAGAGAAAGCGAATCAAGCTCGTATCGATGCAAGAAAGAAAAAAGAAGCAGAAGCCAATTTAGCGATGGAGGCTCCAACAGAAACTCCTGCTGAAGAAACTAATGCAGCAGAAGGCGAAGCCGCTGCAGAAGCATAATCTTCTTATATCATTATAAAAAATCCTGCTTCATTAAGCAGGATTTTTTATTTTTATCAAATTCTACTATTCAGGTATGACTCATCCAGAACATTATTTCTTAGGCACCATTCACCGCACACACGGAGTGAAAGGCGATGTTATCATTTCACTCGATACCGATTCTCCGGCCCGCTATAAATCATTAAAGTTGATATATGTGGAAGTTGCGGGAACGCTTAAAGAATATGATCTTAAAAAGATCTCTATTAAAGAAAAAGAAAAGTCGGCGACCATCCATTTAGCTGGAATCGAAGACATGACAACAGCCGAGCAATATTTAAAATTCGATTTATACCTTCCGTTAAGTGACCTACCAAAACTAAAAGGCAATAAATTTTATTTCCATGAAATCATAAACATGGTGGTAGTAGATAGCGTGCTTGGAGAATTAGGTCCAATCCTTAATGTTTACGAATTGCCGCAACAAGCAGTTGGCGAGTTTACCTACAAAGACAAACTTATTTTATTTCCGATACGCGAAGAGTTCATTAACAATGTTGACCGTGTAGAGATGAAATTTTACGTAACGCTTCCCGAAGGATTAGTTGAAATTTACCTAACCGACGACAAAAAGCAAAAACAAGAATAATACTACTTATTAATTCGGGTGTACTTATAATCGGCGTATTTCAATACCGACAAATTCCTGTTTTCCCATCCACTATTTGCTCCTACTCTCTCGAAACGAAATCCTCCAACGGGCGCTTCAATTGTAGCTTTAGAAACGTATCTATTGAAATCATAACCCACCTTTTCAAAGTTTGATGTTAGATATGTAATTAAGTCGTAGGCCTGAAAAGCAGGAGCCATCGGATCGGCGTGATAATTAGTGATAAACTTCTGGCGGAAATTTAACACATTAATATTCGAGTAATCGATATAAATACCATTAAAGATATGGGTGTTTAATTTTTTCAATAAAGATTGATCCACCGTTTCGAATGCATCCCAAGTTGGTAAGCCACAAATCATAATATCATAATCAGCTGACAATTCATCAATTTTTCGAACCAAGGTAGATAAATACGATTCATCATTTGTTGGAATAATAAGTACATTTCTTTTTGTCTTAGAAAGCTTTACTGTTATACCGGCCCACCCTGCCGACTTATAATTCACCTTTACGCAAGTATTTATTTTTTGTGAAGTACTATCGATAATAGAACCGATAAAAGCGGCTAGATCATTCTCCTTACGAACATCACGGTACACCAACATAAAATTGGAATTAAAGTACGAGCTGTAAAGAAAAGAAGAATACTCTTTCAAGGAAGTGAAATTACTGGGCATCGACAACCAAATATTGGGATTACCCTCTAAAATCGAGGTATTAGAACCCGAAAGAATATACACGGGGCGATTACAACGTTTCGCAAAACTCACCAATGATTGATTACAGTTAGCAGGAACCATTGACAGATAGAAATCGCAAGTATCTTTCATTTTCGTGCTTAATGCCAATACAGTCGATAAAGAATCACCTCCAATATCGATTACCTGTAATTTAATTTTCGATACTGATGAAACAAATTCGGCAGAAGCTGAAATTGCACCTTCATAAAAATTTAGTGCGGGCACAGAAGAAGGTAAAATTAACGGCTCGTCGTCGGGAATGGTATCGGGAGCGAAATGCTCCTCGAGTTGCATAGGCAATAGCAAACCATAGGTAACATCGCGAAACTTAGTTTCATGTATTGATATTGGCTCGGCAGTGGCGGTAGATACATTAACCGGTGCATAAACTACATCAACAGGAGTTTCACTAACTATCATTTTTTTAGATACCGAACAACTTGCCAATAAAAACAAGAGCAAGAAAGCACTATAGCGTTTAAGCATATCCGAAATTATTCCCATTCTATTGTTGCTGGAGGTTTAGAACTAATATCGTATACCACACGATTTACACCCTTCACCTTATTGATAATTTCATTTGAAATTTTTCCAAGAAACTCATAAGGCAAATGACACCAATCAGCAGTCATACCATCGGTAGAAGTTACAGCACGTAAAGCTACAACATGTTCGTAGGTACGTTCATCGCCCATTACCCCTACCGAGTTAATCGGCAAGAAAATAGATCCTGCTTGCCACACCTGATCATACAATCCCGCCGACTTCAAACCATCGATAAAGATAGCATCTACTTCCTGAATAATTTTCACTTTCTCTTCAGTAACATCACCTAAAATACGAATACCCAACCCAGGACCAGGAAAAGGGTGCCGGTTTAACAATTCGGGAGCCATGCCCATTGCCTTACCCACTTCACGCACTTCATCTTTAAACAAACTGCGCAATGGTTCAACAATTTTAAGCTTCATGAAATCGGGTAATCCTCCCACATTATGGTGCGACTTAATTGTTGCCGAAGGACCTTTCACAGAAACCGACTCAATTACATCCGGATAAATAGTTCCCTGAGCGAGCCAAACTGCATTTTCAATTTTATGAGATTGAGCATCGAACACCTCAATAAAAACACGTCCAATAATTTTTCTTTTTTGTTCTGGATCAGAAACGCCTTTCAGCGCTTCGTAAAATTCGCTAGAAGCATCAACACCAGAAATATTTAATCCGAGATGTTTATACATCTCGAGCACTTGACTAAATTCATTCTTACGCAGCAAGCCATTATTTACGAAAATGCAATGTAAATTTTCACCAATCGCTTTATGCAACAATATTGCGGCAACGCCCGAGTCAACACCACCAGAAAGGCCAAGTATTACTTGGTCATTGCCTAACTGCTGCTGTAATGACTTCACTGTTTCCTCCACAAAAAATCCGGGAGTCCAGTCGCCTGTACAGCCACAAATATCTAAAACGAAATTACGAATCATCTGTTTCCCTTCTGTAGAGTGCACTACTTCGGGATGGAATTGCACACCGAACGTAGATTCTCCCTCGATATGATACGCAGCTACTTTAACATCTTCAGTAGAAGCAATGATATTAAATCCTGCTGGGACTTCGGTAATGGTATCGGAATGCGACATCCACACTTGCGAAGATGGATCGATATTTTTCAAGAAAGCAGCTGAATTACCCTGATGCGTAAGATGAGCGCGGCCATATTCACGCGTTGCGGAAGGCTGCACCTTACCTCCACCCTGCAGAGCCATTAACTGAGCGCCGTAACAAACACCGAAAACGGGTAATATTTTACGAAAATCGAGTGTATTAATTTGAGGTGCATCGGCATCCCGTACAGAAGAGGGACCACCGCTTAGAATGATTCCTTTTACTTGGGCCGATAATTGAGGAAGATGATTATACGGATGTATTTCACAATAAACATTTAGTTCGCGAACACGACGAGCGATTAACTGCGTAAATTGCGAACCGAAATCAATAATTAAAATCGTTTGATGCATGTGCAAAATTATAAAATGAATGCATGTAACCACGAAAAAACAAGAATAAGCAGAAAAAATAAAGGCTGTTCAAATTGAACAGCCTTTAGAATAATTTATATTACCATTTAGAGAACTTCTCTTTTCTTGATTTTGTTGGTTTTTCATCAGAAGAAGAACTTCTTGAATCATCACGTTTTCCAAAATCCGAAGAGCGAGGAGCTCTTTCTTCACGATTAAAGCCTTCTCCGCTTGCTGAAGGAGCACCATCTTCACGAGGAGCTCGCGAATAGCCGCCTTCACGAGGAGCACCATCACGAGGAGCACCATCACGAGAACCGCGATAACCACCTTCACGAGGAGCGCCATCGCGAGAACCACGGTAACCGCCTTCGCGAGAACCACCATCACGAGAGCCGCGATAACCACCGCCATCACGAGAACCGCGATCGCCACCTGAACTACGTGGACCGCGAGAACTACCGCCGTCACGAGAACCTCTTGAATAACCGCTTCCACCTTCTTTTTTGTAGCCACCACGATCTCCACGATCGCTCGCTGGACGTTCTGTGGTTAATTCAGTACGAACAGTTCTTCCATTGTATTCGATACCATGAATGGCTTTCATTACAGCCTCCAATTTATCCGGTTGAACATCTACAAAAGAGTAAACATCTTTCACGTCGATACGTCCGAAGATAGTACCTCTTTCACCACTTTCGTCGCAAATTAAACGCAATAATTTACCTTTATCTAAACCATCCTTAGCACCCACACTAACAAACATTCGAGGACCAGAAGATTGACGATAACCACCAACTTCACCTGAAGAAGAAGTACGACTGCTGTTTGCATCAACATTTAAATCTGGAGCCCTGCGATAATACTCAAGGAAACGATTAAATTCAATAGAAACGAAACGACGAATCAATTCCTCCTTTTCAAGGTCTTTCAGTTCACCATAGATAGCATCGAGGTATGGAGCAATTTCTTTTTCATTTACTTCCACATCATGCACACGTTTTACAAGGTGCATTAACTGCTTTTCACAAACTTCAATTCCCTCAGGAACTTTAGCTGCCAAGAACTGTCTTTTCAAAGTACGTTCAATTTGACGAATCTTTGAAACCTCTTTAATGTTGATGATAGAAATCGAAATTCCTTTTTTACCTGCACGGGCCGTACGACCGCTTCTGTGCAAGTAATTTTCTAACTCATCTGGAAGATTATAATTAATAACGTGCGTTACATCTTGAACATCGATACCACGAGCGGCCACATCGGTAGCCACTAACAATTGTAACGATTTTTCACGATAACGACCCATTACTTTGTCGCGTTGTTGCTGACTTAAATCGCCATGTAATGCATCAGCATTATAACCATCACGAATTAAATGTTCGGCCACCTCTTGCGACTCCAGTTTAGTACGACAAAATACGATACCGAAAACATCGGGATTCGCATCTGCAATTCGCTTAAGAGCAAGGTAACGATCTTTGGCACGAACTACATAATAAACGTGTTCGATATTTTCATTTCCTTGTTCTCTTTTTCCTACGCTTAATTCGATAGGATTCGACATATACGCTTCAGCAATTTGCCTTACTTCACGAGGCATTGTTGCTGAAAATAACCAGGTATTACGATGTTCGGGAGTATTCGAAAGGATAAAATCAATATCCTCTTTAAATCCCATGTTCAGCATTTCATCTGCTTCATCTAATACCACTATCTCAACCCTTCCTAGGTCGAGTGCTCTGCGATTAATCAAGTCGATTAATCGTCCCGGTGTGGCAACAACCACTTGCACACCTCTTTTAATTGAGCGAATTTGCTCACTAATGTTTGCTCCACCATAAACGGCAACTGTAGCAAAGCCATCCAAATTGGATCCGTAATTGACAAGGTCTTTAGTAATCTGTACACACAACTCACGTGTTGGTGCAAGGACTAAAGCCTGAGGATAATTTTTCCCCATATCGATTTTCTCTAACATCGGCAACCCAAAGGCAGCCGTTTTTCCCGTACCGGTTTGAGCCAGTCCGATGAGATCACGATTTTCACTAATTAATTGTGGGATAGCTTCTTGCTGGATAGGTGTTGGTTCCACAAAACCCAGCTTCTCAATTGCCCTGAGCAGCCTTTCTTGAAGGCCGAGGGCCTGAAATGTATTCATGGCGCAAAGATAGGCAGAATAAATGGGTTATCAACAGAGGAGGTTAAATAAACTTTGAGAGAATAGATCTAAAAATAGGATAGTCGGCTATCGTTTGTGCGACTTAAATTAAATTTAAAATAATCAACCTAAACTACTCTTATCAAGTAAATTAAGAGTGATTGTTTTTGATTTGGAGATAAGTTAAAGGGCTACATTTGGAGGAAACCTACCCCAGCAATTATCTTCGACTTGGGGCGGGGATGGGACATCCCCCAGCGATTTTTGTTGATAAATTAGATTGGGAAAGACGTGTATCCAATTTCTTTTATTGGTTTTTGTTTGGAAATAGCGACGCTAAAAAGAGTGCCGTTGAAATTAATCGTTTGGAAATGGATATAAGTACTTAATAACCGAATAAAGGGTTGGGCTAAATTAATTTTTAAAAAAAGTTTTGAGAAAACTTGACTTTTGTTGCCTAATTAGATAACTTTACACTCTGATAAAAATGAACTCTGAGTTTATTAGAGAAGTCTATTATTACAAAGACCATTATTCCAAATTCTTTAATAAACTAAACAATTCTGCTCAAGAAAAATGTAACTGGACATTACAGCTCATTACGACGACAAGGTTTGTTCCTGCAAAATACTTCAGGTATATTGTCAATTCAGATGGCCTTTATGAAATACGTGTTGAAAACGGGTCCGACATCTACAGAATATTTTGCTTTTTTGACAAAGGCAACATCATTATCCTGCTAAACGGTTATCCAAAAAAAGAGCAAAAAACAAAACCGAGCGAAATACTATTAGCAAACAAATTAAAAGACGAATACTAACATGAAAAATAAAAATCTCACCTCCTTCACCTACCACCTCGACCAGCAATATGGTAAGAAGGGAAGTAAAACGCGCGACAATTACGAGCAAGGATTCGAGGCCTTTAAGCTTGGTGTTATTTTACAGGAAATGCGAAAGAACAAAGGCATGACGCAGGAAGAACTTGCAGTAAAATGTGGTACCACAAAAAATTATATTTCACGCATTGAAAACGATGCTAGCGATATCCGACTTTCAACGTTAATGCGTATCGTTAGTCTTGGTTTTGGTGCGCATTTGAAATTGTCGTTGGAAATGTATGCGTAAATATTGAATTTAATTACCAAAATCTATAATAACATAACGGGCCCTAAAAAAGGACCCGTTAATTGTTTAATTTATTTTACAATTAATTTACTTAACTAACTAATAAATCATTTGAGTCTGACATAATTCATTGATTATAGTTAAGAGATATACACCATATGGCAATTCACTGGTACCTTTTCTATATGAATCACCATTTGTTAAACCAGACCATAAAAGCTTTCCATGTGCATCCATCAATTTATATGAGAAACTACCACTATTTGATTTATTTAAAACTACGATACTCTAATTAAATGGATTAGAACTTACAACCACACTTCACAATTACTATTTAATCTCGAAGCCTTACCTCAATTTGCTCATTACAATCAGGAGCAGATTATCTCATCGGCACATTAACCCACTGGAACATTAGCAGCTAATCTCATTGGCACATTAGCAAATTAATCTTACTTTTGAACCACAAAATTCAATACTATGAAAGAAGTATATATCGTTTCCGCAGCCCGCACTCCAATTGGAAGTTTTGGCGGATCATTATCATCGGTTCCCGCTACTCAACTTGGTGCTACTGCCATAAAAGCTGCT
>CAIRUC010000044.1 GCA_903881665.1 uncultured Bacteroidota bacterium | reverse complement strand
GGATTAATACACGGACTTGGTTTTGCGAGTGCGTTAAAAGAATATGGTTTAAGCAAGAATGATTTTATTATTTCGCTCGCAGGATTTAACATCGGCGTTGAATTGGCGCAGGCAAGTATTATTCTTGCTTTGTTTGGATTAATAACGATTGGAAAAAGCTGGTCGTTGCTAGCCACAAGTAAAAAAATAGTTTCTTTTGCGATTGCAATGATTGCTTTAATATGGACCTTTGAAAGGATGTTTACAATATGAAAAATAAATTATTACTCGTTTTATTCGTTGGATGTTTTAATTCAACACTTACCAATGCACAGGCTGTATTAAAAACTATGAATAAGTTGCCAGATACTGGCCAGCATAATAGCTATACCTCTTCACCAGGCGAGGATGCTGATTACAACATTAATTCGCCTTCCTATATTCTTCAAAACAATAATTCAACCGTGTATGATTCGGTAACTACATTAATATGGCAGCGTGGAGACGGAGGAGAAATGACTTATGCGAACGCACAAACTTATTGCGATACATTAACCTTAGGTGGATTCACCGATTGGCGCTTGCCAAGTTGCCATGAGCTGTTCAGCATTTTTAATCATGATCGTGTAAACCCTGCGATTGATACTAACTACTTCGGCTATACGTTAGCAGAATATTGGTGGAGTTCTGAAATTCAATACAACGACCCTAATAAAGTTTGGGTGACAAATTCCGGCGGAGGTGTAGGTAACCATCCGAAAACAGAAACACTTAGTGCAGGAGGTAATAAACGTTTTCATGTGCGTGCTGTACGAGATGTGAATATCCCCATACTTATTAATCCACATTTTGTAAATAATAACGATGGAACAACAACCGATTTACTTACGGGATTAATATGGCAGCAATATCCAACAAGCGATTCTATCACCTGGGAAAGTGCGTTATTGTTTGCTGATACTTCTACAACTGCAACCTACGGCGATTGGCGCTTACCAAACATTAAAGAAATACAATCCATCACCAGTGCGGCTATTGGACAACCAGCAACACCGTCTGCATTTTTTCCTGGCTTGCAATCATTAAAGTATTGGTCTTCTACCTCCATGCCTAACTTCACACAAAAGGCATGGTACCTCGACAATAAATTCGGAATTACAACCTATCTTGATAAAGTGAATAAAGCGTATGCGCTATGCGTTAGAGGAGGACAAACCACAACAGGATTATCAAATACTACATCTTCTGTAAGTTTTGATGTTTATCCAAATCCGAGTTCGGGAGAAATTACAATTACTGCTAAGAGTACTATCGATCAGCTAACAATCATGAATGAACAAGGACAAATCATGGATAGTATTTTTCCTAACTCATCGAAAGTAAATTATTCGCTAGATAAAACTGGGGTCTATTTTATCGAAGTGTTCTCGCAACAAAAGGCAAGTATTCAAAAAGTAATTATCTCTAAGTAATTACGACAATCCTGTAATCACACCATTCATATCGATATCCATGTGCTCCGATGCAGGAGTGGCTGGCAAGCCTGGCATGCGCATAATATCTCCTAAGATAGGAATGATAAATCCTGCGCCTGCTGCGTATTCAAATTCACGCACGGTAATAGTAAAGTTTGTCGGGCGACCAATTTTCTTTTCGTCATCCGAAAACGATTTTTGTGTTTTCGCCATACAAACAGGAAATTTGTCAAATCCGAGTTCGTTAATTATTTTTATTTGCGATTTTGCAGTAGAAGAAAACTCAACTCCATCAGCGCCATAAATTTCTTTGGCGATAATATTT
>CAIRUC010000043.1 GCA_903881665.1 uncultured Bacteroidota bacterium | reverse complement strand
ATGCTTACATTTATATTATTAGAAATTAAACACGATATTTCCATTTGAAAACAACAAAAGCAACGTAATAATTATTGCAATTAATGTAAATGACGACACGGTATTCATTTTCTTATAAAAGTCGCGGAAATATATAGCATCCATCATATCATCAATATTTTGAAAAATACTTCCAATACGGTCTAAAGCACCATCCCCTTTTACGATATAATCGAATGCTCCATATTTTATTGAATTGGCTGCAACGGTTAAATTATTTTGACCTGAAAGCATTACAACTTGTGTAAGAGGCGCAATTTCTTTTACCTTTTTCAACACATCAACGCCACACATTGCATCTTTCGTAACCGTATTCAAATCATGATCAAGCACAATAACGGATGGAGCTAAATGCCAGCTATTTAAGGCATCTTCACCAGTTCCAAAAACATATACATCCAACTCGAATTTCGACATTATTGAATCCTTTAACATTTCGGCCTGCAAGGGTTCATCTTCAATAATGAAAACGACCTTTGTTTGCTTTGGCATTACTGGATGTTCATATAAATAACCTGAGTACATAATTTAGCTTTTGGGTTGCCAAAGATAATAAATTTATACAGCGAAAATTACTATTGACTGCATATCGTTGGTCGTCCCCCATTTAAACCTAACAATACAAGGGAAATTTAGATAATAACTAACATTATAATCATATAAGTAAATAAAGATAAATTGCGATAAGTGCTGGCAATTGGGGTGAAAGATTTGTTCAATGTAAACACCTATAATGTACAGCACACACCAGTTATCATTAAATTTAGAAACTTGAAGTGGAATTGTCATAATCCCATTTTAAAGATAAACTAACAGACTACATACTTTATTTTAAGTATGTGCCATCCACAAGTGCACAACATTAATTACTATATTTTTAAACATCCAATACCGTATATTTGGCCCATATTTAATCTTATGATTTCAGGTACACATGTTTCAATAGAGGATCCACGTAATAACGATATCCTAATTTATATCAACGGAGTTTTTTTTCATCGAACAGAGGCGAAAATATCTGTCTTTGATAGCGGCTATTTGGTTGGCGATGGCATCTGGGAAGCGGTTCGATTATACAACGGAACCTTGGTTTTTATGAATCAACATCTCGATCGTCTTTGGGCCGCTTCAAAATCAATTGGTCTTGACTTAAAAATGTTGAAACAAGATCTTTTAAAGGCCGTTGAAAACACACTTGCCGCCAACAATATGTATACCGATGTGCATGTAAGAATTATGATTACAAGAGGTATCAAAAAAACACCTTCACAAGATCCGCGTTATACTATTAGCGGACCAAATCTGGTTATTATAGCTGAACATAAAAAAGCTTCGGAGGAGGTGAAAAAAAAAGGAATCTGCTTATTTACATCAACAATACGAAGAGGTTCGCCCGATTACTTAGATCCTCGCTTAAATTGTCATAGTAAATTACATGAGGTTCAAGCCCTACTTCAAGCGATTGAAGCGGGGGCTGATGAAGCACTTATGTTAGATCAAAATGGATTTGTAGCTACCTGCAACTCGACTAATTTTTTTATAGTCAAAAATGATGAAATATGGACATCAACAGGGAAATATTGCATGAACGGAATTACACGAGCAAATGTGATTAAAATATGCAAAGAACATCAATTAATCATTCGAGAAACAGACTTCTCCCTCTTCGATGTTTATAGTGCTGATGAAGCCTTTACAACAGGAACATTTGGTGGATTAACACCTGTGATTAAAATTGATGGCCGTATCATTGGAAATGGAATTTCAGGAACTATAACAGCACGACTGAGTATGCTTTACAAAGAATTAATAGATAGCGAAGTGAAAAGCAATAATTTGTAATGATGAATTCAACGAAAAGACTTTGTTTATGGTCGGGACCTAGAAATATTTCTACAGCCCTTATGTATTCTTTTGCTCAACGTCCCGATACCCAAGTGTACGACGAACCATTGTACGGATATTATCTTAAAAAAACTGCAGCTAAAGACTATCATCCAGGTGCTGAAAAGGTAATGCAAGCAATGGAATGTGATGGTAATGCCGTGGTAAAAATGATGATGGATAAACATGATCATGAAGTAGTATTTTTCAAGAATATGTGTCACCATTTACTGGATTTAGATCGAGCGTTTATGCAACAAACTTGCAATCTGATTTTAACGCGACATCCTGCACAAGTAATTACTTCATTTGCTAAAGAAATTCCTTCTCCTTCTTTGTTAGATATTGGTATTCAAACCCAGGCTATTTTACTTAATCAATTATTAGAAAACAAAGCAGATGTAATCGTTATCGATTCAAATGAATTATTAAAAGCACCAAAAGAATATTTAGCATTTCTGTGCGGTCAAATCGGAATTCCATTTTACAATGAAATGTTACATTGGGAGATGGGGCCAAAAGAATTCGATGGAAATTGGGCTCCACATTGGTATTCTAATGTTCATCGGTCTACTGGCTTTCAGCCTTTCGAAGAGAAATCATTAAAAGTGCCCGAATATTTAAATAGTTTATTGAACGAAGCATTGCCCTACTTTGAACAATTGCAAAAACATATTATTCAATTGTGATGGCATGATAAAATCATACCTATTTCAAATAAGTAAAAAGAAGACAAAATAAATGGCGATAAATCAATAATTCGGAACAAATTATTGCCAATGCAGTAAAAAAAAAGACATCTTGCATCTATTATTTATTCAATCCTTATTAACCGACAAAAACGATTTGTTAATCGTATAATTTTAATTTTTAAACAATATTATATGCAATATTGTTTAAAATCAGAAATCTATTTATAAATAATGTTCAATTTTAAAATAATACTAATTACACTGCTCGTATCGCTTGCCGGTATATTGCATGCACAACAATATCCCGGCTATACTCTTTACAGTCTTAAAAATGCATCAACCGCTTTATTAGTTGACACAAACGGAACTACTTTTCATACATGGACGAGCACAGGAAAAACAACTTGCTATTCGACCTATATGATGCCAGGGGGAATATTATGGAGAACGCTTAATCACACAGGAAATTCATTTAGCGGAGGACCCATTTCGGGAGAAGTACAAAAGTTAGATTATGCAGGAAATGTACTTTGGGATTATGTTTATTCTACCGCTTCCTATTGTACGCATCATGATATTTGTCCGATGCCAAATGGCAACGTATTAATGATTGCTTATGAATCAAAATCGGCAGCCGAAGTTACAGCGGCGGGATGTAGCCAATATTCTGGAATTATGTGGCCCGACAAAATAGTAGAAATTCAACCAACAGGAACAACAACTGGTAACTTAGTTTGGGAATGGCATGCGTGGGATCACTTAGTACAAAACACAAACTCGGCAGCCGCTAACTATCAAACATCAATTATAAATCATCCTGAATTACTTAACATCAATTATAATTCAGGAAAAGATTGGTTACATATTAACGGGGTAGATTACAACCCCATTTTAGATCAAATAACATTTACGTCGCATAATTTAAGCGAATTATATGTTGTTGACCATAGTACAACAACAGCAGAAGCAGCTACGCATTCGGGTGGAAATTCGGGCAAAGGTGGCGATATTTTATATCGTTGGGGAAATCCATTGGCTTATGGAGTAACAGCAACAAAAATATTTAACGTGGTGCACCATGCGCATTGGGTACCAGAAGGCAACTCAAATGCAGGTGATTTATTTGGATATAATAATCAAGGAATTTTACCATCGGCCTCATGCACTGATTTCTTTACTCCGCCGATTTCGGGATATAACTATAGCATTAATTTAGGATCAGCATACTTACCAGCAACTTACAATAAACGATTGCCATCGGGAGGATATAACAGCAATGAAGGCAGTGCTCAGCAATTGCCAAATGGCAATGTATTAATTAGCATGGGAATTTCGGGGTATATTAAAGAATTTGATCCTAGCGGAACTTTGATATGGTCGAAAACACTTACAGGAAGTAGTGCAAAAGCATTTCGTTATAGTGAATGTTATTTAAATAATATTGGACCTTCAATTCCTACTATCACAGAAAATGTAGGCGTTTTAACTTCTGACATCGCCACTACTTATCAATGGTATTTAAACGGTCTTTTATTAAATGGAGAAACCAATCAAATTATTTCACCCTTACAAAGTGGCATATATGTAGTTCGCGTAACCGACATCAATGGTTGTGTTTACCAATATTCAGCAGGATATCATTTTAACCTTACAACAGGAATTAGTCAGGCAGCAACGTCCAAATTTGAAATATATCCTAACCCATCCAACGGAATAATAAACATTGAGGAATCAACTGGAAAAAAATTCGAGATATTTGTTTACGACATAAATGGCAAATTAGTTCTCAGAAATAAATCTATTTATCAGGTAAACCTAATGGAATATGGAATAGGGACCTATCTGTTACAATTAAAAGAAGGGGATACGATTCTAGAAAGCAAAAAAATATTCATTACAAAATAAATATGGATAAAAAGCGCAAATTAAAAATATAATTCGCGATTTATTAATTACTACTCTTCATAAGAAAAGCAAACAGAATTAAACAACATGAAAGCTGTCTGCTTTACACTTGTATTCCCAATACTATTTGTAACCTCATTGCAAGCTCAATTAGAAGGAAAGGTTTACAAAAACAGTTTCAACTACTCTTCAGACATACTATACACGCTAAAAGATGGAATTATTTACAAAGGGAATTCAACTTACACATCCAATATCGTTGTGAAAATAATAAACAATAATATTTACAAAGGGAATAGCAATTACAGCAGTGACCTTTTATTAAATATTAACGACAGTATTATCAGAAAAGGAGTTTCAAATTACAACTCTGATATTATTGCTAAATACAAAGAAGGAAATTTATTTAAAGGAAATTCAAGTTATCATAGCGACATTTTAATTAACAAAAAAGAAAACAACGTTTACCTGAAAGATTCAAATTATCAAAGCGACATCATTTACTCATTTAAGGGCGAAATAACCTTTAATGAATTTATTGCCATATGGTATCTATATTATTACGTGTATTAATTAATTAATGAAGTACTTCGTACCCACCCCAACAAAGTAATATTGTACCAACAGAAGTAAATCCGTACATGAAAACTTCGTAATTATATCCATTTCTAAACATCAAAACAGACACTACAAATCCAAGTAATAACATTACCCCTCCTATTGCGCCAATAGAAACGCCTTTGTTTTTTCGCCTTTTATAAATCGCTAATTTTAAATTACACATCGCTTCTGCAAGAAGATGTTCATCAACACCTTCCTTTTTTAGCATCTCGTAAATTTCATGTGAAATGTAGCCTTGATCAAAATAATTTAAAGCGCGATCATAGCAATCTTTTAATTGTGGCTCCATTTTAATTTAGTTTACGAGTAAAGTTAAAAGCAAAAATGATAATCAAATTATTCATCCAAGCAATCCAATTATATCAAATGTAATTATATTTTCAAATAGCAACCACTACTAATGGTATAACCCAATAATTTAGAATTAATCTAAATACTATTTTTATACAAACGCCTTCTGAAATAGAAGGCCAAATTCACTAACGCAATGAGGGCAGGCACCTCTACCAACGGACCAATTACACCCGCAAAAGCTTCACCAGAATTTATTCCAAAAACGGCAATTGCAACGGCAATGGCCAACTCAAAATTATTTCCGGTTGCTGTAAATGCAATCGAAGTATTCGTACTATAATCAGCACCCATTTTTTTTGCAATCAGAAACGAAAAAATAAACATCAACAAAAAGTAAATAATCAAAGGCCATGCAATGCGCAAAACATCAAAAGGAATTTGAATAATTAAATCTCCTTTCAAACTAAACATAACTAAAATAGTAAAGAGTAAAGCCACCAACGTTATAGGACTAATCATGGGTACAAATTTAGAATTATACCACTTTTCACCTTTATATTTTAACAGAAAATATCGACTTAAGAATCCAAGTAAAAAAGGCAAACCAAGATAGATAGCTACACTTTGAGCGATTTGGCTCATTGAAATATTTACGATTACCCCAGTAACACCAAAATAGGGAGGCAACACGGTCACAAATAAATAAGCATAAACACTATAAAAAACCACTTGAAAGATACTGTTTAGAGCCACTAATCCGGCAGCATATTCTCTGCTACCTTCTGCCAATTCATTCCAAACTATAACCATGGCAATACAGCGAGCTAAACCAATTAAGATGAGCCCAACCATATAATGCGGATAGTCGTGCAAAAATGTAATTGCTAGCACAAACATCAAAATTGGTCCGAGTACCCAATTTATAAATAACGACAATCCCAAAATTTTTACATTTTTAAACACCTCTTTTAATTTATCGTATTTCACTTTCGCAAATGGAGGATACATCATTAAAATTAATCCTACAGCTATTGGTAAATTGGTAGTTCCAACCGAAAACGAATTAATAAAAGTTGCCGCTCCCGAATTAAAATAACCTATCAGAACTCCAATAAGCATGGCCATAAAAATCCATAGCGTTAGGAAACGGTCTAAAAACCCAAGTTGTTTACGTTGAGGCGCTGGTGCGCAATTATTAGTTGACATCGAATTTATTTTATATCGCAATATTACGATATAAATTGCAATTCAAATCCAATTAAGTATTATGCAACTTGATTTTTTTTAGAAACACGATTAGAAATCCCGAAAAATAATAATTTTACATCTATCTATTTACCAATCAATAATATGAAAACAAGACTAACCCTACTCTTTGCTTGTGGTATTTTGTTCGGACAGGCTCAATTTATTGATCAACTATCCATATCACCGGCTAATCCAACCAGCAACGATGCCCTCTATTTTATAGCCAACTGCTATTTTGGTTCGGGTTCATGCGATCAAAAAACACTATTCTTAAATATCAACGGATTTGAAATTTCAGCTTCAGCAATGCATTGTTTAGGCTTGGCCAGCTATATATGTAACGCTAGCGACTCATTTTACTTAGGGCCTCTGCCGGCAGGGAACTATCAACTGCGTTTTAGATTAGATGTAGGTATCGGCACAATACCCTGTAGCCCGGGAATTGTTGCCGGCCCAACCGATTCGATCTATTTTACCGTGCAATCGACCACGGGGCTCCAAGAAATCGGAATTGGAGTACTGCAAATCTCAACCAATCCAACGTCAAGCGAAACAATTATAAAACTTAGCGGAAACGACTTTATAGGTCATTTTGAAATATGGAATTTATCAGGTGTATTAGTAAAACAATGGAAATCGGATTCAAAAGAAATACTTGCCGACTTTAGCGACCTGCCGTTTGGAATTTACCGATTGATTTTTACGTCTAAAAACGCATCTAAAACCGCTATCAATTTCCTGCGCACAGATTAAACAAAATCACTTAAAAAGCATCCAAAAATTTTGGCATTTTAAATCGAAAACGAATCTCATTTGGTATTTTCAACGTAGCCAGTTTTTCAGAGCGAATTAAGGAAGCAATCCGTATTTGATCCTCTGACAATAATCAGTTAGAAAATATAGGTTTGTTTTTGAGTACAATATGGATAATATTATCAAGATAGAGGTACTTATATTGAAAACGTAGTAAATTTGAGCCATATATGGGTCCTATAACATTACTTATACTCACTTTGGCAGCGATTGTGTTTTCGGCGGGAGGAATTCTCGTTTCGAAACTCTTTGTCAAAGGATCAACAAATCCCCAAAAAGGGGAAACCTACGAATGTGGGGTTCCAACCATTGGAACCACATGGATGCAGTTTCAGGTAGGTTATTATCTTTTTGCCTTGGTTTTCCTCATTTTTGATGTGGAATTGGTTTTCCTCTACCCTTGGGCAACAGTTGTAAAAGAAATTGGCTGGCCAGCTTTCGTTGACATCCTGATTTTCTTTTTTATTTTATTCTTGGGTTTTTTATATGCCCATAAAAAAGGTGCATTAAAATGGATATAAAAACTACTCCTACTACATTCCCTGGAACTATTCATGAAGTACCTGGCGGCGGAATCGTACTAAGTAAACTTGACGATGTAATTAATTGGGCCCGATCCAATTCATTATGGCCGTTAACCTTCGCAACTAGCTGTTGCGGCATTGAAATGATGTCGGTGGCAGGTGCTAAATATGACTTCTCTCGTTTTGGATTTGAAGTTGCTCGTGCTACGCCAAGGCAAGCCGATGTAATCATCATAGCAGGAACCATTGTTAACAAGATGGCCCCCGTCTTAAAAAGACTTTACGACCAAATGGCCGATCCTAAATACGTCATTGCTATGGGTGCGTGTGCAATTAGTGGAGGGCCTTTCTTTTACAATACATATTCTGTAGTTAAAGGAGCCGATCACGTAATACCAGTTGATGTTTACATACCTGGTTGTCCGCCGCGACCTGAAGCATTATTGCATGCTTTAATGGCGCTACAAGAAAAAATTAAAAGCGGACAAACGAGAGAACAAATCCGTGAACAGAAACCACTTTAAAAACGGACGATGACAAACGAAGAACTAAAAATGAAATTAGAGGAGCTATTTCCGGGATCTACTTTTGAAGAAGAAACCCAATGGCTAACACTAAATATGGAGGCGGAAGGATTTAAACCTGTTGCCCAACAACTAAGAAATAACGAGTCATTTAATTTTGATTTTTTGTTTTGTTTAACTGCTGTTGATTGGAAAACACATTTTTCAGCAGTATATCACCTAACGTCAACGGCACTACGACATACAATAGTAATAAAAGTAAAAATCGACAAAAATGATCCGGCAGTTGATACTGTAAGCGACATTTGGAGAACAGCCGAATTTCATGAAAGAGAAGCGTATGATTTAATGGGCATCTCGTTTACGGGGCATCCCGATTTACGCCGACTTTTTCTTGAAGATGATCATGTAGGATTTCCACTTAGAAAAGACTACGAAGATCCTATTAACATGATAAAACTCTAATTATGATCGAAGAACTAGGAACAAACGACCAAGGTGACATGATCATTAATGTAGGGCCGCAACACCCGTCAACACACGGAGTGCTGCACCTAGTTATTACTCTTCACGGAGAAACAGTAAAAAAAGTAGAGCCCCATTTAGGGTATATTCATCGCTCCATTGAAAAGATGAGTGAGAGCTTAAGCTACCGTCAATTTTCATACGTTACTAGTCGTATGGATTACTTATCATCTCATATCAACAACCATGCATGTGCATTAACAGTTGAAAAAGGACTTCAAATTGAAATTCCGGGAAGAGCACAATACATTCGCGTAATACTTGACGAATTAACAAGAATCGCTTCGCATCAATTATGGTGGGGAGCTTTGGCGATGGACTTAGGAGCCTTCACTCCTTTCTTCTATTCATTTAGAGAAAGAGAAATGATTAATGAAATCATGGAAGAAACCTGCGGGGCACGATTAACCATGAATTACATCGTTCCTGGAGGAGTAATGTTTGACATTCATCCCGATTTCCAAAAGAAAGTAAAACACTTCCTTAAAGAATTTAAATCGAAGATTCACGAATACAACGAACTGGTAACGGGCAACGTAATTTTCCAAAATAGAACCAAAGGCGTGGGCTATATTTCGAAAGAAAATGCGATTTCTTATGGAATGACAGGACCATCGGGACGAGGAAGTGGATTTATATGCGATGTGCGAAAATTACATCCCTATGAAATGTACAATCAATTACAATTCGATGAAATAACAGAAGAAGGCGGAGATGCATTTGCGCGTTATATGGTGCGCATTAGAGAGATGGAGCAAAGTATGAATATCATTGAACAACTCATCGACAATATTCCTGAAGGAGATTTCCTAGCGAAAACAAAAGCGGTTTTAAAATTACCAAAAGGTGATTACTACACGCGAGTAGAAACCGCCCGAGGTGAATTTGGTGTGTACATAATATCAGAAGGAGGAACAACACCTTACAGAATTAAATACCGATCACCAGGATTCTCGAATCTAAGTGCACTTAACGATATGTCGGTGGGTGGCAAATTGGGCGACCTAATGGCAACGATGGGGACATTGGATTTGGTGATACCTGATATTGATAGGTAAAAGTTCATAATTCGAGGTTCATAGTTCGGCAAAGCCAATTATAGATTAAAAAGTGGGTTATTAATGTTGGGGAGTAAAAATTAAATTGCAAATAAAACATGGATATGTTTAGTCTTGAGAAATTAGTAAGTATTATTCAGGCATGGCTGCAAAGCACATTGGGAGATCCATGGGCATTTATTGTGGTTTGTATATTAGTGGGATTAGCGGCAATTACGCTATTCGCCATTTTGGGATTGATGCTGGTTTATATGGAACGTAAAGTAGCTGCTCATATGCAAATCCGTTTAGGACCAAATCGTGTTGGACCAATGGGAATCTTTCAAACTACTGCCGACACATTAAAGTTAGTTATGAAAGAAGGTCTTACTCCTGATGGTGCCGATAAATTCCTTTTCAACTTAGCTCCTTTCATGGTGATGATTGCAGCGATGTTAATACTCGCACCTATCGCATTCGCAAAGAATTTTCAAATATGGGATATCAGTATTGGTGTACTTTATGTGGCAGCGGTTTCGTCTGTTGCCGTAATTGGAATTTTAATGGCGGGATGGTCGAGTAATAATAAGTACTCTTTAATCGGAGCAATGAGAAGTGCCGCACAGATTGTGAGTTATGAATTATCGGCAGGGCTTTCGATTCTTGCTATTGTAATTTTAAGCGGAAGTTTGAGAATAAGCGATATTATCAATTCACAAGCCGATGGATGGTGGATTATTAAAGGACATATTCCTGTAATTATTGCGTTTATCATTTTTATTATTGCAGTAACAGCAGAAACCAATAGAGCACCTTTCGATTTAGCAGAAGCAGAGTCTGAATTAACAGCAGGATTCCACACTGAATATTCAGGAATGAAATTCGCGTTATTTTTCCTTGCTGAATACATCAACATATTTATTGGATGTGCAATAGGAGCAACAATCTTCTTAGGAGGATGGATGCCATTCCACATCGGAAATTGGGAAGCCTTTAATCATATCATGGACTTTATTCCTTCATCGTTATGGTTTATCGGAAAAACTGTATTTCTTATCTTCTTAATTATGTGGTTTCGTTGGACATTCCCGCGTTTACGTGTAGATCAACTTCTAAATCTCGAATGGAAATACCTATTACCTATTAGTATGGTTAACCTTCTTGTTATAACGCTCATGGCTATCATGGGTTGGTACTTATAAGAACACAACATAGCGAAAAAATGTTTCTTAAAGAATATTTCAAAACCGTATATCAAACGCTTAGCTCTCTCGTAACGGGAATGCGATTGACCGGTTATTACTTTACTCACACTAAAGAAATCATCACGCAGCAATATCCGGAAACAAAACCGGTATTAGCCGATCGATTCAGAGGAGAAGTAATAATGCCCCATAACGAATCGAACGAACACCGCTGTACCGGTTGTACAGCATGCGAGTTAGCGTGTCCGAATGGCACCATTAAAATCGTTACCAAAAACGAAATTAACGCCGAAGGAAAAAAGAAAAAAGCCATCGATACTTTTGTATACAGATTAGAACTATGTACGATGTGTAATTTATGTATTCAATCTTGCCCTTCGGATGCAATCATTATGACGAACGATTTCGAGCATAGTGTTTACGACCGAAGGTTACTAACGAAAGTCCTGAATAATCCAGGATCTAAAATTATGGAGGGAGTAGAATAATGACATCAGCAGCAATCGCATTTTATATTATCTCTGCCTTTATTCTTGTTACAGGAATATTGACAGTATTCACAAAAAAATTATTTAGAGCTGCCATTTGGTTGCTCTTATCACTCATCGGCATTGCTGCGTTATACTTTGCAATGGAAGTTGATTTTGCAGCTGCAGTACAAATTATCGTTTACGTTGGTGGTATTGTAGTGCTAATTATCTTCTCTATTTTCCTTACCAATAACGAAGGCGTTAATATGCCCTCAGCGTTAAGTAAAAGAAAAATATTTTCTGCACTTGCGTCAGTTTGCGGAGCAGGCTATACCGTTATGTTGGTAAATCAACATATATGGATGACTCCATCGGCAAAAGTGTATGATCCTGCTGTAAAAAAAATCGGATATCTATTAGTTAGTAATTCACCTAGCAGTTATGTATTACCGTTTGAAGTAGTGAGTATTTTATTGCTCGCTGCTATGGTAGGATGCATCGTAATTGCCATTAAAGCAAAACCAGAAGAGAAATGAACGGCGTACCTTTAACACATATGATTATAGTGAGCACCCTTCTATTCTTTATTGGTGCCTACGGATTTTTAACTCGACGAAATCTAATTGCGATGCTGATGAGTGTTGAGCTAATGCTAAATAGCGTTAACATCAATTTTATTGCATTCAATAAATACTTATTCCCCGATAACCTTGACGGATTAGTATATACCATATTCATTATAGCCATTGCGGCGGCAGAAGCGGCAGTAGCCATCGCTATCATTATTAATCTGTTCAGAAATACGCGTTCGATCGATGCCGAATACGCTGACAAACTGAAGAATTAATTATCCTATGAATCTTCCAATGAACCTTCTTCTAATACCATTATTACCCTTAGCTACTTTCTTGTTGCTAGGAATATTTGGTCGAAAATATTTATCACCAGTAGCCGGAATGATCGGTACTGCGTCGCTGTTAGCATCCGCTCTGTTATCACTTCAAGCAGCGTACGTTTATTTTATTCAGCATACTGGTGAAGTATATACATCAGTTGTTGCGTGGAAAATGACTTGGCTGCCTTTCACACAAGATGTCTCCATCGATATTGGCTTTATGCTCGATCCTATTTCAGTAATGATGTTGGTGGTTGTTACCGTTGTATCATTAATGGTACATATTTATAGCCTAGGTTATATGAAAGGCGATCAGCGCTTCGCGACTTACTACGCGTTTCTTTCTCTATTTACATTCTCAATGTTAGGATTAGTAGTGTCGGTTAATATTTTCCAGATTTATATGTTTTGGGAATTAGTTGGAGTTTCCTCATTCTTACTAATTGGCTATTACTTCGATAAACCAAGTGCGGTTGCCGCTTCTAAAAAAGCATTTATCGTAACGCGCTTCGCTGATCTCGGATTCCTTATTGGAATTTTAATCTTATCGTATCACGCACATACATTAGATTTCCCTACACTGATTCATCGCTTAACATCTAGCGATTCTACGTATCTAACTTCGGCCATCGGTTCGTCTTTCTTAGGTTTTAGTGCACTAACATGGGGATTAGTATTAGTATTTATGGGTGGTGCAGGTAAAAGTGCGATGTTCCCACTTCATATTTGGTTGCCCGATGCCATGGAAGGACCTACTCCAGTTTCTGCATTGATACATGCTGCCACTATGGTTGTAGCTGGAGTTTTCTTAGTAGCACGTTTGTTCCCGATTTACGCAATATCTTGTCCCGGTGCATTAGAATTAGTAATGTGGACAGGAGCTATTTCAGCCATGTTCGCGGCCATAATTGCTTGTACTCAAACCGATATTAAAAGAGTATTAGCTTACTCTACGATGTCGCAAATTGGATACATGATGTTTGCTTTAGGAGTTGCAGGATATGGTGGCGAAAACGGATTAGGTTTTACAGCTTCTATGTTCCACCTATTCACTCATGCTTTCTTTAAAGCTTTGTTATTCCTTGGAGCAGGTGCTGTCATTCACATGATTCATAGCAATGAAATGAAAGACATGGGCGGATTGCGTAAGACGATGCCCGTAACTCATATCACATTCCTTATTGCATGTTTAGCGATTGCAGGAATTCCTCCTTTTGCAGGTTTCTTTAGTAAAGAAGAAATATTGAGTGCCGCATGGAATTCCAATAAAGCCATCTATTATATTGCTATCATAACGGCTGGCATTACCGCTTTTTATATGTTCCGCTTATACTACACTATATTTTGGTCGAAAGAAGCAAATCAGCATTCTGATAATCACGACGAACATTCACATGGTGAAGGAACACTAACGATGAAAATTCCTTTGTTGATATTAAGTGTTGGAGCTATTGCTGCAGGTTTTATTCCTTTCGGAAATTTCGTGAGCAGCGATGGTCATCATCTCCACTTACCATTTGAATTATCAAATGCCATACTTCCAATTATTGCAGCGTTAATAGGAATAATTGTTGCAACTATTCTTTATAAAAAAGAAAATGACAAGTCAGATAAAATTGCAGCAGCAGTAAACGTACTCTATACTGGAGCCTATCATAAATTCTACATTGATGAAATTTATGTTTTCGTAACAAAAAAAATTCTCTTTAACCTTATTGGACGTCCTGCAGCATGGATCGACAAAAATATTGTTGACGGTACTATGAACGGAATTGCGAGTTTGGTTATATGGAAATCGAATCTCATCAAGTCCATACAATCAGGAAAAGTACAAGACTATGCGCTCTACTTCTACATTGGAGTATTTGGGTTAGCTATCCTTGCTATTTATCTTGTAAAATGATCGAAAAGCCATGAATCTACATATATTAGTCTTAATACCCGTACTTACCGCTTTAACAACACTATTCTTTAAAGAGTTGAAGCAAGTGCGCATGATTGCCTTTTTAGGATCTGCATTACAATTGCTTTTAAGCTTTGCATTGCTAGCTGTATTTTACGCAGAACGCGCTGCAGGAAATGTAGCTCCTATGTTATTCTATTCATCAATCCCTTGGTTTCCTTCATTAGGAATTGCCTATACTACAGGCATCGATGGAATTGCAATGGCCATGATATTACTTTCTGCATTCGTAGTACTTGCAGGAGTATTAGTCTCGTGGAAAATGGAAAAACTAAGTCGCGAATTCTTCTTTCTCTTAATGTTATTAAGCGCAGGAGCATATGGTTTTTTTATCTCACTCGATTTATTCGTAATGTTCTTCTTTTTAGAAATTGCGGTAATACCAAAATTCTTATTAATCGGCGTTTGGGGCAGTGGAAGAAAAGAATACAGTGCCATGAAATTAGCCTTGATGCTAATGGGCGGATCGGCGTTAGTATTCTTAGGACTAATGGGCATCTATTTCAATAGCGCAGATATTCACGGACTACATACATTCAATATAATTGAACTTTCGGTAAGGCACATACCTTATTCGGCACAAATGTTATTTTTCCCTTTTGCATTTATTGGATTCGGAATTTTCGGGGCTTTGTTTCCATTCCATACTTGGGTACCCGACGGACATAGTTCTGCGCCAACTGCCGCATCTATGTTTCTTGCTGGCATTTCCATGAAACTAGGAGGATACGGATGTTTAAGAGTAGCCACTTATTTAATGCCAGAAGCGGCGCATACCTATTCACCCATCATCATTTTGTTAGCTGCAATTGCCATTATTTATGGCGCTTTTGCCACTATGATGCAAACCGACTTGAAGTATATCAATGCATACTCATCGGTGAGTCATTGCGGATTTGTATTACTCGGAATCGGCATGATGAATGAAACAGCGATTACAGGCGCAGTAATGCAAATGATCTCTCACGGTTTAATGACAGCCCTATTCTTCGCTGCTATAGGAATGATTTACGAAAGAACACATACTAGAATGCTCTCGCAATTAGGGGGTCTTTTAAAAGTAATGCCTTTCATTAGTAGCATATTTGTAATTGCAGGTTTATGCTCATTAGGATTACCAGGCTTTAGCGGATTCGTAGCAGAAATGACTGTATTTATGGGATCATGGCAACACGTTGAAACAGGATTCAGAATTGCAACTATATTATCATGTGCATCCATCGTAGTAACGGCGGTGTATATACTAAGAGCAGCAGGAAAATCAATAATGGGTCCAATTGTAAACGAACATCATTTACATCTCAACGATGCAACGTGGAACGAAAAATTAGCCGCTATTGTTTTACTATTCGGAATTGTGACCATCGGTATTGCTCCCTTCTGGCTAAGTAATTTAATTGGTCCGGGTGTCCACGGATTAATGGCAAACATTGGACGCACTATATTATCATAAGAATAACGGCATGTTAAACGAATTTGTAATATTAATGAAACAAGAGTTGCTCCTATGCATCATCTTATTCATTACCCTCATTTTAAAAATCAGCGAAAATGAAAACAATCCGAAAAATTGGATTGGAATTATAAACGGTTTATTGCTGATCAATTTCCTTGCAGGATTCTTCCTTTCCACAACGGGAGAACTATTTAATGGCATGTTCAAAGTAAGTGAGCTCATCATATTCGAAAAGAATATATTGAATCTCGGACTTTTAATTGTTTCGTTAATGGCTCAACCATATCTTAAAAATCATAAACATCTTCCTGAATTTTATATGCTTCTGCTATCTACATTGATAGGTATGTTCTTTATGATATCATCTGGAAACCTTCTAATGTTTTATGTAGGATTAGAATTGAGTACAATTCCGATGGCGGCCTTAGCTAATTTTAATCTTAACAAAGCAAATTCATCGGAAGCAGGAATGAAGATGATTTTATCTTCTGCCTTTAGCTCTGCATTATTACTGATGGGGGTTTCATTTATTTACGGCACAACCGGAACATTTAACTTCACACAAATTACTGCGTCACTCGACAATAACGCACTGCAAGTATTTGCATTTGTACTATTATTTACTGGCTTTGCGTTTAAATTATCGGTGGTTCCATTTCACTTCTGGACAGCCGACGTTTACGAAGGAGCTCCTGTACCTGTAGCCGCTTATTTATCGGTAGTGTCGAAAGCGGCTGTAGCTTTTGTATTCGTTACTGTACTTTATAAAGTATTCGGAACGATGGCGAACCTTTGGTATGTATTATTATTCCTCACATCAGTATTAACCATTGGCATTGGAAATATATTTGCGGTGCGACAAGAAAATATTAAACGATTCTTAGCATTTTCATCAATAGCACAAGTAGGATTTATTTTAGTAGGCATCAGCTCTGGCACTAAGGCAGGAGAAGCTTCAATGATCTATTTCCTTTTAATTTACCTTTTCTCTAATCTAGGCGCCTTTGCTGTCGTAAATGTAGTAAGTACGATGAGTGGTAAAGAAAACATAAGCGACTACAAAGGATTTTACAAAACAAATCCAGCCTTAAGCTGGTTTTTAACCATAGCATTATTCTCATTAGCAGGCGTACCTCCTACTGCCGGATTTTTCGGAAAATTGTTTCTCTTAACATCAGGAGCATCTACTGGAAACTATTTATTAGTAGGCTTTGCAGCCATCAATATGATTATATCGATGTACTACTATTTACGCATTGTAAAAGCCATTTTCATGGACGAAAATGCGATGCCAATAGCAAGTATAAAAACAGAAATATTACCTAGAATAGCGATAATAATTTGCATCGTCGGAATTTTGGCAACAGGATTCATGGGCAGTGTTTACAACTACATTTATTTATTAAGCAGCGGAATATAAAAAACAGGACCCATGGCAATCAACAAGAATCATGAATTTGAAGAGCTGGAAGGCACTAAATGTTGTATCGTAGAAAAAGCGGTTTCTAGTATAAGAGCTGAATTTTTAAAAAATCTTTTAGAAGGTAATGGATATATAGTAATAGTTAGCGGAATCATCCCGAAATCTGCACCAGCGCCTGTTCCAGTAGAAGGAGAAGAAGTATTACCACCGCCTCAAGCACCAGCACCCACCCAATTTACAGTTGGAGTAACCGATATGACTTACAATAGCACCAATGCTATCTTTGGCAGATTACTCCGCACTAAAGATGGAGATGTAGTAACATTAAAATATTGGAAGCAAGAAGAAGAAAAAGCGAGTGACATTCCTTATTACAATTGATCTATTAAAACAAGCGATCGTCAAAAGAATATACAGTACTATGTAGTTAAGAAAACTACACTTTTTTATACTTAATAAGTTAATTGGACATTTCGAAATAAAAATTACTTCATTCTTTCATGTTATCTTGATTAGTTAGCATAATATCAGTCCTACTTAACAATAAAAGCATGAACAAAAAAGCATTCCGTTACAGAATGCTTTTTTAACTAACCAATAATTTCGTCTGAAAAAACGAAGCTTTTTTTTATAATCCCTTTAATAGAATTAATTTCTCCCAATGGTTAGCTACTTCGGCTTCTTCGCGGTGTAAAAAATCTTCGGCGCGTTCAGGATTGCTTGTGCGAATTACATCGAATCGATTTTCTTTATACATAAACTCACCTACCGGTAACGTTGGTTCTTTTGAATCAAGTGTGAAGCGTTCACCTTTCGCTTTTCTTGGATTGTATCTAAACAATGGCCAGTAACCCGATTTAACAGCGTTTACTTGATGCTCTGCCCCTTTCGCCATATCATATCCGTGCGCAATGCAATGACTATAGGCGATTACGATTGAAGGTCCATCAAAAGCTTCTGCTTCTAATAGCGTTCGTACGGTATGTTGATCGTTTGCACCTATTGCAATTTGCGCAACATAAGCATTACTATGTGCAATGGCTTGTAGCGCTAAATCTTTTTTAGAAGTTTGCTTTCCTTTAACAGCAAACTTAGCACTCGCGCCCATTGGTGTTGACTTCGATTTTTGTCCACCAGTATTTGAATAAACCTCTGTGTCGAGAACTAGTATATTTACATTCTCACCAGTTGACAATACATGATCAAGTCCGCTGAAGCCGATGTCGTAAGCCCATCCATCACCACCAATAATCCATAGCGTTTTTTTAGAAAGGAAGTCGGTGAGTTGAAGCAACTCTTTCGCATCGGCATTATCAATTGTATCAAGCACTTCGCGAAGCTTACCCAATTGCGCGCGACGATTTCTAAAATCACCTTCTGTAACCTCCGTGTTAAATGCAATTTCTTCGGCTAAAACTGGTCCAACCGTATTTTTAAGTTTATGTAATAAATGTAATGCCGTTTCTTTTTTCTTATCGGTGGCTAATCGTATACCTAATCCAAATTCTGCATTATCCTCAAATAAAGAATTTGCCCATGCCGGACCATGTCCATCTTTATTATGGGTCCAAGGTGTAGTAGGAAGATTACCTCCAAAAATCGATGAACAACCCGTTGCATTTGCAACAATCATTCGATCGCCAAATAATTGAGTTAACAATTTGAGGTATGGAGTTTCACCACAACCAGAACATGCACCCGAAAATTCGAATAAAGGTTCGTATAATTGTGTTCCTTTTACAGTAGTACGATTAACTCTTTCGCGATCGAGTTCGGGGAGGGATAAAAAATAATCCCAATTAATTTTCTCTTGTTCTTTCAATGGTATATGATCTACCATATTGAGCGCTTTATGCCCTTTCTCCGTTTTACTTTCTATCGGACAAACTTCAACGCACAAATTACAGCCGGTGCAATCTTCAACTGCAACCTGTAATGAATAAACTTCGATATCGCGATTAAATTCTTTACCGATTGGTGCTATATGCTTAAATGTAGTAGGTGCATTCGTTAGCGTTGATTTATCATACACTTTACAACGAATAGCTGCATGCGGACAAATAACAAAACATTTACCGCATTGAGAACATAAATCAGCATCCCATACTGGCACTTTCTCAGCAATATTTCGCTTCTCATATTGTGTAGTGCCTGAGGGGTACGTTCCATCAACAGGAAATGCACTAACAGGTAAACTATCTCCTTCACCAGCTAAAATTTGCCCAATTACATCTTTCACAAATGCAGAAGCATCACCTGAAATTAAAGGATCAGGTTTTAAACGACCAATTGATAATCCACTATAATTGATTTCGTGAAGGTGAGCCACTGCTTGATCAACGGCTTCATAATTTTTCTTTACCGCGGCCTCCCCTTTTTTAGAGTATGATTTATAAATTGCTTCTTTAATTTTCTGAATTGCTTCTTCACGCGGAAGCACATTACTAATGGCAAAGAAACAAGTTTGAAGAATCGTATTGATACGCGAACCCATTCCGGTTTCGCGCGCAACTCTTGATGCATTCACTACATAAAACTTCAGTTGCTTATGAATAATCTCTTCTTGAATATTATCAGGCAAGCGATCCCAAACATCATTGGCATCATATGGAACGTTCAATAAAAAAGTAGCCCCATTTTCGGCATACTTCAATACATCATATTTTGTAAGGTAAGAGAAATGATGACAAGCAATGAAGTTAGCACTTTGCACAAGATAAGTAGAACGAATAGGCTCTTTGCCAAATCGTAGATGCGATACCGTTAGAGAACCCGATTTCTTTGAATCATACACAAAGTATCCCTGTACAAATTGATTTGTACTATCACCAATAATTTTAATTGAATTTTTATTGGCACTCACCGTACCATCGGCACCTAAACCATAAAACAATCCGCGGAAGCGATGTTGCGTTTCAAGGTTAAAACTTTTGTCCCACTCAAGACTAGTATGCGTAACGTCATCGTGAATACCAATTGTAAAATGATTTTTCGGATCTATTTTTTTAAACTCATCAAAAACAGCTTTCACCATTCCAGGATTAAATTCTTTCGACGCTAATCCATAACGACCACCTATCACTTTAGGTTGAACTCCTTTCCATCCTTCTCGCAAAGCACAGCAAACATCGAGGTAAAGGGGCTCTCCTATTCCACCGTTTTCCTTACAACGATCTAGAACAGCAATCCGTTTGACCGAAGAAGGAATAGCATAAATAAAATCTTTTACTGAAAAGGGACGAAATAAACGAACAGATAAAACACCCGTTTTTTCACCCTGCGTATTTAGATAATCGACAGTTTCGCTAACAGCACCATTGCCCGACCCCATAATAATGATAATATCTTCAGGCTGCTGATCGCCATAATATTCGAATAATTTATAATTGCGGCCTGTAAGCTCGGCAAAATGATTCATCGCTTCTTGCACTATGATAGGCACATTTTGATAGAAAGTATTAGAAGCTTCACGACCTTGAAAAAACACATCAGGATTTTGAGCAGTTCCTCTAATAAACGGCGACTCGGGATTCAGTGCACGATTTCGGTGTGCTTTCACATCCTCAAAATTGATTAATGCGCTCATTACTTCATTTTCTATTAGCTCAACCTTATTTAGCTCATGTGAAGTACGAAAACCATCGAAAATATTGAGAAACGGAACACGAGATCGTAATGTAGCAGATTGGGCAATTAATGCCATGTCCATTGCCTCTTGAGGATTATTTCCAAATAACATCGAAAACCCAGTTGACCGAACAGCCATAACATCTGAATGATCACCAAAAATCGACAAGGCATGCGTGGCAAGAGCACGAGCTGCGATTTGAAAAACTGTTGGCGTTAGCTCACCTGCAATTTTATACATATTGGGAATCATCAGTAATAATCCCTGAGAACAAGTGAAAGTGGTTGATAAAGCTCCGCCTTGAAGGGATCCATGCAAAGTACCGGCAGCACCAGCTTCACTTTGCATTTCAATCACAGTAGGCACTGTTCCAAAAATGTTTTTCTTGCCTTCAGAGCTCCATTCGTCAGAAAACTCTCCCATCGCCGACGATGGAGTAATGGGGTAAATGGCGCATATCTCATTGGTGCGATAAGCAACGTAGGCAGCTGCTTCGTTACCATCCATAATTTCAAACTGCACCTCTTTAACTTGTTTGTTTTCAGACTTATCGAATAACAATGAAGTTGTTTCCATGATTCCTTTAGTTTGGGTAAATTGAGTACCGAAAATTAGAATTAAGCAGTCTTTTAAGACGTGATGAAAATCATGAACGAATAAAATATTCGTCAATCGAAACCATTAAAAACTCCTTGAAATAAAAACCACCTCAAAGTGAACTAAACCATCTGACAAAAAACTTTCTGCAGACTATTTTCGAATAAACAAAATCACTAAAATAACGGGATTTTGAAGCCTAGCGCGCTAAATAATAAAAAAATAAGGTATACTTGCAAAAAATTATAAGTGGATACACTTATTTTATTCGAAAAAATATAAATATTGATTACTAAAGTCATTTATTTGTAAGTAATTTAGAGTCATGGCTCTATTAATACATCAAACTTTTGGTTAAAAATTTATCTATTCAACTTGATTCCCTACCGGGTCCGGCTATTTTTACCGACCGCGAGTTTGCTATTCTAGTTAATAATAACAAAGCCGACGTATTCATTAATTCAAATAACAACAAAATACAGCCTACCCTTTTTGAATTGTTGAACATATCAAAAGAGGAATTAAGTGATCTTATTACAAATAACAAGATTTCACAAAACGTATTCGAATTAGCCAGTTATAACAACGATTCAACACATCATTACAAAATAAACTCATCTTATTTAGATAATAATGAGCAATCATCTGGGCATTTATTCATTTTTTTTGAAGACGATTACAGTTATCAGAAAGTAAACAAAGCAGAAAAAACCAGCAACTTCTACAAAGAAATTCTTGATAATATACCATCCGACATCGCTGTTTTTGATAAAGAGCATAAATATGTGTACCTTAATTATCATGCAATAAAAGATGAGGAAACACGTAAGTGGTTAATTGGCAAAGACGATTTCGATTACTGTAATCGCCGACAAATGTCAATTGCCATTGCTGAAGAAAGAAGAGCTAAATATGAATTCTTTCTTAAAAACAAACTGGACCATTATTCATACGAAGAAACCATAGAACGAAGTGAAAAACTATGGCATAACCTTCGAATTATAAATGGTGTTTACCAGCCAGATGGCGAATTCAAATATGCGTTAACCTATGGTATTAACATTGATCAGCTTAAAGCGTATGAATTAAAAAGCATGCATCAAGAAGTGGCCATCGAAAATTCATTAGATGGAATTGCCTTATTAGATCAAGACGGAAAATACACGTATATGAACGGTGCGCATATTCGCATGTTCGGATATAAAAACGAGAATGATCTGTTAGGAAAATCGTGGCTTGAGTTTTACGATCAAGATGAAATTAGCAGAATTGAAAATGAAATATTTCCTATCCTTTTAGAAAACAAAAAATGGCGCGGCGTAGTGAGAGCCAAACAACATGAATCTAACCGAAAAACATATGTTGAATTAACCTTCAATATTTTGTCGGATGGAGGAATGGTATGTATATGCCGCGATTATTCCGAGAGTAAACTTCAAGAGGAAACATTACGAAGAATGGCATTAGTTGCTAAGCAGACGGCCAGCATGGTATTAATTACAGATCCCGAAGCAAGAATTGAATGGGCGAATGAATCATTCGAAAAAACAACGGGTTACCTATTGACGGATGTAATTGGCAGAAAACCTTATTTCTTATCGGGACCAGATACAAACCCTGAAGTATTAGAAAAAATAAATGAATCTACAGAAAATGGAATTCCTTTCTCTGGAGAAAAATTATGTTATAAAAAAGATGGTACCGCATTTTGGGTTTATCTTACCTCGAACCCTATTTTTGACGATAACGACCAATTAGTAAATTGGATCTCAGTAGAAACTGATATTACCACTATAAAAAATTCGGAATTCATTATTCAGAAATCGCTCGAAAAAGAAAAAACATTAGTTGAATTAAAATCTCAATTTGTAAGCATGGCATCGCATGAATTCCGTACACCATTGGCCGGAATTATGACTAGTATAGAGCTTATAAAAGTAATTCTAAATAAAGAAAAAACCATTTATCCAGCACGAGTCGACATTCATTTAAAACGATGTTTGGAAGAAATCGAGCGAATGACACAAATAATGGACAATGTTTTATTATTTGGAAAAATACAAGCAGGTAAAATGCCATTTATACCAGAACGACAGGACATAGTTAAGTTCTTAAAGTCATGTATACAAAACTTTGAATTAATACATATTGGCAGAAGTATTACCACCACCATTGCTGACAAACCATCAATGATTAATTTTGATAATAAGCTCATGGAGCATGTCATCAATAACATTCTACATAACGCTTTTAAATATTCAAATTCAAATAGTCCAATACATATAGATTTCAAAAATAAGAAAGAATCTATAAGTATTACAGTTACCGATTATGGTATTGGAATTCCTAAAAAGGAACAAAGCCAACTGTTCAATTCATTTTTCAGAGCATCAAACACATTGAGCTATCCTGGAACTGGTTTAGGACTAGGCATAGTAAAGCAATTTATTGACCTCCATGCAGGTTCAGTTACAATTATAAGTGAAATCAATCAAGGGTGCTCGGTCACCATAACATTATTAAAGCATAAATAGTATGTTAAGAAAGTACAAAATTCTAATCATTGAAGATGAACTTATTCTTAGAGAAAATCTAAAGGAGCTTTTGACAATTCATGGTTATGAAATGCTAACTGCGAACGACGGAGAACATGGCCTTGAAACCATTAAAGCTGAATCGCCAGATATGGTGATTTGTGATATTCGTATGCCCAAGTTCGATGGCTACCAATTGCTAAAAGAAGTACGTAATTTACCCGAGACATTTATGTGCTTTATATTTCTGTCGGCAAAAGTAGAACATGAAGATGTTCGCTTTGGAATGAATATGGGTGCTGATGACTACCTTACTAAACCAGTTAATAGTAAAGATTTATTGGCCGCTATTCAAATTCGCTTGAACCAACGCGACAAATTATTGAAAGAATTAAGCGACCGAATTAACCGTAACCTTAACGACAAATTAGATATGTCGAAAGATGATGCGGAAAAAATTATTTCAAGATTATCGAAATCAGAAGTACGTATACTTTATTATGTAGCCCAAGAAAAGTCAACACAAGAAATTGCTGCTTTAATTTACTTAAGCCCTAAAACAGTAGAAAACCACCGACATAATATCAGTAAGAAACTTGATTTAAAAGGTGGACATAGTGTATTAACATTAGCACTAAAAATTAAGCCATACTTAGATCCGAAATAATCAATTCATCTTCAAGAAATCATCTCGTATCGCTTCCCAACCAAATGGAAATTAAAAGGCCATTGGGTTTCGAAATCTAAAGATAATTAAAAGTATTTTTCAATTTGTAATAAACATTGCTTCATAATAAAAACGATAACAGAATTTAATGATCGTTACCGATTCAATCAAAATAAATAATATCGGTAATATACCACTAGGGTAAAAAGATTTTTCGCTTATGGTAACTATAGCTCCTAACAAGCAATAGACTCTTGTATTTATATTACAGCCTTTTAAAAAGACAAATCACATAGCGCCTAAAATAAGTTATGGGTAATGGTAGGACGACCGTGCAACGACAAACATTTGTGCTAAAATTGGACGACAATATGCCAACGCTTCGCAAAATTAAAAGAGCTGCAAGCCGACACACTAGCCAACGCTTTTGCAGCACATTTAATTTTGCCCAACTGCACGCTAATAAAACAAGATAAATGACAGTTTTTAAAGCAGGATATTATATAGATGAATTTAATAAACAACTTGAAAAAAAAGTTGACAAGACTATTCTGACGAGTTTGTTTGAAAATAAATTATTTTTTGAAATCTCAAGT
>CAIRUC010000042.1 GCA_903881665.1 uncultured Bacteroidota bacterium | reverse complement strand
CCTCAATGCGTTTAAAATACTATCTGAAGTGCTCGTAGCAAATGGATAAACCGCAAGTTGCTTCGCATCCACTAAAATTACATAGCTAGAATTTCCATACGCGTTGTTTGAAATAATTTCAATAAATGCACTTTGATTATTCTTGCATATCCCTTTCAATGTTTCCAGCTTAATGGCTTGTGGAAAAATGTCATTTTTCGTAAGGCTGCTTTTCTTTTTCTGAATCAGTTCCCGTAAAAAATCATTGTTTTTCGATTCTTCAGCAAAGTCGAATATGTCGTTCAAAAATTTCTTATCAGCAGTTAACTGATATAACAAATAAGCAGAATTAATAGCTTCTTCAAAAGGGGCATGATTCCAAATTGCAATTACACTTCCCAAATCTTTACTCTGATAGGTTGCAAATAGTTGACGCCATAAAATTATACGCTCCAGATTAGCAGCATGAATCTTTTCTAATATTACCTTGTCATGATTATTTTGATATTGACTAGTATAAATCGAATTCCTATTTGTTAGTAGGATATTTAATGAATACGGATCAGAAGTATTTAATTTTTCCTCTTCTGTAAGATGCAATAACTGTAATTCTTTTTCATTGATGCAGCTAATTGCTTTATTATACCACAGTAATGCATTTGAAGTGTCATTGTATGATAGATACAATAATGCCATTGTATAGCATGATACGGAGTAATCGGAAGATTTATCGCCTGAAATAATTTTCTTTATTACTAAATCTTTCCAGTAATATTCTTTTGCTTTATCGAAACAATTTTGTTTTTCTTTTAGATTTTTCAATATAGCAGAATGAATAAAATCAGCATAGGTATTTCCAAGGGCATGTAAAACACTTGCCTTTTGTACAGAGGGTTTACTATAAACACCATCCAAAATCGCAAGGGCCTTTTGATATAAATCACGTACAATAGGATAACATTTTAAATAGCCATCTTCGCCTTCTCTGAATTTTACTTTATAAGCATATGCATAGCGCATCAATATTTCAGCTGAGGTTATGCTTTTCTTATTTAATTTAGGTAATAGTAAATAGGCTTTATTTGCATAGTAATATTCAGAATCGATTTCTACTTTAAATCCGTGATAGGCTGATAAACCTCTATAGGTTAATGCTAGTAGCTCGTTATCTTTAGGAAAATAATCAGTTATTAACTTCTGACATTGTTTATAATACTTGCCTGCCGTTTCTATATCACCAATCGCAACATTTAAATTACCAAGCAGGTAATAGCACTTAGTAAGATTTCTACATTGTGATAACGATTTTTTTCCTTTGCATTGTTCAATGGCTTTCAGTAAATCGTAATTAGCATTCGTGTTTTCACTTTTTTCCAAGTAAACGCGCGCCCTTTTTAATAAAGCTTCTGTAAGTATAGTCTGATCATTATTTTCAGGACATTCAGAAATTGTTTTATTCAGAAATAATAATCCTTGATTATAATCGGGCAGTGCAAGAAAAACATCTGCTTTTTTTAAAGATGCTAAAGGCTGTGTGTTTCCATCAGAAAAGTAAAAAACAAAAAAACAGATTAGTATAAATCTGGAATATATTTTAATCTCAATTTTCATTGATTTCTTTTAAGAAGAGTTTTGTTTCTTCAACAAAAGGATTTTCGTAATTAGAAATTAGCTCATGTAATATCAATTTAGCTTCTTTACTTTGATTTGTTTTATAAAGTGAATAAGCAAGATAGTACTTCGATTTCAAGTAAAATACAGAATTGCTCTTGGTACTAACGTATTTAAAATATTGAGAAGCTTCCTGATATTTTTGAATATTCAATTCAGCACATCCAATAAAATAAAGCAAGGTATCATTTGTTGGATTAGCAACAACCAATTGCTTGAAGCGGTTAATAGAAGCATCGTATTTACCGTTTTTATATAACTGCATTGCATTTTGAAAAGTAAGATTATGATCATCACCCATAAGAACGGGCAAACCTTCTTCTAACGGAAGTGGAATAGAGTTTTTAGTATAATTCAAAAAAATTTGAAAAAAAATCAAACATGCTGCAAGTCCTGCCCACCAATAAAATTTAGCAGAAGGCTTATTGCTAATAGAATCCATTTCATCATCAATTGCTTGTAATTTCTTACGAATATTTTCCAAACGGATATCTTGAAAACCGCCTACAATTTTTTTGTATAGTTCAAATTCTTCCTCTAAGTCTTTATCCACTAAAAGTTGAACTTCAAAATCCACCTTCTCTTCTTCAGATAGATTTCCCTCTAAATACGCTTCTATGAGCTCTATGTGTTTTAGATTGTCGTCCATTACTAAAAAAGCATTAATAGCGATTTGAGATTACTTCTAACTAGCCCAGCCAATTTCTTAAAAACCTCATACTTTCTTTTTTTGGCCACATCCGCATTTTTGTACCCAAGTTCGCTAGCAATTGTCTTCATGTCTTTTTCCTCAAGATAATACATCTCAAGAATACGACGCTCTTTTTCATCTAATTTATTAAGATGTTCTTCCACCATGCGGCGGTTATGATCTCTTTCGTCAGTCATATCAAATGGGTGATATGAAAGGTTTATCAAATCAACTGGATCAAAAGTAACCGAACGACTCTTCTTTTTTATAAAATTAATGATAAGATGCTTGCCAATAGAATATATATAAGTCTTGATATCAGCGGTAAGATGGGTTAATCTACCTTCATGGATATTAATCCATAAGATTACAAAAGCTTCTTGATATATGTCTTTTGTATCTTCTAAGGAGATATTATAAGAAAAGGTAGCCCACTTAACAAAGGAATCCCTATACGACCGGTACATGTCGTAAAAGGACTTTTCGTCCCCGGCTTTGATTCGGGAGATTATATCTGATTTCAAAATATGTTTTCAATGCAGGATTTTGCATTCGGCTACGAATATAGAATATCAAAAGATTAAAGCAAAATACCCTTCCTATAGGAACTATTGAGGATTTTTGAATAAGGCAATACACAAAGAAACCCGGAAGTTCTTAATTGAAGAGCTTTTACCAAGGTGCAACTAATTCAAAAACTCCATTTGTAGAATTATCATTCATACATAATCTACATTAGAATCAGACCCAAAAGAACTAAGCCTGCCAGTTCAGATATATTATCAACCTATTTAAATATATTAACAACCTAAGATTATATAAATTATTGAATATCTGTACTTTTTAGAATTCCAGCGGAATCACAAATGAACGAAAAGAGAATGCCCCATTGGGGCATTTATCTTTTTATTACTGCGAGCAAACTTACTTGATCTAACAAGTTTAAAATGATAAAAAGTGCAAAGTACCATATACTCATTCAAATCTCGGAAAGTTGGGTTCCGTTGCTAGCATCGGTATGTGATATTAGACGGAACGAAGTTTAGTCAAATCTCAGTTAGTTAACGCTCAAATCCATCATCTTAATAATTTTAAAAATTGAAAGAGAACTAAATTCTAGTTATTTATGCATACCTTAGCTTCAATAAATTTCAAAAAAAACATATCAATCGCTTTCCTCTTTTAAACATTTAACTCCTTTTTTTAAGTTAACTATTGCTTAAGCAATTGAAAGATAAAATTATAATTTATGAAAATAAGCAAGATACTATTTTTTATTATTTTGTTTTTGAATTTTAAGGTAAGTGCACAAAATGTTGACAGCACTAAACATTCTGGTGAATTTTGGATTGGCGCTCAATCAATTTTACCTAGCGGAGAATTTGCCAAAAAATCAGGAATTTTATTAGGAATTGGTCTCGATTTCGGTTTTGTATTTACTCCAATTAAGACAGATGATTTATTACAAGTGGGAATTGATTTTGGTATTGATTATTTCGGTAAAGTCAAAGATTCCATTCTTAAAACAAATAGCAACTTATATACAATCAATTTAGTTTCAAGATTTAAAGGCCCCGCTAAAGGAAGAGTTCAAACATATGTAGATGTATTAGCCGGCGGAAAATTTTTTATATTAGCTACGCATAATAATAATAATATTGATGATATACTATTCGGAACCGCAGACTACACTACATTGAAAAGTAAAACATCAAGTGTTTTTAGCTATGGCTTAGGAATTGGATTCAAACTAAAACCTAAAAATAAAAATGCATCTAGAATGCTAGATTTAAGATGTACTTACTTAGCAAGTGGCTCGATGATATATGATTTACCTAGTTATAAGGAAACATGGGTAAGCCAAACAAATATGATATTACCTCAAGTAAGTTATATATATGTATTTAAAGGAAAAAAAAATACAAGAAAGAATTAAAGAAACTTATTAAATTTCAAATTCCATATAAATACACTAATTTAAAATAGAATCAATTTTACAAATTATATTATTGAAATTTAAAAAACATCTTACCATATACTTTTATTAATCATTTGCATCCGCTGCTAAATATCCCGCTATCGCAAATTTAATATCCGAATAAGTAAAATCATCACTTAATACCGCTTTTATTTCAGTAAGTTTATAAGTATTTAATTCTTTCGCCACAGCAATAATTTGCTCGGCCTTATCAGCTTCCACCAATCTGTCGGATGTTATTTTTCCTAATGCTACGTACTTCGCTAAATGTCCTTCAATTGTAGTTATACTAAACCCTCTTTCCTTTGCAATAGCTTCTACATCCATTCCATTAATAAACAACTGATAGGTTTTTTCATCAGAAGCTACCTTTAAAGCATTGTTTACGATTTCTGCTTGCTCATTATATTCCTTATCTAACTTCTGATTACGCTTTTTTCTTCCGCTCGATTTAATACTGAACTCAGCTGCTAGATCAGAATCGTATTCCAAATTTTCAATTTTCAATAATGCTTGCAACTTTTCTTTTCTAGCTTCTGTATTATTTAATTTACGTAACTCATCACGTGTAATATCTCTATTATTTTTAAATGCAGCTATAAACAATGCAGCTTTTTCTAATTGCTGAATTTTCATAAAAACTGCAGCTTCCATTTCGAGTAATTCGGCAATAAATATTTTTACCCGTTTAGAGGTTTTCACTTCTACAATTTTATTACATACGTTTTTACTTAAATCGTTTACCAGAGGCACGAAATAATTCTTTGCGGCCAGCACACGTTCTTCAAGCATAGTATAATCTTTATTAGGCTGTCCAATAATAAACCTTAATTGAAGTAAAAATTTATCGGCGTGCAACTTTGCTGTAATAACATTTTGCTTTAGCCCTACAGCCCATTTCGAATGAGGATGTTTTAATGATTTTGCTTTTTCGTTGGCATAACTTAAACAATGCTCTTCGTATTTATATAAAAGGTTTGAAAAATCGAATGCAGATGAAAGTAAATTCAACAAATACGCTTCTTGATCTAAAACTACTTTTTGATTTAACTCTTCGCTACTACTTTTACTATTTGCATATGAAGTCACATTTTCGTCGACATCAATACCTTTATAATTCACCGCAGAGGTTAATATAAGTCCTTTTAAGCTACGTAAACGTGAAAGAGCTACGTATGCTTGGCCAGGAGCAAAAACTTCTCCTATATCAATTATGGCCTTATCAAAAGTTAACCCTTGACTTTTATGTACGGTAATAGCCCACGCTAGTTTTACAGGAAACTGTGAAAAAGTACCTGCCACTTTTTCTTCAATTTCATTCACCGATTCATTTAAAACATATTTCACATTTTCCCATGTATACATTTCAACGGCTACAAGTTTTAATGAATCTTCAAACTTTACCCATATTTCGCTTTCCGTTAACGTCATTACCACCCCAATTTTTCCATTAAAAAACCGTTGCGCACCAGATGAGTCATTTTTCACAAACATTACCTGTGAACCAACCTTCAACTCACAAACCGAATCAAGTGGGTAGGCGTTTTCATTAAAATCACCATCTATTTTCGCTTTATAAAAATAAGACTTGGAAGATAAATTTTGCAAATAATCACGATTAATTTTATCCGCTTTCGCATTGTGCGTAGTAATAGTAATATAATTTTCTTCAAGGCCAGGCATGTATCCTAGCTTATAATAGGTATTTAACAAATCGATATCCGCTTTTGTTGTTTTATTGGTACGCAAATTATTTAGCAAATCAATAAACAAGGCATCCTCTTGTCGATAAATTTTATCGAGTTCGATATAGTGCGGTTTATTTTGTTTCAACACTTTTGCATCGAAGAAAAAGATACTAGAATAATATTTTTTTAAAATATTCCATTCATTTTCTTTTACTACTGGTGGCAATTGAAGTAAATCGCCAATAAAAAGCATTTGCACTCCACCAAAGGGAGTATGTTGATTCCTTCGTACACTTCGCAATAACACATCAATGGCATCTAGTAAATCAGCGCGGAGCATACTTACTTCATCAATAATCAGCAATTCCAATTCACGTAGCAGAACCCGTTTTTGTGTATTTAATTTTATTTCTTTTAATAGAGATTGAGGCGTGTTAATTTTAGAATAATACAATTGAGGTTGTGCAATATTCTCAGGCACAAATGTCCCGAAAGGTAATTGAAACAATGAATGAAGTGTAACACCACCAGCATTAATTGCAGCAATTCCAGTAGGTGCTGCAACTACGCATCGTTTATGCGTATTTTGCACAATATTTCTCAGAAACGTAGTTTTTCCCGTTCCTGCCTTACCTGTTAAAAAAACGTTTTGCCCAGTATGGTTAATGAATTTGGCTGCTAAATAGGCCGGGCTCTGATTTGTAGATTCCATTTCGATGCAAAATTACCTCAAAATTCCGTCTTTAGGAATTAAACCCGACTCCTAAGGGAAAATTTGCAAGATATTTATTAACGAATCGGCGTTTTCTGAAGTATGATGCACGATTATACACACTAAACATTTCAAAATAATCTTGAATCAGTCATCACTTCTTCCCTTCAATCCACTCATTCATTTTCTTTTCAAATATATCAAGCGGCAAACAACCATCTTTTAGCACTTCATCATGAAACTCACGAATACTAAATTTATGCCCTAGTATTTTCTCGGCACGGTGTCTTATTTCAAATATTTTTAGTTGTCCTATTTTATATGAAGTCGCTTGTCCAGGAATAGCCATATATCTTTCTACTTCAACCGTTATATCGCCAATACTCTCTGCGTCTTTATCTAAAGAATAATCGATTGCTTGCTCTCTACTCCATCCTTTCATATGCATACCCACGTCAACTACCAAACGTATTGCACGGTGCATTTCTTCGCTTAACGATGCGAAATATTGATAGGGGTCTTTATACAAGCCTAACTCCTTACCCAACGATTCAGTATACAATGCCCATCCCTCTCCATATGCACCGTACCATCCAAAGCGACGAAATTTAGGCAAGAGCGTATCTTCTTGTTGTAACGACATTTGAAAATGATGGCCGGGAATTGCTTCATGCAAAAACAAATCTTCTGTCCCTACCCTACTATATTTTGAAGCATCTGGAACAGGAACATAAAAAATTCCTGGGCGAGAACCGTCAGCTGTTCCTTGTTGGTATTCTGCACTTGAACTTGCTTCGCGAAATGCTTCCGTTCTGCGAATTTCAAATTTAGTTTTTGGCACTAAACTGAACAATTGTTTTAATTGCGGCTCCATACGTGTATGCACATCTTGATAAGCTGCAATTACTTCATTTGCATTTTTATAAGGGAAGAATTGTTTACTGGTATGAATGAAGTTGAAGAAATCTTTCATGTCGCCTTTAAATCCGGTTTCATTTTTTACCCTTTGCATTTCCTTCAATATACGATCAACTTCTTGTTTACCTGTTTCAAAAATTTGATCAGGAGACATTTCAGTGGTATTCCATGAACGACATAAATATGCATATAATTCTTTACCGGTAGAAACTTCAGAAATACCTGAACCCTTTCTACAAACAGGCAAATATTCTTTACTTAAAAAATCATACAACTTTTGATACGTCGGAACAATCTCATTTAAAATTGCTGTTTCGTAGGCTTTAGTAATTCGTTCTTTATCACTCGTTGAAAACGATGCGGGCATGTTCGTAATTGGACCATAGAATACAGACTCTTTCGGATCATTAACAATAATATTCTTGAGTTGAGGAAGTACACGTTCAATTAACACTTTTGATTGTACTACACCAACCTTCATCCCAATTTTCATATTAACAATAGCCGTATCTTCGTAAGCAGTAAATGCGGTTATTCGTTTTAAAAAATCTTCGTAGTCTTTTACTGTTTTAAATGGCTGATTCCCACTTCCCGAACCAAGCATCGGAAAAGTTAAATGCATTCCCCAAAACTGATTAATCGGCATCAGGTAATCTTTGAAACTTAAGCCTTCAATCTGCATACGCATTTCACGTTTAAAGATCTCATAGCTTAATGCATCTTGTGTATTTAATCCTTCTGGCTGAATACTATCAATTGAGGATTGATACTTTGCATAAAATGTTCGCAGTTGCGTACGAAAACTTTCACTTATATCAATCGTTAGTTTATCATTAAAACGATTATCACCAATGCCCGTAGCTTCTAATGGGAAATAGGAAAGGCGTTCTTCATAATAATGATCTAATACATTATTTAATTTCACACCTGCATTTTCTTGAGTTATTTTCTTTTCTGCATTATTGCAAGATTGCAGACCGAATATTAATAAAACACCGAAATAAGTTATCAATTTCACTTTCTTCATTATTTAATTTAATTATTTATCAAAGATAAGAGGTTTGTAATAAATAAGGGAGAATTTTCATTCTCCCTTATCATTTTATTGAACTTCGATTTTCTGAATACTTATTCCGTCATCCGATTTAATGCGCAGGAAGTACATCTGCTTGGCTACATTCCCTAAATCAATTTGCGTTTCATATTTCGAACTTTTTATTTCTTCATTTTTATTATACACTTCTTTACCTTGCATATCAAATACTGTTAAAGCTACATTTCCTATTGCTCCTGAAACTGACACTTTAAATTGTCCGTTACTAGGATTTGGCATTACAGTAACACCTATTGCTGTATTCACATGATCTATTGCAGTTATCTGCCATATTCTTAATGTAGCTACATCATCAGAGGCATTTGCATCGCCAGTAGAAGTAACCAAAGTATGAATGGTGTAATCATTTTGCACCGACATGTTTGCTGTTTGCGTGAATGCATGCTCAATACTGTCTCCTGGATTTAAGGTAGTAAACAATGTATCCGTAGCCTTTAAAACTCCATTAAGGAAATAACTAAACTTAGGATTCACCATTGCTACTGATCCTGTATTTTTAACGACTCCTTTTACAATTTCATTGGCACTTAATGTTGGAGCAAAAACAGGAGCCGTAACTCTTGTTGCTGCAGCATTTAAATAATCACTAAAATTCTGGGCCGAATCACTGCTTTGTACTAAGTATGCGTGTATACGATAATAAGGTTCGGTATGACTACCTCCATTATATCCAGTATTTAATAAGTTAGTATACGTTTGTAATACATAACCAACATTTAAGTTACTTCCCGGAGTAATATTCGGGGTTAAATTATTTTCAATTGGTGTTACTCCTTGCCCCGGACACCATCCTGCTCTCGACAAAGTCCATGTTCCACTTTGGTTGTTACATGAATTTGCACCACAGTTTGCTTTCCATAAATTATGATTAAATACATTTGATCCATTCAAATAAACATGATGCGTTTGATTTGTAAACTCGGCAGCATTATTCGTGTTTCCTTGTCCGTGTCCGGTGATGGTCATACGTAAATTAGCTGTGGTACTTTGCGAACTAATAGGTATATTAAAATCTGGTAACGTATAAGGAATTGTAGGATCTCCATAAATATGATAATCGGTATTCCATAATGGAACTACTGTTTGAAATGGTGTTGCATTTGCTCCTTTTACAAATTCAAAAGTTACCGTTAACAACCAACCTGATGGCCCCCAAACTTGAACAAACGACTGAAGCTTTTGCTTACCTACTAATAACGTTTTAAAATCTGTAACATCTATATCCCATGGCCCACACGCCCTTCCATAAGGAGTAATAAAACGACCTAGTTCATATTCTTGTCCGCCTTTAAATAATGAAATTTTACCTGCTTGATCCCACGGGTCGCAGCCAGTAGTAGGACATGCTACAGAAACATGCATAATCACTTGACTCCACTGTTCGGGACCTTCAGGGAAGATAACATCTGCAAAACGAGTTTGACCGTTAGCAGCAAAATCATGCTGAATACCATTAAATGCCAAAAGAATATTTCCTGAACCTGGTTTAGTAAGTAAAGAAGAAGTTGAATCATTGCGAATATCTTCATCGCCCGAAAGAGATGCAGTAGCAGAAAATGTTGCTGACGTTAAAGCAGAAACATCTTCGACTTTATTAAACAACATTGTATACACTTCGTTGGGTTGTAAAGTAGCAGAAATTGTTTCCGTTGTTGCCAGACCATTATTAACACGATAAGAAACCGGAATATTAGTAATTGGGTTGAATCCTGTATTTTTAATTTTCACTTTCAAACGGGTAGCACCTGCAAAAGCTGTTAAGTTATTAGGAGCTTCTAATCCAACTACTGTAGCATCGTTATGAATTAATTCATATCCGCTAACCCATGCATTAGCTAATACAAAGTTAGATAATGTTCCATCATTATTATTGGAAGTTGCGTCATTTATAACGTTACTTCCTAAACCTTCATCCAATTTATAATAAGCTGCTAATCCTGTTTCATTACCATTAAAGGAAGTAGTCATATTATTTTGAATTTCACTTTGCGTACGAGCTATATTCCAAATACGAATTTCATCTAATGTTCCATTGAAAGTTCTACCACTCCACGTAGGATCTTCTCCAATAAATAAGTTTGTTGGCGAAGGAGAAAACGAAATTGCAGGAGTACGCGCAATCAATTCTCCGTTGATATACAACAACACATTGCTTCCATCAAAAACACCTGCAATATGATACCAACGATTTGTTAACATAATGGTAGCCGATGCAGCCGATTTCCATGAACCATTATCGGAAATCATAAACTCAACACTTCCATTATTTCCACAACGTAATACATATCCTCGGTTAGGAGCATTTACATCCTTTGCAATGATAGATCCATCAGCAATACTATTACGCCATGCTGTTGCATTGATCCACGCTTCTACTGTTATTGCGGTGGTAGGATTTAAAGATGTCGCATTGTTTACAATCACTTTATCATCTAAACCATCGAAGTTTAATCCGAAGTTTGTTCCCACTGCAAAATTACTAACCACTTTTACTAAAGTATCATTCGTAATATTTACATCACCACTTAAACTTGTATAGGCTTTAACAGTATAATTTTGATAAACTGACAAGTCAGCAGTTTGCGCAAAGGTGTAAGTAAATGTTCCAAAGGGAGGAACTATTCCCGTCATTGTTTCTGTAACAGGTGAATTATTTCCGATTTTATAACTTATAGGAAATCCTGTTAACGGATTTGTACTATAATTACTTACGGTTACTTTTATTTGTTCGGCACTCGTAAGATTAAAGTTTGAAGCAGGACCAGCTAATGCTCCTGCGCCAACATCAGGACTACTCAATGTACAATTATAATCGCCAGCTGTCCAGACGGTAGCTACGGTTGTGTTTATTAATGTTCCGTTATTCCCTCCAGTTACTGAATTAATAGCCGTTGTTGTTCCCGTATTAGCATCGAGTTTCCAATAACCTACTAATCCAGGTTCGTTACCTGCTAAAGATGAACAAATCGTGCTAGTGATTTCACTTTGCACTCGTCCGTAATTCCAAAAACGCACTTCATCAATATGCCCACTAAATGATCGTCCTAACCAACCTGGCGATTCGCCTATGCACATATTTCCTGTTGTAGAAGGGATCATTCCTCCCGTTACAATTGTTAATCCGCGTAAAACTCCGTTAATATAAATCATCACTGAATCACCTGAATAAACTCCAGCAAGATGATACCATGTACCTACCTGCATAATAGCAGGCGATGTAGCCGTTACCCAATTTCCAGCAATACTTAAATTAAATTCTGCTTTTCCATTTTCACCAGCACGTAAATCGAAACCATTATTCTGTACCGTATTATTTCCTGTGCAAATTACACTGCCTTTGTATAGCGGTGTCTTCCAGGCCGTAGCATTGATCCATGCTTCAACAGTAACTGCAGATGCGCCCTGCAATGCAGCATAGTTGGTAACCCTAACGTAATCGTTAGTTCCATCGAGTGTTAAGTGATATTGCGCTTCGGCCTGCTTACCTGTAAACAGTAAGAGAAACAAAGCAATACTTTGATAGTAATACTTTTTCATTTTGTATGGTTGGCGTTATTATTATGACGAATTAATTTATTTCTGAATGACGAATTGTTTAGTTGCTATTTCTCCTTCTTTTACAATTCTTAGTATATACATACCGTTATCTAAAGCGGAAACATTTATTTTTTGACTTAACTCAACTCCTATCGTGGTCAATATTGATTTTCCTGTTATATCCATTATTGTTAATACAGCATCTTGCACATTAGTGATTGTAATTATATTTTGTGCAGGATTAGGAATTAATTGAATTGTTTTACTCCATTCAGGAACCACCGATATTGCAGACAATTGCGAATTTCCAACTCCAATACAATAAAATTTATTTTGAAGATTAATACCAGCAAATTTAACAACCATTCCATTTGCCAATAAGGATGAAGCTGCTGCAACTACGGAGAAATTTTGATTAGCTGAATCTCTCGATAGTAGTGTGTAATTTTGAAGCGGAAGATTTTTAGGAAGCGAATCTCCTCCTCCTGCTGCATATGAAAGATTGAAGTATAAATCTGCACCTATAGTGCCACCTTTATTAAAATACCATTCACGCGATGTTCTTTTGAAATCGGCAGTTGCTCCTGCTGGTAAAAAAGAAGTAGAAACGCCTACAGAATCATTATGACCATATACCGCATAGTTAAATGCTTTGGGTTGAATATTAGAGATAATATTCAATCCATTCGTTGTTGATGCATAATTATAAAGAGTTGGATCTTTACCATACCAAACTCCTTTTACATCATTCATGTTATACATTAAATCATTACCTACAGCGGCATACGATGGCATCCACGACCAATATGCAGCACCTGAATTAATCGTTCCTGTATTTCCATTTCCTGTTAAATCAGGCAAACTACCTCCTGTTGATTGATTAAAATCCCAATACGCCACTAATCCTGGTTCTGTACCAGTAAGATGTTTATGCATATTATCTTTAATTTCTTGATCAGTACGAACTACACTCCATATTCTGATCTCATCAATTTGTCCGAAAGTTTGAAAGTTTAATAAATCCCATGGCGCGATACCAATTACAAACGGATTGCTCGATGCAGTAATAGCCCCACTCGTTAATGGAATTCCACCTACTTGTTCACCATTTAAATAATTCAACATTTGAACTCCTGATCCAAATGTAGTAGCGAAATGCACCCAGGCCGAATCTATTGGCGAACTTCCAGCTTGCACCTCGTTATGTCCAGGATTCCATACTTCAGAATAATTTTGGCCTAATTGAGAAGCCATCACATATCCATTGTCAAAGGTGTTTGTAACCTTTCCCATGATTTTCTGATTCCATGTACTATTGTAAAGTCTTACCCAAACCTCCATAGTAATTTCATTACCTGTGTTGAGCACATTATTTGTTCCGCAATTAAAAAAAACCGGAGGTTGATTTCCCGCATTCCAACTTGGATAATCAATATAAAAACTGTTTCCTGCAGATGTTTGAGCATATGCTGCATTCATCAAAAAACTGAGTGCGAAAGTGAAGAGTAAATATTTTATTTTCATTTTTAATTGGATTTTATGAGGTGTTATTTTATTGGTCCCACCAAACTTTTGTAGAGGCATTGTCGGGACCTTGATGCGATAATGCATTATAGTAATTCACTGAATTTAATAATACTTCATTGGCAGTATAAGTTAATCGATTCGGGAATGCTGAAGCATTTATTGAATTTCCAGAATACTCTTTTAAAACGGGAAAGCCTGTACGCCGATATTCATTATAAGCTTCGAATCCATTTTGATAGGTAAACGATATCCACTTTTGTGTAATAATATTTTCCAACGAAACAGATGGCAACAACAGCAAATATGTATTCAATTGTGAAGTAGAAATTCCTGCTCCCGTATAGGATTGCATATTCGCCGTTATTCCGTCCACATAATACTGTTGGGCATTTCCATTGTACCAACCTTTTAACGCAGCTTCTGATTTCAAAAAGCAAACTTCAGCATAACTCATAATTACTCCGGGCGCGTCCTGTTTTAAAAACCATGTTCCTATTTTCGACACATCTGATCCATCGCTATTATAGTTATTCCAAATCGATGAACCTGACGGAACAAGGTTTGGTACTCCATCATAATCGGGTATACCAATAATAGTAGATTCTACTGTGTATTGTGCGAATACTTTTAGGCGAGGATCGTTGGTTGTTTTTAAAAGATCTATTAAAAATTTACTCGGATATGTTCGTCCACCGCTCTGCCCACTATTTACTAAATCATACAAAGGATTTCTAATTTCACCATTATAAGGAAATATTGCACTTTCACTATTTGCAGCAATAAACGAAACACCTTGCAGCAATGCAATTTCAGCTTGCGCCGATGAAGGATCTGCAGCACTCATTCGTAATGCTAATCGCAATCGCAATGAATTCGCAAACTGCTTCCATTTGATAATTGATCCATTATAAATAGGATCTACAGTACCTGGAAATAATGCTTTAGTAGGATCTAAATCGTTACTAGCACTTTTAATTGCTTTCAATAAATTTTTATATATCGTTTGCTGACGATCATATGCAGGCGTAAAATTTAAAATTTCAGCGCCTTGCAATGCTTGTGAATAAGGAATATCGCCAAACAAATCGGTTATTTTAGAAAACAAATAAGCTTCCCAAATTCGTGCAATTGCATTTTTATTGATCAGGTAAGGATCCTGAACTGTTAATCGTTGAACTTCTCTAGCGTTGATTAATGCTTGGGTGTATTCTTCATTCCAAAAAGCATCTTTACCATCGTTACTGTCGTACTCTTTTCCTACATCTACTCCTCCTAAATTTGCGAAATACATATCCCAATTCATCAGTAACCAATAGTGCAAATTAGCATTCGTAATATAACTTCCTTGACCTTTCACAACAGAAAAAGTAAACAAATAATCAGGATTTACAGTTACAGGAGCATTCGGATTAATATTAAGCTCATCCATGTTTTTTTTACATGCAGTAGAAATTAATAGAAATCCGAATCCTATTACCATCCATATATTTTTAATTCTTTTGTTCATGGCGATTAAAGATTAATTTTAATATTCATACCTACACTTCTTCTTGTTGGCCATGAATAAATTTCATAGCCCTGTCCATTACCATTCGAGTAAGCCGACTCTGGATCAATATTAGGAACTCCACTATAAATTAACCACAAGTTTCTTCCCGTTAAGGCTACGCTTAGTCCTTTTAAATGTAATTTCCTGCTAATTTCGGCAGAGAAATTATAGGCTAGTGTTACTTCTCTTAGTTTTACAAAGCTTGCGTCATAAATAAATTGTTCGTGAATTTCATTTGTCCATTGCGAAAATTGCCCCCAGTATAATTCAGGATTCACATAAACTGTATTTTGTGTTCCCGCAGCTGTTACTCCCTCTGCAAGATATCCTCCTGTGGCAACCCAATTTTCGGGCGATACGCCCGCAGCAATACGTGCCGCTTCCGATGCATACCAAGCTTCACGTCCTTCTAAAGTGCTTTCAAGATTTCCTGAGTATCCGCTAGCATACATATTCGTGCCGCTAAACATTTCTCCTCCTACTCTGTAATCTACAAGAATTCCAAGATTAAAGTTTTTATAATTAAATCCGTTTTGTACACCTCCAGTAAATTTTGGATTATAATTCCCTAACACTTTTGGCTTGTCTTCGCGGATATACATACCATTATCATCTACTAATTTATTTCCGTTGCCATCTCGTTTAATTCCATAGCCAACAATATCACCGTATGCATGTCCTGGTCGTGCTTCAATGGTTAAATTCCATTGATAGAATAATTGATAGGTTTCGAGACCGTTTGCAAGTGATACTACTTTATTTTTATTATGGGCGAAATTAAAATCAATATTCCATTTGAAGTTTTTCTTTTCTAACGGAATAGTTTTCAATTGCACTTCGATTCCGTTGTTTACAATTTCACCGCTGTTTATAATCGCATTTGCAAAGCCAGAAGTAGCAGATACACTCGCTGGTAATATTTGATTTTTTGTGTCAGAGTGATAATACGTAAAGTCTAAACCAACTCTTCCGTTGAGAAATAATAATTCAGTTCCTAATTCTGTATTAGTAGTGATCTCTGGTTTTAAATTCAACAATGGCACCGAAGGATCTAATTGATACAAGGTGGCCGAATTAAATGAACCTGCGGAAGGATATGAATAATTAGTTCGATAAGGATCTGTATCGCGACCTACTTGTGCCCACGACGTTCTTATTTTTCCGAATGACAATACATGTTGCTTCCAGTTAAGATGCTCTGTAAACACATAACCTGCACTAAAGGAAGGATAAAAGTATGACCTGTCTGATTTAGGCAACGTACTACTCCAGTCGTTGCGTGCTGTGACATCAATAAATAACCAAGTTTTATAAGATGCTTGCCCAAATGCATATAGTCCGTTGGTTTTACTCTCGCTCATGTAATAATTCAAAGTTGGACGATTCACACTATTTTGTACATTATAGAAATTAGGAATTGCTAATCCTCCGTCGGTATGTTCAGATGTTGATTCCGACTTCTTGGATAAGGTACTTCCTCCTATATTCAAAGCATAACTAATATCATTGTTTAACTTGTTATCATAACTAATTAAAAATTCACTTTGATATTGTTTAAAGTTCGACCATCCAGTACCATATGAACCCAATGAATTCGAAATTCCATTATAGGCTTCTCTTTCATTGCTTCGTTGAATATTAAAATCTGTATTTGATCTAACTAATGCTCTTAAATGTTCATTGATCTGATAGCTCGCCGATGCAATTCCGATTACGCGATCTTTAAAATCTTCGTTGAGTTCATATTTTACATCCCAAAAAGGATTCGACATCCAATTCCAGTTGGTGTACCACGTTTGTTCATGCCCCGCTGCATTCATCATACTACTCTCTAATGATTCCGCACTAATGCTACGAGGCATCATTATATAGTTGCGTGGTGCGCTAAAACTATTCGCCAAGCCTAATCTGTTTTCAGCTTTTTGTGTGCTATACGTTGCCGAAACATCAATACTCAACTTTTCGGTGATGCATGCAGTAGTTCGTGCTGTAACATTCGTTCGATTGAGTGTCGTATTCGGCACTATATCTTTGGTAGTGAAATTTCCCGCGGATAGTCGATAGGTCATTTTATCATTTCCTCCTTGTAACGAAACGTTATTGATTGAGGTGATTCCTGTTTGGAAAAATGATTTGTAGTTGTCGGGCTGCGCATCAAAGGAATGTAACTGCCCGTCCCAGTCGCGAATTGTTTGTCCGACCATCTTCGGACCCCAACTTCCAAAAGCAGTTGCACTGGCCGTATTATAAGTATAAATTCCATTTTTAAATTCCCAAGGTCCTTCAAACTTACCATTTCGACCGGCGCCATACGTGTTTTGAAATTTAGTATGAATATATGGCGTTTCAACCGTGGAAGAGCTATTGAAAGAAACGCCTATACCTTTCGATTGACTTCCTTTTTTTGTGCTAATAACAATTACTCCATTAGCAGCTATTGATCCGTAAAGTGCCGCAGCATTGGGACCTTTTAGTACACTCACCGATTCAATATCATCGGGATTAATATCACTAATTCCATTTCCGTAATCTCTCCCACCCCATTGAGTAGTATTATTAGAAGTATTGTTTTCAATTGGAACACCGTCAACAACAATTAAAGCTTGATTACTTCCCGACAATGAGGTCACACCGCGTAAAACAATTCTGCTCGATGATCCTGGTCCACCGGTAGTAGATGAAATGTTTAATCCTGCTACTTTCCCTTCCAACTGATTTATAAAGCTAGCATCTTTCGCTGATTGCAAATCAACTCCTTTCACTTCTTGAACGGCATACCCTAAAGCTTTCTTCTCACGTTTTATTCCCAAAGCCGTAACCATCACCTCTTTCAATTCCACTTTAACTTTCTTCAGATAAATAGTGAGATTGGAATTACCATTTACGGGAACAAATTCTTTCGTCATCGATACCATATTTACTACAAGCGTATCGTTTGCATGAGGAACAGTAATCTCAAATTTACCAACTTCATTAGCAGCAGTTGAAATAATAGTTCCCTTCACATTAACAATGGCAAAAGGCAAAGCTTGTTTATCATCCATTGAGAAAATCACACCACTCACATTTAATGATTGCGCGCGCAAATGACTAAATGGAATTAGTAATGAAAAAATAAATATTCTATATAGCAGTAAGCTCCTATTTCTTTTCATTGGATTTTTTTTCTTGAGCACCTTCAATATTCTTCTTCGCTTGCAATTCGTTGAAGTATTCCTTCCAGATTTTTTTCTGATAAATATTCTCTCCATAAAAACGAAGAATATTATTCAGCACTTCAGGATTTAAATATGCAGGAATAACGTCTAGTATATCTAGCTTCTCATCGAGAATTACGATTTCAGGGAATCCAAAATTTCCACGAGTGATAGTTTGAGCAAAAGGATGTAAGGAACCCGGTCGCGGATCAGGGGCAATTAGCTGCCCTTTGAAATTAACCGTATCAGTGCTAAGGAAATTAAAATTAACACAATTAAACTTTGTTCTGAGATATTCTAAGTTTAAAGAATCAGTAAAGCTGGTCGATTTCATAATTTTGCAGCTATTGCAAAATTCAGCTTCAAGCATTACGATTGTTTTCTTGTTGGCCTGATGATTTCCATCAAGGTAATTGTTGATCGGTTTCCAATTGGTGATTTTAACAAGGTCGATTAACGTAGAATCCTTCATCGCTTTGTCGTACAACTTTTCAAAATCACTATAAGCACATGTTTTGTAAACATTCTCTAAGGTAAAAATGAGTATCGGTTCAATCTTAGAAATCTCTAAATAGCCCGGCACTAGCAAATTTAAATTGAATTTATTATTATCCTTATCGTATCCATTCATAAAAAGAGTAGTTGGATACATCAGACTTCCGTTCAGTAATTTCACCGCTAACTCATGCGGTGCTTTTTTTTCATGTCCAGTGGGTTTGTAAATCTGGCCCAAAAACTCAACGGTATCTTTACTCTCCGCATCGAAGCTTACAGGATAAAAATTCTGATTGATATAACCCGCTAGACCTTCATTCGCATACGTGGTTTTCATCATATGCTTACACCATCCGCACCATTCGGTATAAAAGTCGAGGATAATAGGACGTTGCTGGGTTTGCATTTTCTGCATAGCCTCGTGCAGCGACATCCACTTCACCTTGCTGCCCTCATCATTTTGGGCTTGAAGGGAATTGACGCTTCCTATCAAAAGAAATACTAAAACAAACGAAGTTATAAATCGAAATTTCATAGTTAAATTAAAAGGTTTTGAAGAGAATAAAAATAGGAAAATAATCGCTAACAATGTTCAATGAATGGGCCGTAAGCTATAAAATCCTCATTAGTATGTATACAATAGTAAATGAGCCTGATAAACCATTTCCTTAATAGGTCTACAAAACACTCTGAATCATGGGATTAATCCCATATGTTTGGTGCAAATTCCAAATATAACAGAAACTCACGTACCTACTAATGCCAATGATAAAGTAGTTAGCTGACGCAGGCGATATAAAACTCACCATAGAGAACCAAAAAAAACACCCCTTTTCAATTAAAAAATGTGTTATAATTCCTTTTGTCCTTATTTTTGCATTTACTCCTAAAGCTATGTGCTACAATATCGCTTACATCGAAAAACGTCTAGAGAACTTGGCTCGTCGCTACCATGCAAAGGTTACCGATAAAAACAAGATTCATTTACCCATTCATTTTGTGTCGGCCTTTTCTCATCCATATTGGCCGGTCATCACCTCCGAAGCTCCTGAAGAAATTCGTTTTTACCAATGGGGACTAATTCCTTTTTTTATCAAAGACTTTCATTCTGCACTAAAAATAAGGAATCAAACTGCAAATTGCATTGGAGAAGAGGCATTTGAAAAACCTTCGTTTCGTATGCCGATCCGTCAGCATCGATGCCTTGTTCCTGTTAGCGGATTTTACGAATGGAGAACCGAAGGAAAAGCTAAATATCCTTATTTCATTTATGGATCAAAACACGAGACATTAAGCCTCGCAGGCGTTTATGATTATTGGAAAGACCCATCGTCAGGCGATACATTGGCAACGTTTTCAATCGTAACTTGCCAAGCGAATAATTTACTCTCGAAAATTCACAACGAGAAAAAGAGAATGCCGTTAATTCTTACAGAGGAAGTTGAGAAATTATGGCTAAATCCAGCTGCAGAGAAAGATGAAATTTTATCGCTAGTAAAACCTCTATCTGACGAGTCATTATCAGCTCATACTATATCAAAATTAATTACTCATAAAAAGCAAAATTCAAACACTGAAGACGTTTATAAACCATATGAATATCCGGAATTGCAATTACTCGATTTGTAGTATTTAAGCAAGTGTATAAAATTCGGGATCTTCATTATTAAAGACATTAAGCACTCCCACACTAATTAAATTAACCAAAATTTTCATCGCGCGCCAGCGACTAATATTCATGAGCTTGCAGTATTCCTTCAAAGTTATTTTAGAATGAACACTTAAGTATTCAAGTAACGATTTTTCCATGTCAGAATAAACAATTAATGTTTGTGTATGCCCATGCCTGCGTTTAAGCACCTCTACAACAACCTTACTGGCTAAAAGACATTGATCTGCGTGACGAATATGCACCCATCCTTTTCCTGTTTCATCAATGGCATAATAAGGTTTATCAACTCCAATAGGCACTATAACTTCTAACACTATTTTGCCCATTATATTCCATTCATGAATCACCAAATCGACAGGAGGATTACAAAATTTTTTCGATGATTCTTCAAGCATAAATTTTTCTTCTTCTGCTCTTACCCCACTTATAGTACCGTTATCATTGACACCGATTAATAATGTACCACCATGATGATTCGCAAATGCTACAATAGACTTAGCAATGCGATGAACACTCGATATTTCTTTTTTAAAATCGAGCATCTCGCCTTCTCCTCTACTTATCAAAGTATTTATTCGCTTAACAGGATTATTCACAGTGTTAAAAATACATCTGTCTGCTGAAATAAAAAAGGGCTTCGCAAATATTCGAAGCCCAAGTTATCTCTACGTATTTGACAGAATGGTTTAGTCACTACTTTTTTATCTAGATCACCTTGCAATAATGGTATCATAAACGGGACTGTACGATGAAAATACTCCTAATCCACCCGATATATTCGATTTTATATTGCTAGGCACGGCAAAAGGACTTCCATTATTCGCCATCTGATTTTCGGCATCTCTCCAAAATTCAAACGTGCCTTTGTCAACAGCACAGAATTTAACGATTATAGTATCACCTTTTTTAAATAGTCCCACTTCCGCATTGTTATCATCATCGGCGGTAGAGTTCTGAATATTTCCTCTATTATAAGCAAAATCAAACGATTTTCCATTGAAAAACTTATCTTCAACCGTTGATCCAAATGGAGCTAAAAATAAATTATCTTTTGTTACTCTTTTCGCAAACCACCGATAACAGTTCCCAATTGTATCTGGGTCGGTTAAATGCGCCCAAGTTAATCCTAGCGTATCGTTATTTTCTTGTAATTTAAACCATGCGCTATCAAGAGTTACAGGTAATTGCAACTTCGTTGAAGAAGTAATTACTTCTCCCGCTTTCGTAGTGATGTTTATTGTATAAGTTCTTCCAGGAATACCAATCATTAAATTGGCATTTGTGAAATAGATTCCTCGTATAATGGTACCATTAATGACGGTATCTATTTCAATCATTTCAACTGAAAGAAATCCGTCGTTGATTTGAATTTTCGCCCCGGTTTCAGGTAAATTATTAATAGTACTGGCGTTAATAGGATCAAAATAACCAGAACTTCTACTCAAAACGATATAAGGCGGCAATCCAGTTTCAACGTATCCATCAACAACTACTTTCGATTCACTCTTAGGTAAATCGAGGGTTATATTTTTTTCGCAGGATGCAAATACAACTGCTAAAACGAATAGGTATACTATCTTTTTCACCTTTGCTTAGAATTTAAAATTATAGGTTACTGATGGAATCATTCCAAAAAGCGAAACTTGCTTGGCTTGTATCGCTAAATTTCCATCTACAGAATTTCCTTGCACATCAAAATAAATAAAATAGGGATTCATTCTACTGTACAAATTATATATAGAGAATACCCATTCGCTCATGTACTTTCTATCTTTTTGAACATGTAAAGTCGCAGATAAATCTAGTCGGTGATACGCTTTTTGGCGGAAGTCATTTCGTTTACCGTAATCACTTAAAACATTGAAGTTATTATTAAACTCTATACTTCCGTTTCCGGCAACCCCTATAGGAGGCGCCGATGAAACAAAGTAACGTTGCGAGGGTAACGTTAATGCATCGCCTGTAGCGTATACCCAAACAGCTCCGAATGTCCATTTTTTATTATATTCATAGGTCATTACAAATGAAGCATCATGTCTACGATCGTACTTAGTAGGAAAACTATTGCCGTTGTTTAAATCAGGGAATTTTTTGTTGGTAAATGAAAAGGTATAACCAATCCATCCTGTTACTTTTCCTTTTGATTTCTTTACAAAAAATTCAGCGCCATAACTTTCTCCTTCTCCAAACACAAAATTATTATCAGGATTATTTCTAATATCTTGGTCGGGTGTAGATCCTTCTCTGTAGTCGATTTGATTTTTCATTGTTTTGTAATACAATTCAACTGAAGTTTCAAAGACATTTTCTTTCAGATTTTTAAAGTAGCCTAACGAGTACTGCGTCCCAAATTGCGGCTTTACTAAATCAGTACACGGTACCCATATATCAGTAGGTAAACTAACCGAACCGAATGATGCAAGATGAATGTATTGGTAGTTTTGAGTAAACGAAGCTTTTACTGAAGAGCTATTATTTAAAGAGTATCGAACATTAATTCTCGGTTCTAAATGCGTGTACATCTTTACTTTTTCACCTGTACTATAATTAATGGTATCAATGAATCGTCCAGGGAAAACAGGATCTTGCACATAACGCGAAAACGGACCCACATGTTCGAACATAGTGGCTCTTAATCCTACATTTAATCTTAATTTCTCAGTGATATCCCATTCGTCATTGGCATAAAGCGCCATATCATGAGCATAGAAGCGCGTGATCTTTCCTAAATCAAAAACTACATCACCAGCTGTTGCGCTTACATTGGTTGGCGTAAATCGATGATAGGTATAATTAACGCCAAATTTTACATTGTGTAAAATATTAGGAAACCAATTAAAATCAACTTTTGCGGCATAGTCACGTATTCCTGAAAATATTCTAAAATCAAATTGTTGCTGTTTAGCTCCAAATTCAAATTTATAATCGGTAAACACCAACGAGCTATTCAAAAAAAGCTTTTCGTTATACAGGTGATTCCATCGTAAGGAAGCAGTTGCATTACCCCAAGGAATTCGCACTTTGAATCCTGTTTGGCTACTCTTAAAGTTAAACACATCTCTACCAAAATATCCGCTCGCAAACAATCGATCTTTTTGAGATAGCGTATAATTAATTTTTGCGTTTAAATCATAAAAATAATAACTATTCCCAGCAAAATTCGAGTTCTTATCGATAAAGGGTTCTCTCAAAAATAAATCAATAAATGTTCGGCGGCCTGAAATAATAAACGAACTTTTATTTTTAACAATTGGACCTTCCAGTGTTAATCGAGATGCAATATAACCAAGTCCGCCATCTCCATGAAATTCTTTATTATTACCTTCCTTCATGCTTATATCTAGTACTGAGGCTAATCGCCCTCCGTATTGTGCTGGCATTCCTCCCTTGGTAAGTGAAATATTTTTGATAGCATCACTGTTGAATACCGAGAAAAAACCAAATAAATGTGAAGCATTATAAACTACTGCTTCGTCGAGAAGAATTAAATTCTGATCGGGACCACCTCCACGCACATAAAAACCTGAATTACCTTCACCCGCCGATTTTACTCCAGGCAACAACTGTATCGCTTTTAAAACATCCACTTCACCCATCAATGCGGGAAGCGATTTAATTTGCTCAACCTCCACTTCTACCCGGCCCATCTGTGTTCCTTTTACGTTTTTGTCGGATTTTTGCGCACTAACTACTACTTCCTTGGTTTCAACCACACGAGGAGATAAGTCAATGTTTAAGGATTGATTCTTGTCAAGTGTTACCGACAACAATTTTTCCTGATAACCCACAAAGCTGGTAATTATTGTATAGATCCCGCTTTCAATAGTAACTGAATAAAAGCCATAGGCATTACAACTAACGCCCTTTTGCAGTTCCTTAATATAAACAGAAGTGCCAATCAAGTATTCACCTGAAGTGATATCCTTCACGTATCCACTTAACGTATATTTTTGGGCTTTGGGTGTCTGTGCTGAAGTATTGAAAACAACGAAAACAGCAAAGAAGAGTAAGAGTATATACTTTTTCATAATAATGGTGCAAATCTAACACATCCAATTTACTTGTTTATTCAGTGAAAGAATTTAATACTATTTTTTCACATTTAATTAGCATTGTACTAATTGAGTATTGCTAGTTAGATAATGTGAAATACCACTAATTGTTTTAAAGAAAATAAAATTTAAGTTTTGCCTTCTTCATGAAGTAAGAGATAAACACTAAATTTGCAGAGTTAAACTTTACTATGGAATCAGAATTTGCACATTTAATGACGATCGACGGCCTTATCGGCTTGATAACCTTGATTGTAATGGAAATAGTTTTAGGAATCGATAATATCATTTTCATCTCTATTTTAGCAGGTAAATTACCAAAAAATTTACAAGAAAAAGCGCGTCGTATTGGTTTAATACTGGCCTTATTTATTCGAATCGGATTACTGTTTTGTTTAAGCTGGATTGTTGAATTAAAAGAGCCCTGGTTTTCTATAATGAATTTCGATTTTAGTGGGCGCGACATTGTCTTGCTATTAGGGGGATTATTCTTGATGGCCAAGAGCACCACAGAGATTCATGCTAAGGTGCGAGGTGAAGAAGATCATACCAATCCGAATTTAAAGAAACTAACCATGAACACGGCCATCTTGCAAATTGTAGGACTCGATATCGTTTTCTCTTTCGATTCTATATTAACTGCAGTAGGTTTGGTAAATCATATTTTAACAATGATTTTGGCTGTTGTTATTTCAATGTTGGTGATGTTAGCTGCAGCAAAGTCTGTATCTGATTTCGTAAACCGCCATCCTACTATCAAAATGTTAGCATTGTCGTTTTTATTAATGATCGGATTTATGCTCACGCTAGAAGCCTTCCATCAAGAAGTACCTAAAGGATATATTTACTTCGCAATGGCGTTCTCACTTATTGTAGAATTATTGAATATGCGCATACGCAAAAAAGGGCCTGAAAAGAATTAAACAAAAAACCCTGAAGTATTACTTTCAGTGTTTTTTATTTACTTAAGGTTGAATGGGCTTTTCAAAGTGCTGAGCTAACTCGTACTTCAAAAATTTCCAAACAACATAAAAGAGTATAAACACAACAATCAACTGCAAAATACTCAATGCAGGATTCTGACCTTTTTTCATTTCAATTAAAGTATCTATTTAACCAAGTTGAAGATGCGGGCAACTCAAATTGGACTCTCAAATCACCTAATTCAGTGATGAGTGTATTTACAACAGTAGTATCTCTCGATAATTGTCCGCTTTTAACTTTTTCAACAAATTCATTGGCATGCAAATTCAACCATTCATCACCAATTTTCGCAACTACTCTAAATCGGTCGAGCAAAGTCAGTCCTAATTCTTTTTCAGTTTTCTTGATACATTGACTTAGTTTGTCCTGAGAACAACCACTTGCATTTGCTGCAGATTCATCAACAGCTATCAACAATACTGTACCATGTAAAATTACAAATGAGGCTTTTAGTGCTTCGTTGTGAGCAGTCCAATTTTCAACAAAGCTGGAAACAATTTCTTCCAATTTTGCCTCTTCACTCACGGTAATAAATCGATCTGCAGTATAAACCCACACTCTCGATTGTACAGACAATTCTTGTAAAGGATATAACATATTATTAGGATGGCATTTTAGGTGACTCAACTTCTTGCTGAAGATCGAGGCCTGGATCACGGTTTAATCTTATTTCTTCTTTCTTTAAAGCAATTTGCCATTCAGCATTACCGCCCTCTTCTACTTTTTTCAATGTTACTTTCTGCTCCAAATCATTTCCTTCTTCTTTGAAGTATACAACCGCTTTATGTCCTTGTATTTCTTCTGAAACTATCGATATTTTATCAGGCTTTAAATCATCAGAAGGTCCACTTAATTCGTCGATTCTCTGCAATTGTTTTAAAAGCTTTTTCGTCTCTTTAGTAGCATATTTGCCAGCCTCTACATAATTGCGTTCACTCATGGCATTTAGAAATTTCTCTGCCACCACTTTTGGTGAATCAGCCTTCTGACAAGAATATAACAAAACAGAACTTAATAGAAAGAAACCAAAAATATACTTTTTCATTTTATCGTGTTGGGAATTTAAAGATGAGTTGTGCGTGTTGATTGAGATAAAGATTGTCAGGGGCGACATATTCAAAATCATCAATTTGAGAAGTTGGTATATACGTACTGTCTTTAGTGACTATTGTAAACTCGTGCCGAATCCATTCCGTACAGTAATAAGCATCATTCCCCAATTCAAATTTATCGTCAAAGGTACACTGATTGGAGTAATTCCAATGAATATTTTTTTCTAATTCTTTTTTCTGAATATCATCAATATCGTAACGACATACTGCCGACATTGAACTTACCAATGGATCTACAAACTCGCAAAGAATTTCTTTTTTCAAACCTGGATTCGCCATGTCTTGGTACATATGATACACATAAAACGTATCTCCGTCTTTTACAATAATACCGGAATGCGAAAAACTTTTATCTGAAAGCGACATCCTTCTGAATTTATCACTAATAAGTCCTTTACCTCTACGGAGAACGATATCTCCAGTATGTATACCTTGTGTCATGAATACAGGCAAACTCGAGTGAGCAGGACTATCTGTTCTAAATAAAACAACAATCCACGCATTTACTATAATAACTGCAATAATAATAGTTTGTACGGGTTTCATCTTACATTCGATCTGGAACCTGAATGCCTAATAAAGCCAAAGTCTTACTCAGTATGTCGGCACATGCTTCCGATAATTTTAATCGATATACCGATGTATTTACGTCGGCTTTATCAACTATAGGATTCTCATGGTAAAACTGATTGTAATTTTTAGCTAATTCAAAGGCATAATTGGCCATAATTGCTGGACTATATTTCTCAGCCGCTGTTTCTAATTCATAAGGGTACGACAATATCATTTTCATCAACCCATATTCTTTATCATTAAAAGCAAAGTCTGCAACTAATTCCGTCGATTGATAACCTGCCATATCCTGAATTGTTGCTCCTTTACGAATTACCGAACGAATTCGAGCGTAGGTATACTGAATAAAGGGTCCGGTATTGCCATTAAAATCAATCGACTCTGCTGGGTTAAAAAGCATTCGTTTTTCTGGATCTACTTTTAGGATATAGTATTTTAAAGCGCCGAGTCCTAACATTTTATATAAGCGATTCGCTTCATCACTATCGAAGTCGTCGATTTTACCCAACTCTTTGGTAATAATTGAAGCTTCCGTTATCATTTCATTCATTAAATCGTCAGCATCTACCACAGATCCTTCCCTCGATTTCATCTTACCCGAAGGTAGATCGACCATTGCATACGACAAATGAAATAAATCATTCCACCATTCATACCCCAATTTCTTCATTGCCAACTTCAATACTTTAAAGTGGTAGTCTTGTTCGTTTCCTACTACATAAATCAATTTACTGAATCCCGTTTCTTGATAACGAAGTCGGGCTGTACCTAAATCTTGCGTAAGATAAACACTAGTACCATCGCTACGCAATAATAACTTATGATCGAGTCCTTCGCCAGTTAAATCAACCCAAACCGAACCATCTTCTTTCTTATAAAAAACACCTTTATCGAGGCCATCTTGCACAATTTCTTTACCAAGTAAATAAGTTTGCGATTCATAATACATCTTATCAAAATCGACACCCATCAATGCATAGGTGCTATTGAAGCCGGCATAAACCCATGAATTCATGGTTTCCCATAATTTGATAGTTTCGGCATCGTTCGCTTCCCACTTACGTAACATCTCTTGCGCTTCAAGCATGATGGGAGCAAACTTCTTAGCATCTTCCTCCGATTGTCCTTTTTCAATCAATGCCGAAACCTCGGATTTATAAATCTTGTCGAATTCTACATAGTATTTACCAACCAAATGATCACCTTTCAATCCAGTTGATTCAGGAGTTTCACCGTTACCAGACTTTTGCCAAGCAATCATCGACTTGCAAATATGAATACCTCGGTCGTTTACTAAATTTACCTTTTGAACAGGATGTCCGGCCGCTTTCAAGATTTCAGCTACCGAATATCCTAGCAATATATTACGTAAATGACCTAAATGAAGTGGCTTATTAGTATTCGGACTACTATATTCAACTAACAAAGGCATTTCGGATGCATTGTTTAATGATAACACCGGATACCCTGATGAGGTAAAACTCTGAAACGACGACAACCATTTTTCCCTTTTTATAACAAGGTTTAAAAAGCCTTTTACCACGTTAAAAGAAGAAACGGGCGCCGATGTCTCCATAACGGCAGCTCCCAATTCATTCGCTAGTTGATCGGGACTTTTTCGGGCTTGCTTTGCCAAATTAAAAACAACAACAGTTAAATCACCATCGAACTCCTTGCGAGTAGCGTTGATAGATACCTCTTGAAGTGTAAGTGTAATGGCATATAGTTTCTGCATGGCCTCAGAGACGGCCACTTTAATTTCCAGCTCAAATAACATAATTCAGATTATTACTGCAAAAGTCGTTTAAAATAAACGATTCTTAACCTCTAAAAAATTAAAAATTCAACAATTGAAAGTTGACAAGGCGGAGAGAGAATTTTGAATAACTTAAGCATTTAACTTGAACACAGATTCGCCCCGATGGGGCTAAAAGGATTTAAAAGGATTTTGAATTGCTCGAAGCGAGGATGGGCAGACGCTTTGCTTAATGGGCCGCTGATTGCGCAGATTATGCAGTTTTATTCTATTATCGTTTTCAACGATGAGCGAAGTTCTGATAGTCATTGTCAGCACCGCAGATAAAGCAGGTTTTGCAAGTTTTCGCTGATTTTCTCCCACAAGCACAAGCAGTTTGCTACGAATATAGATTTATTATTATAACTTCTCTGATGATAGTGTTTTCTTGATTTCTATTTACTACAAATTCATTCAATCGGACAAAGCCGGCTTTGTCTAATCAGCGAATCATCCCAGATAATGATCACCAACTTGCCGAAGGCTAGCTCAGAACAAATCAGCATCTCTTAGAAAGACGAGAACTGCGTCATATATGGCCCATCGCCTTTCTTCTATTGATTAAAAATATAATGGGAGAGTAAACATTCGTTCGCTCTCCCATTCATTCAGTCATTAAACTTTCTTAAGCTATTTGCGCCACTACTCTCTGTAAGATTTCAAAGGTGTTTTCCGCCATCAAGTTTTCTTTGTCGAGCGTAGGATTCACTTCAGCGATTTCGAAGCAACATACTTTTTCATTTTGAATCAATCGAACACATAAAGAACCTGCTTCTTTTTCGGTAATTCCGTTGCGCACAGGTGTTCCGGTTCCTTTTGAAATTGAACTATCCATACTATCTACGTCGAACGACACATAAATCAACTGACAGTTATTTAAATAAGCTAAAGCATCACGCGCAATTTTCTCAACCCCATGACGCTTTACATCACTCGTTGTAAAACTCTTGATTTTATGCTTCTTCATCAAAAAAGTCTCCTCCGGCTCAACATCGCGTACTGCAATAAATACAAGGTCGCTATAATTGATTTTCGGAGCAATCCCTCCTACCTTTTTCAACTTATTCCACAACTCTACCGCCTCTTTATCGGGCTTATTCATTTTATTCGCACTGTTATCTTCATTCAAAGTAGCAGCCAACGGCATACCATGAACATTACCCGTTGGAGTAGTATAAGGTGAATGTAAATCAGCATGTGCATCAATCCAAATAACCCCTAAACGAGCCTTCGGATGCGCCATCTTTATCCCCGCAATTGTTCCTCCCGCGGTACTGTGATCACCAGCTAATACAATAGGAAACTCCTTCGCTTTGTAGGTATCAACAAGGGTTTTGCCAAGGCGCTCGTATATATCAAGTATCGGACGAAGTCGCTTAGCATAGGGACTTCCCTGTGGCTCAAACAACAATTTGTTATCTACATTCACTTCAATTGAAGGAATCTTGTTGAACAGGTTAGAACCATAGTCGAGTGCCGCAATCTTCACTGCATCTGGACCTAAACTGGCACCCCGAGTACCCGCACCTAACTCAGATTTAACTTCAATTATTCTAATTTTCTTATGCATAAAACACTATTTTTTATTTAAACTATTGATATTCAATATTATTATTGAATTACCGCAACTATTAATTGAAGCAACTCATTCAGGTAAATCAAGGAAGAATCACCTTAAATTATTTTACCAATTCTACTTTCAAATACAATCCGAGTTACTTACATTCGCATAAATTTAACTAAGTAACTCACTCGGAATAATGAAGAACCGCTACGTTGACCTAATCGAACAGACCTTTGAATTCCCTCAAGAAGGATTTGAAGTGATTGACAATTCCTTACACTTTAATGGTGTTCCTCTAATGAACATTATAGAACAATACGGAACTCCGCTTAAGATTACTTATTTACCTAAGATTAGTTCTCAGATTCAGAAGGCAACACGCCTTTTTAATGTGGCGATGGCCAAAGCCGGATACAAAGGTAACTATATGTACTGTTACTGTACAAAAAGTTCTCATTTTGAATTTGTACTGAATGAGGCATTAAAGAATGATATTCATTTGGAAACCTCTTCGGCATTCGATATTCCTATTATTCGTGAACTTTCCGAAAACAATAAAATTGCAAAAGACCGCTACATTCTTTGCAACGGCTTTAAGCGCGAAAATTATACAGACGGTATAATTGAATTAATGAACGATGGTTTTACGAACGTAATTCCTATACTCGACAATAAAGATGAACTAAACTATTATCGTGACAATTACTCAGGCAAGGTGAAAATTGGAATCCGTATCGCAGCTGAGGAAGAGCCGAATGCAGAATTCTATACGTCGCGCTTGGGAATCCGTTACAATGAAATCATCGACTTCTTTAAAACCAATATCCAGAACAACCCAAATGTAGAGTTAAAGTTGCTTCATTTTTTCATCAATACTGGAGTAAAAGACACTGCATATTATTGGAGTGAATTACAAAAGAACATCAACTTATATTGCGAGTTAAAGAAAATTTGTCCAGAGCTTGAATTTCTTGATATCGGCGGCGGATTCCCTATTCGTACGAAACTAGATTTCAACTACGACTATCAATATATGGCGGATGAGATTATCCGGCAAATAAAAATGGCTTGCGACCAACGCGAAGTAGAAGAACCTACCATTGTGACTGAATTTGGTTCGTTTACGGTGGGAGAAAGCGGTGGAATTTTATTCTCGGTCGTTGGACAAAAACAACAAAACGACAATGAGGTATGGAGCATGATAGATAGCTCCTTCATCACTACCCTACCCGATACTTGGGGAATAAAGCAGAAATTCATTCTCCTTGCAATTAACAATTGGGATGATGAATATCAACGTGTAAACTTAGGAGGTATTACATGCGACAGCGATGATTACTATATCATGGAATCGATTCGAAGCCGAGTATTCTTGCCGAAAGCTGCTAAAGATGAAACCCAATACCTTGGATTCTTCCACACCGGCGCATACCAAGAAAGTTTAGGAGGCTACGGCGGAATACAACACTGCCTAATCCCTGCACCTAAACACGTCCTTATCGACCGCGATGAAGACGGAGAGTATACAACACGACTATTCGCAAAAGAACAAAGCGCGAAGAATATGATGAAAATTTTAGGATATTAAGGTGTGGCAGTTTGCTAAAGCATTATATAGGCCGCTGATTTTTACGGTGGTTATGATTTGTTATAAATGAAAGAATAGAACGTAATTAGTTTTCTTCTTCCCGTAATGATTTAATTAGAACGCAGATCACTATTCATGCACCGAACCCCAAATTAGTGCTGAAACAACACACTTTAGGGCAAGCCTCTTATTTATCACCATGTATTAGCTAAAATAGTACAATGCATTACAAACCTCAAAACTTCCTTCCTAAACTTCAGCCCTTTCAATTCATTAAATAACAACTAATTACAACTTTAAACACCCTCCCTATTAGTTGTTCATAATAAATGGGCGAATTCATCGTTTTTATAGGTGAAATATTAATTACCTTTGATGAATAAATTTAAATACACACATACAATGAAAAACCTACTCGGTATTCTGGCTTTATCGCTTTTAATGGTCGGATGTGGTCCGGATTACAAGTCTGAAGTGGAACGGATGATGCACGAACGCGACAGCTTAATGGCTCAGTACGATTCGAAAGATTCAGTAATTAATGGCTACATGCAAGACATCTCTGAAATCCAGTCAAGCATAGAAGGATTAACTCGCCAAGAGGAAATGATTAACCGAAGCGATGCGAACAATCCTGAAAACAATCTTGAGGCAAAACAAAAAATCCTCAATGATGTTGAATCGATTCGTCAACTCATCGATCAAAACAAACTAAAACTAGCAGAACTTCAAGCTAAAATCCGTAAGTCGAATGTTAAAATCGGCGAAATGGAAAAAGTTATCGCTTCTCTTAACTCTCAGTTAGCCCAACGTGATTCAAGTATCAATTCATTAAATGAAAAAGTACTTTCATTGAATGGTACGATCACAACTATGCAGGGCGAAATCGATACAATCAAATCGGATAATAGCAGAAAAGCGGCAGAAATATCTGATAAAACAACTAAGCTGAATACAGCATTTTATACTATCGGAACATACAAGGAATTGAGAGATAAAAAAGTTCTTTCTAAGCAAGGTGGGTTCTTAGGATTAGGAAAACAAAAAACAGTAGTTTCTGATTTCAATCAAGAAGCCTTTACGCAAGTAGATGTAACCAATACAAAATCGATCGAGATCAATAAAAAAGGGGCTAAATTAATCAGCACCCACCCAAGCGGAACATATAAAATTAACCGTAGCAGCGACAAAGTAACAGCAATCGAAATTACTGATCCTGATAAATTCTGGAAGGCTTCTAAATATCTTGTTGTTGTAACAGAATAAAATTACGGGCAACCGTTATGAATAATTCCCATTTACAATTAAAAAAGGCATCCGTAGTAGCGGATGCCTTTTTTATTATCTAGGCGTATGAGATTTCTCTACCAATTCTTCTTCCGCCTCGCAGGCTGGAAAACCGATGGTGACCTTCCTATTCACCTAACTCATTACATTATTATTGCAGCCCCTCATTCTAGCAATTGGGATTTTATGGTAGGGTTAGCCACGAGAAGTATCATGCGCCTCAATGCTAATTTCCTTGCTAAAAAAGAGCTTTTTATTTTTCCATTCGGAATTTTGTTTCGTAAACTAGGAGGATTTCCTGTTGATCGAAAGAAACCAGGCAGCCTTATCAATGATGTACTAAACCATTTCAAAACGGAGCCGTATTTTGTACTTGCACTTGCACCAGAAGGTACACGTAAAAGCGTGGAAAAATGGAAAACCGGATTTTATAAAATCGCATTGAAAGCCAACGTACCTATTGTAATGGCTGGGCTCGATTATGGCACAAAAACAGTATTCTTTAGTACTCCATTTACACCCTGCGGTGATTTAAAATTAGATGCAGCTCATATAAATGCATTTTATTCTCCTCTTCGAGGAAAAAATAGAAATACTGCACCTGTTATGTTGGATTAAATTTCTAATAATAATTTAGGCAATGCGACTTCAACATTTGAAGCAATTCGAGCAAACTTATCTACACTCTTATCTTTTATAAATTGTTGTCCGCTGATTTTCTCATACAACTCTATATATCGATTACTCACTTCCATCACAAAGATATCGGAGAATGCAGGGATGGTTTGACCCTCGAGTCCTTGAAAATTATTTTCTATTAACCATTGACGTAAAAACTCTTTCGATAATTGTCGTTGAGCCTCCCCCCTCTCTTGACGATTTTCATACCCTTCTAAATAAAAATAACGAGATGAATCAGGCGTATGAATTTCATCGATCAAGAAAATTTTATCATTCGCTTTTCCAAATTCGTATTTCGTATCCACTAATATCAATGATTTATCTTTCGCCATCTCCACTCCTTTCTTGTAAAGAGCACGCGTATAATTTTCGAGCTGTAAATAATCGGCTTCCGCAACAATTCCTTGCTTAATAATTTCCTCGCGTGAAATATCTTGATCATGTCCGTGATCACTCTTTGTAGTTGGCGTAATAATAGGCTCAGGGAAAGGATCATTCTCTCTTAATCCGTCGGGCATCATTACTCCACATAGCACTCTCTTCCCTTCTTTATACTCACGCCAAGCGTGTCCTGTAAGGTATCCTCGAATGACCATTTCTACTTTAAAGGGCTGACATAAAATGCCGATCGTGACATTCGGATCGGGAACATCAATTACCCAATTTGGACAAATTTCTCTCGTCGCATTTAAGAAATAGGCTGCCAACTGATTTAAAACTTGTCCTTTAAATGGTATTGGACGAGGCATCACGAAATCAAAAGCCGACACTCGATCACTCACCACCATCAACATTAGTTTATTATTAATCGTATACACGTCACGCACTTTACCGTGATAAACAGAAGTTAATCCTGAGAATTTAAAATCGGTTTTCGAAATGCAGCTCGCATCGTTTAATAAAGTGCTCATAGGGTAGATATTTATTATTACAAAAGTATTGGTTCTATTTGGATAGAGGTTCGTAAAGATCAAAATCGATTACTAATGGTAAAGTTAGAAGCTCTTTTTATCTTTCTCTTCGCCGGCTTTTTGATATGCGCCTATCACTTCTCGCACCAACCGATGCCGCACTACATCAGAAGCATCGAGAGTAACAAATTCGATTCCCTCAATACCTTTCAAAATTCGCGTGGCTTGAATCAATCCTGAAGGCTGATTACGAGGCAAGTCAACTTGAGTTGTATCGCCAGTAACAATAAACTTAGCCGATGGCCCCATTCGAGTTAAAAACATCTTTAGTTGGTTTTCTGTGGCATTTTGTGCTTCATCCAATATCACAAAAGCATTGTCGAGTGTTCTTCCTCGCATAAATGCTAATGGGGCCACTTCTATCAATCCACTATCTATAAAAGCACGCAACTTCTCACCAGGCACCATATCAAATAATGCATCGTATAAAGGACGCAAATAAGGATCTATCTTTTCTTTTAAATCACCAGGAAGAAAACCTAAGTTTTCTCCGGCTTCTACTGCCGGACGGGTAAGTATGATTCTTCTGATTTCACGGTTTTTTAATGCACGTACGGCTAATGCAACCGCAGTATAAGTTTTGCCTGTTCCTGCTGGTCCGATAGCGAAAACAATATCATTTTTTTCAATGGCAGTAACCAACTTTTTTTGATTTGGCGTACGAGCACGAACAATCAATCCTCCTGGGGCATACACCAAAACATCTTTACTATCAACAGGCGGAGTAGTGCCATTTTTAGGCTCTTTACTAGGTGTTACTGAATTTGACGGAACAACCTGACCGGAGATCAGAAAATCGACTTCTGTAGGAGTCAAAATTCCATTCTTCTCAAAATAAGCAACCAATGTTTTGAACTTCCCCTCCAATACACTTACCAGATTGGGCTCTCCAATAAGTTTCAACTCTTGCCCCCTAGCTATTATTTTTACTTCAGCGTACCTTCGTCGAACGATATCTAAATTTGCATCGTTAACACCATAAAAATCGACTGCATTCGCAAATTCAACAGGAATGATTATTTCTTTCAAAGATTGTATATATTAAAATGAATTTCTTTCACAAATCTAGAGGGTGCAAGTGATATAACAAAGGAAAGAGAAGAAGAATCTGATTTTTGATTTTTGAATAATAGGATGACAAGTAAACCAAAATCATGAATAACTCAGCGCTTCATGTTTCAAATTAAAATGATGTCATTTAAAAGCAGCATTTTAACAGCTAAGACTGTCAAAATCAGAAAGTGCAATCCAATATTCAAAATGGAAAATAAAAAACACCTTTTTCCCCTATATTTGTCCCAAACATCAAAAGTGACTATCACCAATTATAGTAAAACGTCAGACCTCGAATTGCTTGCCTTGTACAAAACAACAGGCAACAATGAGTGTATAGGTGTGCTTTTTAAAAGATACTCCCCCTTAGTTTATGGTGTTTGTAATAAATACCTCAAGGACGAAGATGCTTCAAAAGATGCTGTTATGCAGATTTTTGAAAAATTACTAAAAGACATTAACAAGTATATCATCAAAGAATTTAGACCATGGATTTATACGGTTGCAAAAAATCACTGTTTCATAATTCTCAGATCGAAACCGAAAGAAATTAGCAGACAAGAAAATACGTTTATGGAAAAGCAAGCCTTCCTGCATCTGCCCGTCGAATCTTCAGAAACCATCCAAGAAAAAGAGCTTCAGTTACAGCAACTCGACCAGGCCGTAAGCCAACTCGATGAGCATCAACGAATTTGTATCAAATTGTTTTTCATTCAAGAAATGAGCTATCAAGAAATTAGCGATAGCACAGGATATGATCTTAAAAAAGTAAAAAGTTATATTCAAAACGGTAAGCGTAATTTAAAAATTCTACTCGAAAAATGACTCATCCAACAAATCGCATTTTCGATTCTGGCATCTGTTTAACGTTGGAGGAAATGCAAGCGTATAACGACGAAACATTAACAGGTAAAGAGTTAAACCGAGTAGAACGTCATTTGCTCGATTGTGAAATGTGTGATGATGCAATAGAAGGATTAAAGATGGCACCAAATGCAACTTCAAATATTGAATTCATTAACACTGCCATTGACCATTTAACTTTAGCGAAACCAAAAGTTATTTTTCCGTGGAAGATTGCAGCAGCCTTTGCTTTAATTTTTGGCTCTACCCTAACCCTTTGGCTAATTATACCTAAAGGCGAAGTCAATAAAATGGCCGATAAAGAAATAAATAACGGTCAACAAATTACAAATAGTGATCAGGCTGTAGCGACAACACCAACAGAAACCACTTCCAACTATTCGAAAGGCCAAGTACAACCAATAATTCAATCGAGTACTGAAGAATTTAAAAAGCCAATTGCTACTTCTGAAGTATCAAAAAGCAAATTCGGTACAATGCAAGATGTTGTAAAAAACAAAGCGGTAGTGGCCGATGAAAACATTAAAGAGATGATTGCCGAAAACAAATCCCAAGGAACAGCATATGCCGAAATGGAAACGGTAACATCTAAAGCAGTAGCCCCATCCGAAATGAGTAAGAAAACAACTGCAGACTTACAAAAAGAAGAAGAATCAGAAAAGAAGGAGGTAGATAATTCCACTGCAAAAGTTTATGAAACTAATCAAGTTTTCTTAGCAACTACGAAAGAAAAAAAAACACATTCACTACCTCAAGATTTATATTTAAACACAGCTATAAAGCAAATTGAAAGTGGCGATTTTACTAGTGCTCAGAATAATCTAATTTCATATTTAAAAATGGAATCACCAAAAAAAGATCAAGCTTATTGGTATTTATCAAAAGTATATCTTCAAAAAAAAGACAATAAAAAAGCGATAGAAATGCTGAACGCGGTGATAAAGGAAAATAAATCTTTCGTAAAGGAAGCACAAGAAGAGTTAACGAAATTATAATTAATTACTTGAAAATTCTACTTATACAAACGGCTTTTATTGGGGATGTTATTTTAGCTACCCCTATAATTGAAGCATTACGAAAGCATCATTATGATGTGAAATTAGACGTATTAGTTCGCAAAGGGAACGAGGGATTACTTGAAAATAATCCGGGGTTAAATTCAATTCTAACGTGGGACAAAAAAAATAACAAGTACAAGAATTTTTATAAAATAATTAAGTTAATAAGAAGTAAGAATTACGATGTGGTTATAAATCTACAACGTTTTGCTTCTACAGGTATTATTACCACTTTAAGCAAAGGAAAAAAAACGATCGGTTATAATAAAAATCCTTTGTCTATTTTTTTCAGCGAAAGTTACCCTCATTTCATCGATACTAAATTCGGAAAACACGAAGTTGATCGCAATCTTTCGCTTTTGAAAAATATAATCGGTGAAGTGCATGCGCGGCCTGCGATGTACCCTTCCGAAAAAGAAAACGTAACTACGTCACCCTATAAAACAAAACCCTACTTTTGCATGGCTCCATCAAGTGTTTGGTTTACCAAACAGTTACCATTTGAGCAATGGGTGAAATTGATAAAAAAGAAAACGATAGCAGATGCTTCAGCTAAAATATATTTATTAGGAGCGAAAAATGAAGCCACCTATAACGACAGCATCATAGCCGCCGCTGACAGCAATAACGTCATTAATTTAGCAGGTAAATTCTCATTCCTCGATACTGCATCTTTGATGCGCGATGCAGAAATGAACTATGTGAACGATTCGGCTCCACTTCATATAGCTTCTGCAATGAATGCACCTGTGACTGCTTTTTTCTGCTCAACTGTACCAGGATTCGGATTTGGTCCGTTAAGCGACCGATCAATTATAGCACAACCAATCGAAAAACTCGACTGTCGACCTTGTGGATTACATGGCCATAAAGAATGCCCTAAAGGACACTTTAAATGCGGAAAAGGAATTGAAATTTGAAAAAAAATGAAACACGTAAGATCTTTCTTAAATTACAAATTAATACGAAAACACGTAATTAAATAGCAACAACAAATAACAATAATTATTAAGTTTTTAGCTAAAAAAAATAAAAGTTAGATTCAATTATCTAATGCAACGTAAAAATAGTGTTAAGTTGCACGATTGAAAAACATGGAAGATTAACGTTTAAGGAACGTAACAAAATAGTGGTATATCGTCTTATAAAATGGACGCTTGAAGAAATAGGAAAAAATTTAAATCGAAGTAAAAGCAGAATAAGTAGAGAATTATCTAAATATCAATTTACATATAGTGCAAGTAAAGCTCAATTTGAAAATGAAATTATTAATAAGTGCTAATAAGTTTTTAAGGCATGAAACAAATGCGTATAAAAAAAAGAGATACATTTAATACCTCTGTTAAGCGAATCGATTAGGCTATTCCTAGTTGATTTGCTCTCCAGCAGAGCTGAATTCCACATTACTTAATAATGTAAAATTAAGACAATAAATGATAAGTATCTATTAACAACAAAATTGTTGCACTAGTAACTTGAACCGAAGAAAGTATTTATATGGTATACATTAAAAAATAACAAATGAATAAAATTTTAAATAAAAAAAGTTTATTAATAATATTGATTTTGATATATGTTATTACTACTTCTATTTTAACAAGCTTAGATGGCGGTGATTTTGAAGTATATCTTGATGCGGCTAGAAAAATGAGCAATAATTTAAACATTTACAACCCGCCATTTGTAAAAGGACTACAATATTTTTATTCCCCATTTTTCGCCTACCTATTAATACCTTTTAGAAACCATGTGTTTATTAGTGAATTTTTTTGGTCATTATTATCCTATTTTTTACTTTATCGATCATTTAAATTATTAATTCAATATTTTGATGTTATAGAATTAACAAATAAACAATATAAAGCATGGATAATATTAATCGCACTACTGTCTATTCAATTTATTCTCTATAACGTTTCAATGATTCAAGTTACATTTTTTTTATTATGGGCAATTTTAGAATCAATTAATCAAATAAAAAATGGAAACAATTTAATAGGTGGAATAATACTAGGATTAGCAATAAATATTAAATTAATGCCAATACTAATACTTCCTTTTCTGTTTTATAGAGGTTATATAAAAGGTCTTTCCATTACCATTTTTACATTTATTATATTATTATTTATTCCGATAATAGGATTTGGGCCACATTACAACATGTTTTTACTCTCTGAATGGTGGCACATTATTAACCCTAGTAATAAAGAGCATTTATTCGAAACGGGAATAGGTACACATAGTCTTGTAGCTTTACTACCTGTTTATCTTACAGAAACTATTGGGGAAATGAATTACAAAAGAAATATTTTCAATTTAAATTACCAAACAGTAGAAATTATTACTAATATTACTAGATTATTTATTTTGTCGCTTTCATTATTTTATTTTAAATCTATGCCATTCCAAAAGGAAGTAAATAAATTAAAATCAATATGGGAAATCTCGTATTTCATATTAATTATCCCTCTACTTTTTCCTCATCAACAGAAATATGCTTTCATATTAGCAATTCCGATGATTACATATATATTATATTTCTACATTTCTACATTTAAAAATAAGAGGTCTTATGGTTATAATTTAACACTTTATACATTTGCAATTAGTATGTTATTTTTTTCTCCTCTTTACGGGTCAGACATAATTGGAAAATTCTTATTTCGATTAACTCAACATTATAGATTTCTTACGTTCTCAACACTACTCCTAATACCTATTTCAATTTATTGTAGTCCGAAAAAATTATTTAAATTAAATAATACTGTCAGCAGTAACTAATGCAACTTTATATAAATAAAATTATTCTATTACATAATATCAAACACCACTTAAAAACTAAAGAAATCAGCTTTTATTGATAATTATATATTTGCCATTAAATTTCAAAGGAAAAATTATTATCTTTCTCGTTAATTATTTTTGTTGGTGCAATAACAATTACATTTTTTGATTCGTGTAACAACGAACTATAATTAAATACAGATAAATCATTTTCAACTACAAATAAAATGAAAACAGAAGAGTTAATAGAAGCTAACAATCAGCTATATGCCGGACTAAATGAAATGTTTATTGGCAAACTTGAAATATTGAACAATTTATGGTCGCACACCGACTCCATTACGTACATGGGACCTTTTGGAGGCTTTCTTAAAGGTTGGAATGAAGTGAATTGCGATTTCACAAAAGTAGCGGCCATGAAATTGGGAGGTAAAATTATTTGCAATGACTTATATGTTTATGCTGGAACTGATTTTGGATATACCACTTGCGTTGAAGTTGGTGAAAATTTAGATTTGGAGGGAAAACCAATACGTGTGAGCCACAGAGCAACTAATATTTTCCATTTAGAAAATGGTAAATGGCGATTGATTCATCATCACACCGACATATCTTCTCAGTTGGAAATAGCCTATGTCAAAACGACAAACTAACGACCGAAGTTTATTTTATAAATGTCAGAAACAATCAAAATACCATAGCTTATTTAGCAAAACGCAACAACATTATCTTTAGTTTGAAAAAATATACATTCTAACTACTTTTCTTGATGTTGATATACGATCTGAATAATTACTAGTGCAAAAAAATTACGTTAAGCTCGTTTCTTTCACTTTTCTTTTGCCCTATTTAATATTGTCTCACGTTTCGAATAGTTTTTCATCAGGGTATAAATACTACGCTATAGTGGATCACAAATGCTTTTTTTGCACAATCAAATAAGCACCCTTTTGTGTATTAAAGTTAATAATTAGAAACTGAAGTCCCCCTTTAACCTTCGAATAAATTAAGGAGACAGCGTAAAATTATCAATACGTTGTCAAATCACAGTAGGTTGATTGACGACTGAATAATCAATGGCTAAATTTACTGCTAAATCAAATTTGATAAACTATATATATTCAGCCATAATAACTTTATGCAAAAAAACAGACAATTGTATTGCAATAAAAAATTAAACTACTATCTTAGCAAGTGAATAAAATCCAATATGTTCTCGAGATAATTAGCATATTATCTCGAGAACATATTCCTTCTAATTAATAATAAGACTTGTAGTTGTTATTTTATTATAACAAAAACAGAAAAGACCTATTAAAAAGTGAAACCCCCACGAAAATCTCCTACATTAAAATACAGTACTATTAAATTGTATTTATTAAATAGTACCTATTTGATATTGTAATAAGGTTTTACTAAAGATAAGGTGTGGCTATAAAAAAGTTACTAATCAAACAAAAATGATAAGCAAAAAGCAACATCCTATACTAACCAGTGAAGACCTCGCACCGGTTCCCCCTTCCCAACGAACATGGGGCATTTGGAACTATGCAGCACTCTGGATTAGCATGAGTTTATGCATACCTACCTATATGCTGGCAAGTTCATTAATTGAAGGAGGCATGAATTGGTGGCAAGCCGTATTAACTGTATTTTTAGGAAACGTGATCGTATTAATTCCCATGCTGCTGAATGGGCATGCTGGCGCCAAATACGGAATTCCATTTCCTGTACTTGCACGAGCTAGTTTTGGTGTGAAAGGCGCAAATGTACCAGCCATATTACGTGCTATTGTAGCATGTGGTTGGTTCGGAATACAAACTTGGATTGGAGGATTTGCTTTGTTTCAAATGCTACGAATTTGGTTTCCATCATTAGACACACTACCCGCCATATTTCCTGTTTCATGGGCATTAGAAACTGGTCCTGCTATTGCATTTATACTATTCTGGGGCGTAAACATGTACGTTGTTAATAAAGGACTTGAAAGCATCAAGCGCCTATTGGTGTTTAAAGCATTTCTATTGCCGCTAGCTGCAATAGCATTACTTTATTGGGCTATAAAAACGGGAGATGGATTGGGACCCATTTTATCTCAACCATCTAAATTTAATTCGCCTGTCGATTTTTGGGCATACTTTTTCCCTGCTCTAACAGGAATGGTAGGATTTTGGGCCACCATTTCTTTAAACATTCCCGATTTTACGCGATATGCTAAAAGCCAAAGGGCCCATACTATTGGGCAAGCTATCGGGCTTGCACCATCCATGACCTTGTTCGCATTTATAGGCGTAGTGGTTACCTCTGCCACAACTATAATCTATGGAAGTACAATATGGGATCCAGTAAAGCTGGTTGCAACTTTTGATAACCAATTCATGGTAAGTATTTCTATGATGGTTATTGTAGCTTCGACCCTTGCAACTAATATCGCAGCTAACATTGTAAGTCCTGCAAATGATTTCGCTAATATTTCACCATCAAAAATTAGTTTTAAAAAGGGAGGTTATATTACGGGAGTTATTGGAATACTAATCATGCCATGGAAACTTATTGCCGATCCATCAGGTTATATTTTCACTTGGCTAATTGCCTACTCTGGACTGCTCGGCCCCATTGGAGGAATAATGATTGTGGATTATTACTTTATTCGAAAAAAAGAATTGATCGTAAACGAATTATACCTTTACGATGGAATGTATCATTATAATTCGGGCGTCAACCGCGTGGCACTATTTGCATTTATAATAGGTATACTTCCTAATATCCCGGGGTTCCTAGCTGCTGTTCATGCTATCTCTTCTGACTCATTTCCAACTTGGATGATTCATGTCTACAATTATTCGTGGTTTGTAGGATTTTTGGTATCTGGAATAATATACCGAATTGGAATGACATCCTCAAAATCAATAAAAAAATAAAATATTACTAATGATATATATTCAATAATCATAAAAATTGATCGCCACAATTACTAATGACTACTATTTAGATATAAAAAAGAAAAACATGTCGATTAAATTGCACTCAAACTACAATATTTGATCTTAAAATTCATACAATTAAAATAAAAAAACACAACCCTTCCCATATGAGTACTAATTACGATGCTATTGCAAGAGAATACCAAGCTTCCAAACTCCTACCTTGGAGAAAACACTTTGAAGCATATACTTATTTTAAATTGATCGGCTCATTAAATGAGAAATCAGTATTAGACCTCGCTTGTGGTGATGGATTCTATACGCGACAGTTTAAATTACGAGGAGCCGCTGAAGTTACTGGCGTTGATTTATCGGCTGGCATGATAGCCTTAGCAGAAGAAGCAGAACGCAATAATCCTATCTCACTCAACTATATCTGTTGCAATGTAACAGAACTAAAATTAGACCGAAAATTTGATATGATTTGTGCAAGTTATCTGTTGAATTACGCCCATGATATTAAAAGTTTAAATGCAATGTGCGAGGCCATATTTCAGCATCTTAAACCAGGAGGTCGATTTATCACTATTAATAGTAATCCAGATTACAAAGCAACCATAAATTCATTGTTGCCGTATGGCTTTACACGCGAAAATGCTGGATATAATGAAGGTGATGAAGTAACCTATCGCTTTTACCAACCAGATAACAGTTTTGTTGAAGTTACAAATTATCATCTTAAAAAAACCACTTATGAGCGTGCATTAATAGAAGCCGGATTTAGCGAAATACAATGGAATACTATGGATGTTTCTCCTTTAGGATTAGGAGAATTGGGAACTGGTTATTGGGAGAGAATATTAGAAGACCAACCAGTAGTTGGACTTTCATGCAAAAAGCTTCTTTAAAATTAAAGGATATACTTGAAATTTGACTTTTTTCTTAATAAATCAAAATATTAATTGCAAAATAAAAGAGCTGGCGATATTAGTGATTAGTTTTAAGAATGAAAATTTCAATTAACACAAATGCTACTATATGAAATCGATGAACTATCCTTTTATTAAAAAAAATGATAGTTCATCTGGCGCACCTTTTTATTGCGCAAATTTTGCTTTTTCAAAAT
>CAIRUC010000041.1 GCA_903881665.1 uncultured Bacteroidota bacterium | reverse complement strand
GTACGTATTATATTTTAAGAGGAACTAATCCGAATAACCTTGTTACTATTGATAGTATTCAATCGAGCTTACTTTCTTACACTGATTTAAATCCACCTGCGGGAACTATTTATTATGCGGTTGAAGTTAGAAAAGCCATTGCTTGTAATCCAACAGCGAGAACAAGTAGCGTAGGTTATGCGAGTTCACGTTCTAACATCAAAGACAATACGTTGAGCAGCTTAAATGATTATACGAATCCATTTAATAGTTTTACAATTGCACCGAACCCTGCTACTGAAAGCACTTCAGTAAATATTAATCTTAGCCATTCAAGTATTACAAACATTAGTGTATTTGATATGACAGGACGATTAGTTCAACTACTAAATAGCTCTGCATTAACAGCAGGAAGTCATACATTCACGTGGGACTTAAATGAAAATAATGCGAAAGCTAAAGCGGGGGTTTATTTTATAAAAGTTTCTGCTAATGGGTATTCGGAAACGAAACGAGTGGTTGTGTTGTAAAGACTTACTCTCAATTTATAAAAGGCATTTGGTATAAACTGAATGCCTTTTTTTATTTACCAAACCTAATAGTTATTTTTGAAAAGAATAATTCCGTATGCAAAAACAGAATCCTACCTCAAAAAGCAAATCCAGTAGTAACGAACACGCTTCGACTATTAAATGGATACGCATTGCGCTTGTTATTTTGGGAATAGTACTTTATGGAGCCAGTGTTGGATTTGATTATACGCTCGATGATGATTTGTTTGTAGTGAAGAACGAGAAAGTGCAAAATGGAATATCAGCTATACCCTCAATTTTTTCCAGTGGAACCAAGAGTGATATCGGACACTACCCTACCGAGCTGTAATGCTTAGTTCATTTTCGATTGAGGATTTATTTTACAACAAAGGAATGCAAGCAGCGAGTGTTGGGAAAGTAAATATAGCCATTGATGAATATCGAAAAAGTATTTTCTACTAACCACAAAATGTATTGGCAATTAATAACTGTGCATCGCTACACGCATGTAAAAACGAAGTTGATTCTTGTTTATACTATTTGAAAATGGGTTATCAGATTGAATCAAACAATATGATGATTGTCGAAAATATTGCTGCTATGTGCTTCGTGAATAAAAACTACAAACAGGCAATCGAATAAGCTAATAAAGCACTTGCATTGCAAAAGTATTGAAGTACTAGTTGATACTTATCAAGCGGTAGGAAATTCAAAAGAAGCAGCTCGTTATCGTGTGATGCTCAGCAACCAATAAATTACTCGCTATAAATCTGATTAAACGCTGTTTGATTTTCACTCAGAATCACCCTTCTTTTCAGACTTAATTTGGGGGAAAGCTCACCACCATCAACTGTCCATTCACGAGACAATAATTCAATCTTCTTAATGGTTTCGTAGTTACCTAGTGTTTTGTTAACGAGTTCTACTTCCTCCATCATACGCGTTTTCACTTGAGGCAATTTTATTAATTCAGCATTCGTATCAGGAATAGAAATTCCTTTTCGGGTACACCAATCGTTGAGAAAATTAAAGGCAGGAACCACTAAAGCGGCTGCGAAGTTTTTACCTTCTCCTACTACCATAACCTGCTCAATAAAGCGTGATTCCTTCAACTTATTTTCGATATGTTGAGGAACGATATATTTGCCTCCAGATGTTTTAAAAATTTCTTTTTTTCGATCAGTAATCTTTAGATATACTTGATCTTCGAAGATGCCAATATCACCTGTATGAAACCAACCATCGCTGTCGATTACTTCTGCGGTTAAATCGGGCCGTTTATAATATCCTAACATCAAATTAGGGCCTTTACATAAGATCTCACCATCTTCGGCTATACGTACCTTTACCTTATCGAGTAGTTTACCTACAGTACCGAATTTTAGTCCGCCGGGCTCTAAAGTATTTACCGAAACTACCGGACTCGTTTCTGTTAATCCGTAGCCCTCTAAAATAGGAATTCCCGCAGCCCAAAACACGCGAGCTAATCGAGGTTGCAATGCTGCTCCTCCCGAAACTGCTGCCTTCACCTTCCCTCCTAATGCCTCTTGCCACTTACTAAAAATAAGTTTTCGTGCAATAGCAAGTTTTTTCTCATAGACCCAACCGTTAGCTCCGTTGGTTTCATAATTCAATCCGAGGTTGAGCGCCCAGAAAAATAATTTCTTTTTGATACCGGTTAGTTCTGCCCCTTTATTTACGATACGATCATACACCTTTTCAAACAATCGAGGAACACAACCGAAAATTTCGGGCTGCACCTCTTTCAAATTATCGGCTACCTTATCGATACTCTCGGCATAATACACCGATACTCCAAGATAAAAGTAAAGATATGTCAGTACTCTTTCATAAACATGATTTAGCGGCAAAAAACTTAATGCTCTACTATTCACTCCAACGGGAGCAAGATTTTGAGCTGCCATCAACTGACTAATAATATTATCATGCGAAAGCATCACACCCTTCGGAATACCAGTAGTTCCGCTTGTATAAAGTAAAGTGGCGAGATCGTTTGCACCGATAGAAGTTGAAATTTCTAAAACCTTGGCGGCATTACTATTTTGAACACCTAAATTTTTAATTTCCGACCAATGCTTCGCACCTGGCACATCATCAAATGTATAAATAGACTTTATGCTCTCTAAATCCTTACTAACAGCAAACACCTTATCGAATAATTCTTGGTTAGAAACAAAAATAAATTTCACTTCCGCATCCTTCAAAATAAAATGAAGATCCTCGTTGGCGAGAGTTGCATAAATTGGAACATGAATTCCACCGATACGCATAGCCCCTAAATCGAGGAAATTCCATTCGGGACGATTATTACTCAACGTAGCAAATTTATCGCCCTTCTGCATTCCTAAAGCCAACAAGCCGTAACTAATATTCTCCACACTAGAAGTAAACTCCTTGGAACTCACCGTTTGCCAATGGCCATTAATTTTCGCCGCCAACGCATCCTTTTTATGAGGATAAAGTTGTTTATAACGGTCAACAAGATCGAACAATCGGGTAACAGACATCGGGTAGAATTTCTTAGCTTTATGTCAAATATAGTTGAGTAAAATTGATCCGCCAATTATTTACATTAATTCTTCCTTAAAATGATCAGTACGCAATTTAGTCAGCAGAACAATCTCACCTACCCTATTATCATGGCGCCTATGTTTTTGGTATCGAATGAGGCAATGATGCAAGCGGCAATACGTAGTGGAATTATGGGCACTTTCCCTACTTTAAACTACCGAAAAGAGAATGAACTAAAAGAAGTAATTGAACGTTTGCATACCTATCGCAAGAACCAAAATAACGCAGGTAGTTTTGGCGCAAACCTCATTGTACAAAAATCAAATCCATACTACCTGAAGCAACTCCATATTTGCATAGAAGCAAAAGTTCCCTTTTACATCACCAGTTTAGGGAATCCGAAGGAAGTAATCGAAAAAGCGCATGCTTACGGAGGTAAGGTGTATTGTGACGTTACGAATCTTGATCACGCAGAAAAATGTGCTTCATTAGGCGCCGACGGATTTATAGCTGTTTGCCAAGGAGCAGGCGGGCATGCGGGACCTTATCCGTATTCAGTATTAATTCCTGCATTAAAAGAAAAATTTCCCACTATCCCTGTAATTGCTGCAGGCGGAATTGCCACAGGATCTGGAATTGTAAGTGCATTGAGTTTAGGAGCCGAAGGCGTAAGCATAGGCACTCGCTACCTCGCAAGTAAAGAAGCAACGGTTAGCGAAGCCTACAAAGAAGCAGTAGTTTCCGCGGGCATGGAAGATATTGTACTTACCGAACGACTAAGCGGAACACCCTGTGCAGTGATCAACACGCCCTATGTACAGAAAATAGGACTGCATCAGAACAGCATAGAAAGGTGGATGAACAAAAATGCCACCACCAAAAAATACTTCAAAATGATTACGCAGATAAGCGGTTTAAAAAAATTAGAAGAAGCCATAAAACCTGGTAATTATAACAACTTATGGAGTGCGGGACAAAGCTGCGCACTTATTCACGACATAAAAGGATGTGAAGAAATTACCGATCGACTTATTAAAGAAAGTTTAGAAAGTATTCAGCGTTTGAACAAGAAATTTAGTTAACAATGCTTAACCTAGAAAACATACTAAAAAGAGGAGAGAATTCGGCATTTGCTCGGTGGTTACTTAATATAGGACTAAAGCGAATGATCCCATTTAATTCACCACATCAATTAAAAATTAAAGCAGTTAGCTCAAACAGTATAAGTATAACGGCTCCGTATATCCGAAAAAACAAAAATCATGTAAATGGAATTCATGCATGTGCATTAGCCACACTATGCGAATACACCTGTGGACTAATGCTAGCACGATCATTTAGTCCAACGCTATTTAGAGTGATCCTTAAAGAATTAAAACTTAACTACCAGTATCAAGCAAAAACGGATGTATTTGCCACTTACTCATTACCAATTAGCACAATTTCTGAAATCAAAGAAACGTTAAACAAAGAAGACGCAACACTATGTACATGCATCGTTAACATCACCGACATTCAAGGAAATGCGATTTGCACTGGTGAAGCAACCTGGCAAATTAAACCGTGGACCAAAACACATAATTCTACTTAATACACTTGCTTTGAAGGTAGATACTTCATTACATTTGCACTAATAATATTGATCAATCTATGAAAAAACTCTTATTATTATTTTGCTTTCTCATTACAGGAAGCTTAACAATGGCACAATCTATTGCAGCCACTACCGAAGAAGAATTCAATATGGCCTCTGTAGGATATAAAATGTATTTACAGATGGGAGTAGAAATCAAGAAGGGATATAAAATTACAGATATAAAAGAAATAGAATACGGAGAACGCAAGGCCGCATTCAAAGGGCTATATCGACCAGGCGAAGTAAAACCATGTGCCCTCATAATGGTGTACAGTAAGTTACGAGGCGCTCCTGAGTACTACTGCATTCCAACACCAGATGCGGCAGAAATTTTATGGGATCGTTTCAGAGTAAGTTTAGCTGGAGAGACCGACAACAAACAAGAGCAATTGCAATTCATCGGCTTCGCATTAGGTAAGGCCACGATGCTTTTCGCTACTCGCTAATGATTAAAAGATTTGTCGTTATACTTTTATTACTACTAACGTATACGAATTGCCGAAGTCAATCAAAAGTGAAGCAATACAGGGTGCTTACAGCTATTGAAAAAAAATGGGTGCGACATCATCCGCTTGCGGCATTAAAAGTATTTCACATTAACGCTATCGTTAATAAAGAAGTGAATGAATGTTCCGAAAAGAAATTAGTCGACACGTTATTCAACGGAGGCACGGCTGATGCATTTCGACATTGCTATTGGATGGCGTTATGCGCTCAGAAAATAGGGATACGAAAAGCAATATCACTAGGAGAATCGCATGAAAGAGGGAATCGGGAACAATTTGAAAAAGGAACTACAGATGATGCGGTATTACAAGACAGCATATCGTGCATGATGGATTTATACAATAACAAAGTAGGTGCGGGAATAGTGCAAAATATTAAGCACAAAAATACCGACATCCTAAAAATAAATAGTTTAGCTAAAATAGAGGCAGGAGAACTAAAAATTATGCGGCGCAACAATCAAAATCAATTCATTGATTACGAAGGAAATGAAGTCGTGAAACCAAAAGGGGCTCAACGAAAATGGAACCTCCCCTACTGTTTAGTACCCTCAAATCAATACCCATAAATTTCATGTTACTCTCATGAGCTACACGAAACCTTTACATTAAATTTGGAAAGTCAAAAAAGCGAATACCCTCAATGAAAAAAATCATCCTACTAATTGTCATACTGTTTAGTGAACTAAACACACATGCTCAAGAAAAAGGAATTCAATTTCAGCCGCTCAGTTACGAACAAGCATTACAGAAAAGTAAAGAAGTAAAAAAACCTGTGTTTTTATTTGGCTATGCCTCATGGTGTCATTTTTGCGAAGCCATGAAAGACAGTGTACTTCCTTTAGAAGCAGTGGGTGAATTTTACAATAAAAATTTTGTTTGCATTAAACTCGATTTAGAGAAAGAAGGTAAACAATTAAATCAAAAATTAAGATCGAGGAATTTTCCGACTTTGGTATTTTTTAACTCCGACGGCGAAATGTTGCATCGATTATCGGGGAAGAAAGATGCCCAAGACTTTATTCAACTAGGGAAAGACGCACTCGATTCAACAAAGCAATTAAGAACATACATATACAAATACCGCGACGGCAAATTATCTGCTGCGCAAACATGGGAATATTTTAAAATGGTTGACAGAGCGGGCATGGACAATCAGCCTTTAATTAGCAACTATTTAACATTGATTTCCGAAGATAAACTCATAACGGGAACAAGTTGGAGAATTATGTACGATTTATTTAGAGACATCGAACAACCATGCATGAAAACCATTATGGATCATCGTGAAGCCTTTGCAACAAAATACACCGCCGACTCGATCGACAATAAGATCATTGGGTTATATAGCAATGCATTGATGATGAAAGTGCAAATGGTTGACACTAACGGATACAACAGCATTGTAAATAAACTGAAAGCCTCTAAACTAGATCTTGCCGATAAAATTGTAGCCTTTTCCGAACTTAATCGATGTAAGCTCAAAGGGCAGTGGGATGAATACGGAAAACTTGCAACTCCTTTCGTTGATAAATATGCATTAGACGATTACAGAAGATTGAATGATGTAGCTTTTAACTTTTCAGAGCATATTAATGATCGAGAATTGCTAAATTCAGCTGAAGGATGGTCATTAAAAGCAGTTGCAATGATGGACACCTACCGTAATAATTACACCTTAGGTTGTTTGTATTATCGAATGGAGAAATTTGCTGAAGCACGAAAAGCGCTTAATCACGCGATAGAGTTGGGAGTAAAAAACGGAACAGATCCGAAGCTGGCGTTACTGTTGATGGGAAAAATTCCGCAAGGGAAATAATTTAATTTTTTATTTACGGGCGGGTTGCTTGATGGTGCGCTGATGAAGCAGGCAATATAAATTTACGTGGAATATTCGTCTTAGGAGAAGGGCACATTAACTCTTCCTTTCAATATAAGCAGCTGCAGCTTGTGCAAGTGGAGTTATAACGATATCATTTAACACTACATGTTTAGGACGTGATGCGGCAAAGTAGGCTACTTCTGCAATATCTTCTGCAACTAATGGATCGATGCCGTTGTATACTTGCTTGGCTTTGTCGGCATCGCCTTTAAATCGCACGAGTGAAAATTCAGTTTCTGCTGCGCCGGGATGTATCGCAGTAACTTTTATTCCATGCGGTAACATATCAATTCGCATGGCCTTGCTGATGGCATCTACGGCATGCTTTGTTGCGCAATAAACATTTCCTTTCGGGTACACTTCTTTACCTGCTATAGATCCTATATTGATAATATGTCCTTTATTGCGTTTTACCATCCATGGCATTACTGTTCTACTTACGTAGAGCAACCCTTTTACATTGGTATCAATCATTAATTCCCAATCGTTGATATCACCATCTTGAATTGCAGATAATCCTGATGCAAGTCCGGCGTTATTCACCAACACATCTACTTCTTTCCAGTCGTGAGGAAGGGAATTCAACTCTTGATTAGTTATTAATTTATCGCGCACATCGAAACACAATGTAAACACTTTTACGCTGTACGTATCTTTTATAATATGTTCGAGTTGAGAAAGACGATCTTCCCTCCTACCTGTAATAATCACATCATAACCATGTTCAGCAAATTTCAAAGCGATGGCTTTTCCGAATCCGGAGGTAGCACCAGTAATTAATGCAATAGACATTTTAATTGTTATTTTATATTTAATTTACTATGCTTATATCCGTAAGCAAAATAGATAATTAATCCAATAATTAGCCAAATTGTAAATCCTAGCCAATTATGTACTTGTATTTGCGCCATTAGATACAAGCACGTTAAAATACCCAATACTGGAATAATCGATAATTTATTCTTTGCGCTATAAAATGACATGATAGCATATACGATAAAGAAAATAAACATCGGTATTGCATCAACGTTAGACAACGGATTTACATGATCGTGTAACCATTGTTGCTGATTCATTCCTAAATAAGCACAAATTATAACATACGATATAGGGATAATAATTTGTCCGTTAAAATAAGGTACTTTAAACTTCCTTGGCAAATCAGGTTGGTGATGCAACATCAATACCCCTCCGCACACTAATATAAATGCGAACAATGTTCCAATTGAGCACAAATCAACAACGGTATTCATATCAATAAAAAACAAAGGAATACCGACTAATAATCCTGTTACGATTGTTGAAAAATCGGGTGTTCCAAATTTCGGATGTACACTTGCGAACGATTTTGGTAATAATCCATCGCGGCTCATACTCATCCATATTCGAGGTTGACCTAATTGAAAAACCAACATCACACTTGCCATTGCAACTACGGCACTAATTCCGATAATTCCACTAATCCAATGCAGACCCACTTTACTAAATACAAAAGCCAACGGATCATCAACGGCCAATTTTTTATAGTTCACCATTCCGGTAAGCACCAAAGCAATAAGAATATATAATACAGTGCAGATGACAATGGAATACATCATTCCACGCGGCAAATCGCGTTGAGGATTATGACATTCTTCGGCAGTAGTAGAGATCGCATCAAAACCAATATATGCAAAAAAAACTGCTGACACTCCAGCCAATACTCCAGAAATCCCTTCAGGCATAAACGGCGACCAATTAGTACTATCTACGTAAAAACATCCACAAACAATTACCATAACTACTACAACCAATTTAATGCCTACCATGATATTGGAAGCATTGCGAGTTTCTTTAATTCCGCGATAAACGAGCCAAGTAATTAATACATTTATAACAAGAGCAGGGATGTCTAAAATTATTTTTAATCCCCCAAGAATAGGCGCCGATATCCAAGCCAAATAACCTTCCGTACTTTTTAACGCGACGTCACTACCAGCTACATTAGCGGCATCGAAGGCACGACGTGCGGAGAAATAATCGATACCCGACCATTTAGGCAAATAAATACCATTTTGAAATCCAGCGAAAGGAAGATGAATATGTTCGAGAAGAGAAGCAAAATATCCAGACCATGAAATAGCTACAACAATATTGCCGATAGCATACTCCATGATAAGAGCCCAGCCTATAATCCATGCGAAAAGTTCGCCGAAAGCCACATACGAATACGTATATGCAGAACCACTGACTGGCACCATGCTCGAAAATTCAGCATAACAGAATGCTGCGAAACCACAAGCTATGGCAGTAAAAAGAAACAAGAAGATTACACCAGGACCGCCAGCAGCAGCAGCCTGACCAATCGTGCTAAAAATACCTGCGCCTATTATAGCAGCAATACCGAACGCCGTTAGATCACGAACGCCGAGATGCTTTTTAAGAGCGCCATGTCCATCGGCAGATCCCTCTTCTACCTGTTTTAATATCTGGTGGATATTTTTCTTTCTAAATAAATTCATAATTCGATTATAGCAATACAAAGAAACATTTATTTCTCACTTATCGGTTAATTTTCTTTAGAAGTATTTTCCAATGAACGAAGAAGTGCTGCAGCGCCAACAACAGAGAGCAACAACATCGACACCATTCGATAACGCACAATATTTCCAAGCACAGGATTCGTATAACCTATTAACAGCAACAATCCTATGGCTACAATAATTCCATAAATATGAAACGCGTTATTAAAAACACATCTACATCGATCAACATAAAAATTTGCAACAAATAATAAAATAACAATAAAAGCTTCGAACGAAAAAGGAAACATCCACCACTGCACCAACTCCTTTACATAAGGACGCGCAAAAGAAAACCATACACCTTCAGGAATATGTTTCAAGAAGCTAATCCAGTTGGGAGCAAATGCAATAGGATGGACAAGCGAACCAGCATTCATATACACGGCAAAACGATATGCATTGAGCTGTTTCCCAAATAACATTCCAGGTAAATAATAATCAGCATTAGCATTTCCATACATTGTAATAGCACAAATTGCTAAAAAATAAGCTACACAAATAAATTTAATTTGTGTAGCGGCTTTAGAATATTTCGACAGAAAAATAGCTAGAATACCAGGCGCAAGAAGGGCAAACAAATACATTTTCACCAATAGAAACATCAACACGATTATCGGGAAAAATATAAAATAACGAATTCGCATATTTTCAGTTGAAAGCTGGATGAGTCTTAACGTCAATCCTACCATAAACAACACAACAGGCTCTTTCAACAAACCAGAACCCCAAACCAACACAGAAGGAGTAATAAAACCAACAGAAAGAATGACAACACTCTTCCATCCCTTTATCGTTAAATCTTTAAAAAAGACACTGTAAATCCATAATAATCCAAAATACGAGAGGCAATTCATTAACACCACATTCACTTCATAATAACCAAAAGAAATAAATCGGAGTAGCGCATTAATTTTCACAATAGTTCGTGAATCATTATAATAATTATCGAAGCCGCTATCGTACCACAAATGCAAGCCAGCTACATTACGAGCTGTATCAGGACTACTCAAATGATAATCAAGAAATATTTTAAAAAACTCTTTAGGTTCATTAAAGAATACAGCAAACAAGCGACCTGAATCTTCGAATAACCCAAAGGTATCACCAGCGCCATATTGTATTTTATAAATCAACCCTAATCCTAATCCAACTACACACTTCAAAACAAAATAAGAAGTTGCGATTCTAGTTGAAAGACCTTGCGGTTGCAACGCTGCATACTTTTTAATAGCCTGAACAAACAATAAACAGTAAATTAAAGCAACTACATATCCCATCTTAAAATTAGTTATTATTGATTAACCACTTTATTTTAAATAAAGTTTTACTAGGAGGAATCACTGCGATTACCACAAACAAGAAGAATGGATAAGCAGGCACTTTATATCTTACGATAGCACCAAGAATAGGCGTTACCAATCCGGCGAGAACAAATATAGCAGAAGAAAAAAACAAAGCAATAAAAAACAAATCTGGCAATTCACTTATTTTATTTTTGCTTGCCGTAATCGCAGCAAAAAGCACTAGTAGAATCAAAAAGAAATTCTCGGCTGCGGCAAACAACATCAAAGGATTTTTAATTTCTAGTATAGAAGGTCGAAACAATACATTTACAAAAGCTTGAGGAGCACTTTTAATTAACGTGCGGTATGTCCCATCGAGAATAGGAATAGCAATAACACTATTAGCATGATCGCGTTGAGCTACAAAATAAAATTCATTTTGTTTCGAAGTAAGCAGATTCGGAATTTTCTGTCCGAGTAATACCTCCGCTGAAAAAATCATGATAGCAGCATAAACGGCATAAGTTGAAAACATCACTACCAACCGACGGTTAGGGAAATACGTAAACATTAACCATGCGGTTACTCCCGGTATCATCATAAAGATGATATAAGGTTTAATAAGGAACAAGCAATACAAAAACAGCATCATTTTTACATACAAAAAGATTTTCCTTTTATTTTCCACCAATATTTGTTGAATTGTATAAAACAACATGCCCAAAGCAAACATCAAGAATGCTTCTTTAATCAATCCCGACGTCCACAATAACGTAGAAGGCATTAAATATACCGCCACCATCAACACCAACTCACGGCCGGGCAGAGCCGAAATAAACAAACGATAAATTCCTGTTAATCCGAGTAGCGACAAGAAGCACATGAGTACCGCATGCGGATAATACAAACGCATAGAGAACACCTTCATCAATGCGCTAAAGCGAATCATGGTTCGTGTATCATTAAAAATCATATCGGTATTATACCAATTGCGCATCGCATCGTAATACGGTTTCAAATCGGGATCAGCGGCATGATAACCGGTTAACATACGGAAGAAATCGTAAGGCTTCGTAAACAACGATTGGTACATTATATCGGAATCGTCGAAATACCGAAAGATATCGGCAGTACTGCGATCGGGATAATAACGTGTATAAATCAAATACAGGAAAAACCCTGCAGCCAACTTCACTAAGAAGAGCAACTTATAGGTATGGTTCGGAATAGCTTCAGTTCGAAAAATTTTCATCTTCCCGATGAGGAACATAAAAAAGGCCATATAGCCGATCGAAAGGAGTAATTCGAGCATATCTGCCAAAATTAAAAAATCTGTTGAGCCTACCTAAAAAACGAGAAATAACTTTTACAAGTATATTTCACTCATTTTGCTAACAAGTCGACCGGTTTTTTTTAATAAATAGGGATTAATCGGCGTTATAAATCGGCTTATATAGTAGAGGGATGATTAACTTTGTAGCGAAAATAAATGCTCCCATGACTACCAGCACCGAAGAATTAAGCAACGTAGAAACCGCGAAAAAATTAGGCTTACTTCCTGAAGAATTCGAAAAAATCAAGCAAATTATGGGCAGAACGCCCAATTTTACCGAGCTCAGCATCTATTCGGTGATGTGGTCGGAGCATTGCTCGTACAAAAATTCGATTGCGTGGTTAAAGACCCTTCCTAAAGACGGCCCACATATGTTAGCCAAGGCCGGAGAAGAAAATGCAGGATTAGTGGCGATTGGCGATGGCTTGGCTTGCGCCTTCAAAATTGAGTCGCACAACCACCCTTCTGCCATTGAACCTTACCAAGGGGCAGCAACGGGTGTTGGCGGAATTAACCGCGATATTTTTACCATGGGAGCTCGTCCTATAGCACAATTAAACTCACTTCGCTTCGGAAATCCCGACTTAGCTCGTACCAAATGGCTGATGAAAGGAGTTGTAAAAGGTATTGGCAACTACGGCAATGCATTCGGCATTCCTACTGTTGGCGGTGAAGTGTTTTTCGATGAATCATTCAACGTAAATATTTTGGTGAATGCAATGTCTGTCGGAATTGTGAAAGAAGGCGAAACGGCCTCAGCGATTTCGTATGGAGTAGGCAACCCCGTTTATATTGTGGGATCTGCAACGGGCAAAGACGGCATTCACGGTGCTACATTTGCATCGGGTGATTTACATAAAGATTCACATGAAGATCTTCCATCGGTACAAGTAGGCGACCCTTTTATGGAGAAGTTACTCCTCGAAGCTTCGCTTGAAGTAATTAAGACCGGAGCTGTTATCGGAATGCAAGATATGGGAGCAGCAGGCATTATCTGCTCTACCAGTGAAATGTCGGCGAAAGGAAAGCATGGCATGAATATTTACCTCGAAAAAGCACCTACTCGTCAGGCAAATATGAAAGGATGGGAAATCTTATTAAGCGAAAGCCAAGAACGTATGTTGGTGGTAGTTGAAAAAGGACGTGAAGCAGAAGTAGAAGCCATCTTCGAGAAATGGGATTTAAATTGCCAACAGATTGGCGAAGTAACCGAAGGTGATCGATTACGATTTACGATGAACGGAGAACTATTAGCTGATGTACCTGCAGAATCGTTGGTATTAGGTGGCGGTGCTCCGATTTACAATAGAGAATATACAGAACCTGCATATATCGCTAAAAACAAAGCCTTCAAAATTGATTCGGTAAAACAACCTAGCGATTTGAAAGTGGTGATGATGCACCTGACAACACATCCTAATATAGCCTCTAAAAAATGGGTATATACGCAGTATGACTCAATGGTAGGTACTATCAACATGACAACAAATGCTCCGGCAGATGCAGCGATTGTAGATGTACGAAATACGAAGAAAGCCTTAGCGCTTACGGTTGATTGTAACTCACGCTATGTATATGCTGATGCAGAAGCAGGCTGTGCGATTGCAGTGGCGGAAGCAGCAAGAAATATTGTTTGTGCGGGCGGACATCCATCGGCAGTAACCAACTGTTTGAATTTCGGAAATCCTTATAACCCCGAAGTATATTGGCAATTTGTTCATGCTATTAAAGGAATGAGTGCTGCATGTTTACGTTTTGAGACTCCGGTAACGGGAGGAAATGTAAGCTTCTACAATCAATCGAAAAACGAGCAAGGAGAAGTGCCTGTATTCCCTACTCCAACCATTGGAATGGTGGGAATAATTCCTGATAAGAAAAAATGCATGAGCCTTAACTTTAAACAAGAAGGTGATGTTATTTTCATGTTAGGATCATCGCGCGACGACATTAACTCATCAGAATATTTATACTCGTTCCACGGAGTGAAAAACTCTCCTGCTCCATTCATGGATTTAGAAGAAGAGTATGCATTACAGCAAGTGATAAAACAATTAATCAAAGACGGATTAATTGAAAGTGCGCACGACGTATCTGACGGAGGAATATTCATCACATTACTTGAATCAGGAATGCCAAATGGATTAGGATTCAGAATTGAAACTGACGAAGAAATCAGAAAAGACGCATTCTTATTTGGCGAATCACAAAGCCGTGTAGCGGTAAGTGTGAGCGCAGAAAAATTAGATGCATTTGTTGAAATGATGGCCGACACCGACGTCGACTTCGTAAACCTCGGAGAAGTAACAGCTGATGATATTATTATCGACGATCAAGCATACGGATCTATCATCGAATACAAAGAAGCATACGACAATGCTATCGGAAAGATGATGGAAGCATAAGCATCAAACAATAAAATAGGAAAGTGAACTTTTGAAAGAGAGTTCACTTTTTTCTTTTACGCCAAGAAACGCTCTCCCTATTCATCAATTCCATAATTTCGCCAAATGCTAAAGAAAATAATCCGAACGATTGCCCTATGCGTTGCAGGATTTGTTGTATTCAGTTTTGTTACGGCTATCCTATTTCGTTGGGTACCCATACCGGCTACTCCATTGATGGTGATCAGGTATTTTGAGATGGAAGATGGCAAGATCGACAAGACCTGGAAACCGTTGAGTGAGATTAACTCATCATTACCATTAGCTGTAGTAACATCGGAAGATCAAAAATTTGAAGACCATTTCGGCTTCGACATTGAAGCGATAGAAAAAGCAGCGAAGTACAATCAAAAACACAAAGGCAGCAAAGTAAAAGGAGCCTCTACGATTAGTCAGCAAACAGCGAAGAATGTTTTTTTATGGCCATCGCGCAGCTGGATCAGAAAAGGTTTTGAAGTGTATTTTACTTTCGTTATTGAAATATGTTGGAGTAAAGAACGCATCATGGAAGTCTACTTAAATGTAATAGAGATGGGACCTGGAGTTTATGGAGCAGAGGCAGCAGCACAATACTATTTTCACAAACCTGCATCGCTACTTACTCGTGAGCAAAGTGCGTTAATAGCAGCTATCCTTCCCAACCCAATTAAATGGTCGGCTGCGAAGCCTACTCCTTATATCTCGAGAAAGAAAGCATGGATTTTACATCACATGCGCAATATTGAATTAAAAGATTTTTAATTTTTCTGCAGTTTTTTCAGAACCCGAGATTTAATCCTGCGCGCACAATAATAGCGTTGTAATATGAATATTTACTAGGAGCAAAAACATAAAGCCCCATCAAGGTAAAGTTTATTTTATTAAACAACGGAGTGATATACCCTACGCCGGCCATGCCATTGCCGATAGTATGTCGGCTGAGGTTCGTTTGAAAAATATTCCACACATCCACATTAATCACTTCATACTCGGCATATACCAAAGTATAGCTGAAGAAGCGCTGTTGCGCAAAAACTCTTCCACCATAGCCATTCGTAGTGTATTCTTTTCGTGGAATGCTGGCATCGTGCAAATACGTATAAACAGGACCTACACCTACTCCCATATTATCGGCAATTTTATAGCCTAATGTAGGTGCGCAATAAAAATAATCGACATCACCGCCACTTCCACTAATATCACCACCAATAAAAAAATGCGAAAGCAAAGCACCAAGTTTAGGATTATCGAAGCCATCAACATACGCCAGCGAATCTTGAGCGCTAGCCGAAAAAATCGACAAAAACGAAAGGACTAAAAGCAATACTAATTTTTTCATCATTGACATGAGGCAATCAATAAGTTCCCTAAGAGAAGTAACTATTTTAAATCATTCAGTAAACACTCAAAACCCAATATTAAATCCAGCGCGGATAATAGGATTTTCATAAAAACTATACTCACTAGGGGTTACATTCCATAGACCCATAATGGTGAAATTAGAATTAGCGCCAATGGGAGCGATATATCCTCCTCCCACTAACAAACTACCGATATTGACTCTGACTAATTTAGTTTGCAGAAGGTTATATACTTCAGCATTCACCAATTCATACTCGCTATAAAGCATTGCCTGTTCAACAACTCTATACTGCGCGAAAACTCTACCTCCGTAGGTATTTGTTTCATAGTGATTATTAATATACCTTTTATCGTTAAGATAACTATAAGAAGGTCCGAGGCCGACACCAAACTTAGGCGTAATTTTATAACCTATTGTTGGAGCTAAATAAATATAGGTCACATCACCAAAATTAAGGCTAATGTCGCCACCATAAAACAAGCGATCAATAAACGAAGGTGTTGGCTTATACGGATGCGACACACCTAAAGTATCCTGTGCAAACGACATAGATATTCCCGAAAAGAGAATAATCCACAGTAACATTAATTTTTTCATCATAATATTTCGTACTCCAAAGATAACGGAATCCATTTGATTGTTTTTCTTTGCATCATGAATAATTCACTAGGAAAAATAATTCTGATCACCGGAGCCAGTAACGGCATCGGTTACGAAACGGCGCTTCAGTTGGCCAACGAACCTGGAACAACAGTAATTGCAGTGGCGCGCAACGAAAAAGCACTTCAAGAGCTTAGCAATAAAAGTCAGGGTCCTATCATTCCGTTGGTATTTGACCTCGAAACGGCAGACTATAAAACAATTATTGATCATCCTGTTATCAAAAAATTGAGTCATCTCGACATATTAATTCACAATGCAGGAAAGCTTGTAAACAAACCATTCGAAGACATTACAGAAGAAGAGTTAAAGGGATGTTATTCGGTAAATGTATTAGCCCCATTTTTATTAACGCAAGCATTATTGCCACTACTAAAAAAAGCCGACAAGGCTCATATTGTGCACATCAGTTCTATAGGCGGAATACAAGGGAGTGTTAAGTTTCCGGGATTATCGGCGTACTCAACAAGTAAGGGTGCGCTATCAATACTTACTGAATGTTTAGCGGAAGAATTTTCACAAACAAATATTAAAGTTAATTGCTTAGCTTTGGGCGCCGTAAAAACAGAGATGCTTAGTCGTGCATTCCCCGGCTACGAGGCTCCGCTAACGGCAGCCGAAATGGGGAATTATGTTACCCGGTTCGCCCTTGAAGGCAACACCTATTTCAACGGAAAAATTATTCCCGTAGCGCTAAGTACCCCTTAAAAAATATTGCTTGACACCTTATGAAAATCTTCCGTGCCATCTTTGCAGTTTATTGCATTATCGCCTTTTTGGCCACCTTTATTATAGTCATTCCCTGTTATTTCATTATCTTCAATCTTTGGCCTAAAGAAAAAGCACCTCATGTGGCGCATATGCTCTCCAAGTTTTGGGCGCATTTGATTTTCACATTCTTTTTTATCAGATGTAAAATAGAGAACAAATCTTTTATTGATCCTAATACAAAATATGTATTCGTAGCGAATCATCTTTCGATGCTGGACATACCAGCATATGCAGCTTCGTGCAGTAATACTTTTCGATTTTTAGCGAAAGCAGAACTGGCTAAAGTACCTTTATTAGGGTATGTGATAAATAACTTATATATCACCGTAAACAGAGGAGACCGAGCAGATCGATATAAGAGTATTGAGAAAATGAAAAACACCATCGACAGTGGCATCTCAGTATTTCTTGCTCCCGAAGGAACTAGAAACACCACAGGAGAACCATTACTTGAATTTAAAGATGGAGCTTTTCGTTTAGCAATAGCAGCGCAAGTACCAATGGCGGTTCTTACATTAAAGAACGCGCATCATTTGCACTCACCTAAGCAACTACTTAGTATGTCGCCAGGGACATTGTATGGCAGCTGGAGCAAGCCTATTTCTACTGTGGGTATGTCAGAAGAAGATGTGCCTCGTTTAAAAGAGATGGTGCGAGCTGAAATGCTCAAGTATCTTCAGTGCGCCTAAAATAGGCTTCGGATTCTTCTGTTTATTGTCCTTTTAATTTCCGTTTATACCTAAGTATACTACGACTTTAAAATTCCGGCAAACAGTGATAGCGAACGTTATCTTAGAATGCAATTTTATTTTTCTTCAGACCTTGACCTTCTTCGTCTCATAACCGAAGAAAAAATTTCCTTACACCCGAACTAGCTCTTTTAAACGGGCATCATCAGCTTTCCTCTCTTGAGGAAAACCAACCAACAGCTGTTTAGCTGTAATATATATTTATTTCATTTCATTTCATCGTTCTCCTTTACTTCTTTATAGGTTTCTTCGGCGTATTACTTGACGCCGGATCTATTTTTCCATCGATTACTTCATAAATAGTGATGTCCTCCAATATTATATTTTTCAACTTTTTATTAAGGCTGTATACTACAACCGGCACTATGGCGGGATCGAGAATTTTACGTGGATCATATTTTAGTAATAAGCAACTTGCGGGTTTATAATATCCACTAAAGTGAAGTCCTTCGAGACATTGAAACTGACGATTGATTTTATATACTGCCCATTCGTCGAGTGAGGCCACCTTAATGATTAGTTCTTTCCAGCTTTCATTCATCTGTGCGAATGCCCCTGTGGTACAAGAAACAAATCCAATGACGATGAGTGCTTTCTTTAACATGAGTGCAATTTAATAGCGCTGAAAAAAGAAATAATAAATTATCTGCTCTTTTCTTACAAAGCACAAAAAATAAATCAGTAAAAAAATTGAATCAATGCTACAACAATCTTTTTTTAATTGTACAGCAACGTTTATATTTGAAAATCTATTTCCTACAATATCCACAAAATGAATCCAAGAATAACAAATATGGCAGAATATGAAGCTGCCTATAAGCAAAGTGTAGAGCAGCCGGAAGAATTTTGGGCCAACATGGCACACGAATTTACGTGGAAGAAAAAGTGGGACAATACCCTCCGTTGGGACTTCAATGAATTTGATGTTAAATGGTTTGAAGGCGGCCAATTGAATATTACCGAGAACTGTCTAGACCGTCACCTCGAAAAAAGAGGCGATCAAGCGGCCATAATATGGGAACCCAATCATCCCTCGCATACTGTACGAACACTTACCTATCGTGAGCTACATAGCGCAGTTTGCAAAACCGCAAATATGCTCAAAGAGCAAGGAGTAGAAAAGGGCGATCGTGTATGCATCTACTTGCCCATGGTACCTGAAGCGGCAATAATGATGCTTGCTTGTGCAAGAATTGGCGCTATTCACTCGATCGTATTCGCGGGTTTTTCGGCACAATCGTTAACCGACCGACTTACAGATGCTGCATGTAAAATTATTATTACTGCAGATGGATCCTTTAGAGGATCGAAAATAATTGGACTGAAAGAAATTGTAGACGAAGCTTTGTTAACCTCACCTAGTGTTACAAAAGCAATAATACTTCGGCATACCTTAACACCGGTAACGATGAAAGAAGGTAGAGATATTTGGTGGCACGAAGCAATAATTAACTGCAGCGAAATATGTGAAGCCACGGTAATGGATGCAGAAGACATGTTATTCATTCTTTACACCTCAGGATCGACTGGTAAACCCAAAGGAGTAGTTCATACAACAGCTGGTTATATGGTTTGGTCATGGTACACCTTCAATAATGTATTTCAATATAATTCTGGCGATATTTACTGGTGCACTGCCGATGTTGGCTGGATTACTGGGCACAGCTATATAGTATATGGCCCGTTGTTAAGTGGAGCTACCACACTGATGTTTGAAGGAATACCTACCTACCCTGATGCGGGAAGATTTTGGCAAGTAATAGACAAACACAAAGTAAATATTTTCTACACTGCTCCTACAGCGATTCGGTCATTGATGGCACATGGTGACGAGTTCGTATATCCCTATTCGTTAGAGTCGCTAAAAACACTAGGATCGGTTGGAGAACCCATTAATGAAGAAGCGTGGCATTGGTATTTCGATAATATAGGAAAAGGCAAATGCTGGGTCGTTGACACTTGGTGGCAAACAGAAACGGGAGGCATTATGATATCGCCATTAGCGCATATTACACCCACCAAACCCACCTTTGCTACACTACCACTGCCGGGAGTTCAATTGGTGCTTGTAGACACAAACGGCAATGAATTAGAAGGGAATAATGTAGAAGGAAATCTGTGCATTAAATTTCCTTGGCCGGGCATGCTTCGCACTACTTACGGCGACCACGATCGTTGCAGAATTAACTACTTCGCAACCTATAATAATTTATACTTCACCGGTGATGGATGCAAGAGAGACTACGACGGATATTATCGCATTATTGGTCGCGTAGATGATGTTATTAACGTAAGCGGGCACCGCATGGGAACGGCAGAAGTAGAGAATGCCATAAATGAACATCCGCATGTGATTGAATCGGCAGTGGTAGGCTATCCACATCCTATTAAAGGGCAAGGGATTTACGCTTATGTAATTTGCGATCATTTGCCCGACCATTCGGAACAGCGTAAACGCGAAATTTTAGATGTTGTATCAAAACAAATTGGAGCAATCGCCAAGCCCGATAAAATTCAATTTGTAGAAGGATTACCAAAAACAAGATCAGGCAAAATTATGCGAAGAATTCTGAGAAAAATAGCAGAAGGAGAAAATGGAAATCTAGGAGACACCTCTACTTTATTAGATCCTTCAATAGTAGAAAGCATTAAAAATGGTGCAATAAGCTGATCTCCTCTTCCATAAAAGATTCCCGGTTAATGAAAAACCGTGGATTTTCATTCTCAAATTTGTTTTAACTTCAGTCGCTAAGACCTACCTTTGCGGGCTTATTATAGACAATTATTATGAATAAGCCCATATTGTGCATCGGAGGATCGTTGGTTGATGAAACCTTTTATTGTGTTCATGCGCCTATCCGTGGCACCAGCAATCCTGCCCATATTGAAAAAAGTGCAGGAGGTGTTGTTCGCAACATCGCACATCACCTAGCTTTACTCGGGCACAAAACACAATTACTTACCATTATTGGCAACGATGCGGAAGGCGATTGGTTGGTAATGCAATGTGCGAATGCAGGAATCGATATGCAGCACACAGTACGAATGGAAGGAATTACAGGGCGATTTTCAGCGATATTAGGACCTGATGGAGAACTTTTTGTAGGCACAGTGGTGAATGAGCTAGAGCCCTTACTCAATAGCGCCATATTAGAACAAAAAATAGAAATATTAAAATCGGCAAAGCTAATTATCACAGACACCAATATGTCGCCCGAGTGCATACAATGGCTATTAAATTTTTGTGCAAAAGAACATATTCCATGCGTAGTAGAACCGGTATCAATTCCGAAGGCATCGAAGTTAGCCGCAATGGACTTATCAGAATTATTTCTCATCACGCCTAATGAAGTAGAACTTTCATCGATACAAAGTGTATCACCAGAACCTGGAACAGAATCAACCATATTAGCACTTCGAGAGAGAGGAGTTAAGCAAGTATGGTTACGATTAGGGGAAAAGGGATCCGTGATGTACGATGGAGAAAATAAACTATCGCTACATGCACCAGAAGTTAATGTTATTGACAGCACCGGAGCGGGAGATGCTGCATTAGCCGGATGGGTACATGGTTATGTGAATGAATCACCACAAATCGATTGTATTCGTTACGGACACACATTAGCGGCCTTAGTATTACACCAAAAAGGAGCCATTATAAACACACTAACAGCTACTCTTTTAGATAGTGAAAAAAAACGATTATATCCGGATGCTAAATAACGACTACCTTCTAATCCATCCTGAAGTTGTTGCTGCCTTACAAGAAGGAAGAGCGGTAGTTGCACTTGAATCGACTATTATTTCACATGGTATGCCTTGGCCGCAGAATGTAATTACGGCCCGCGAAGTAGAAACTATAGTAAGAGAAAATGGAGCAGTACCAGCAACCATTGCTATACTAGATGGCAAATGTTGCATAGGGTTAAACGATCAACAACTCGAATTTTTAGGTCAAACGCAAGGAGTTTGGAAAGTAAGTATGCGTGATATGCCCTATGTGATCTCACAAAAAATTGCGGGAGCCACAACCGTAGCAGCCACCATGAGAATTGCATCGATGGCAGGTATACGAATTTTTGTAACAGGAGGCATTGGAGGAGTTCACCGTGGAGCAGAAAAAAGCATGGATATCTCTGCCGATCTAACGGAAATGGCGCATACGAATGTCGCTGTACTATCGGCGGGAGTAAAGTCTATTCTCGATATCGGTCTTACACTAGAATACCTCGAAACATTAGGAATACCTGTTATTACCTACGGGCAAGATGCGTTTCCGAGCTTTTACTCGCAAGAAAGCGGCTATCCATCACCGTTACGACTAAATGAACCCCAAGCCATTGCTCATCTTTTAAAAGCCAAATGGGAATTATTACTAGAAGGATCAGTTTTAATAGCCAATCCGGTACCCAAAGCAATGGAAATCCCACGCGACAAAATGGAACAAACCATTATTGAAGCACTACGTGAAGCCGAAAGGCAAGGCATAAAAGGAAAATTGGTAACCCCTTTTTTACTGAAAAAAATAGCAGAACTAAGCGGAGGAGAAAGCCTAGCGGCGAATATTGCCCTAATAAAAAATAATGCTGCTTTAGGAGGCAAGATAGCCTCTTCCTTCGCTTTGATTAGTCAATAGTAAAATACTAGCAGAAATAGTGGACTTGCATGAGGTTGAACCTTACCTTTGTTGAAGCAAACTAGTTATTTACCTAATTTAAACGACATCTGCATACATGAACAGATTTCATTCTAATTTATTTATTCGCACCATCATCGTTATTCTATTGATGATAGCTCCATTAATTACGGCTGTGGGACAAATCACTAACAGCGCTGACACAAAAAAAGTTTATTTTAAATCGCGTGTACAATTAATCGACAGCCTAACAAATCAAGTTGATCAGTTGATAAATGAAAAGCAACGATCGCAAGATAAAATTAGGAAGTTAGAAGAAATAAATCGAACAAAAGAAATTGAGCTGAAGCGACTAAAAACTGAAACAATTAAGTTAAAGCGGAACCTCGAAAAATCAATTGACGAAAATTTGCAATTAACGCATACCAGCTATGTACTCTTTATCTTTAATATTTTATTAGCCGTTATTTTACTCATCGCATTACTTTGGATGTATATGAGAAAAAAAGAAGCCACCACTAAAAACATTAAAACGCAAAAAGTAATAGGCAATAATGATACGAAAATAGATTTAATTCAAAAGCTGGGAAGCCTTCGCGACAAAGGATTGCTTACCGATGAAGAATTTAATTTCCAAAAGCGACAACTTATCGGCCATAAAAGCGAATAATAATGCGTAGCATAGCACAACAATTTAGGACAGTAACGCCCATCCTACTCATAGTATGGTTGGTTACGCTATTGGCATTGCTATTCGGCATTTATGTATCAACCGTTAAACAAATTCCGTTAGAAACATTTACCAAAGATCCCACTGCAATAATGAATGCACCCTTTTACCTTGGTTTTTTCTCAAATATTGGAATTATCATATGGTCGGGAACTGCAATGATTAACTTTTTTGTTGCCTATCGCATTAAAAACGATTATACACAAAAAAATACCTTTTTGTTTTTTTTAAGCAGTGCAATCCTTACATTGATACTAACATTAGATGATTTATTTCAATTGCATGAATTGGTATTTCGAAATTACTTTTCCATATCCGACAACGCTGTTTATTTAACTTATCTAAACATTTTTCTGATTTACTTTATTTACTTCAGAAAACGAATTCTTGAAAGTGAATTTACAATACTAACAGTAGCGTTGTTTCTTTTAGGGTTAAGTACAATGATCGATATACTTCCATTACCTATTCCCAAAGACACCTTTTTAGAAGACGCCATTAAACTTTTCGGCATCACAACTTATTTTATTTATTATTTCAGAACGGGGAACGAAATTTTGAGCACCTAGCGCGCTATTTCAACAGTATGTGTATTGCTAGTTATATAATTGTAATTAGAAGTATGATTAAAAAGCAAACCTTCATCATATAAAAGTTTAAATAGCTATAATAATCATGTAAAATTAATGTGATTACATCCATTATACGCCTACATTGCACACATTAAAGCTAACAAGCAAAGCATTATTTTAAGCAGATGATATTCTGATAAACAACTATTAAAATAATTAATTTTGCGAACATGATTTAGGACTTTCAATTACCGTTTATTGTCACTTCTAAACATTCAAAGATTAATGCGTTGCCTGCGTAAAATACTCGGCATGAAAAAAAGAATAACTATGAATAAGTTTGTCGCCTTCCTTGTTATGCTATTATTTAGCGAGACTGTATATTCACAAAATACCTATACCATTGTTGTTAAAGACAGCGCCGGAAAATTCGGAATATCAGGAGCAATTATAACCATTAGTGGTACTAAAGCCGGCGCATCAACTGATAGCCTAGGAAATGCTAGCCTATATGTAGAAAAACTTCCGGCTCAACTTAACATCCGAATGATCGGATACATATCAAGATTTATTGAACTTAAAAATTCAACCAACAAAAATCTAATTATCCTATTAAATGATGATGCGCAAAGCTTAAATGAAGTAACAGTAAGCACAACAAGAACGAATGCTCGAATTGAAGATCTTCCAATGAAAGTAGAAGTGTTGGGGCAAGAAGAAATGGATGAAGAAAGTTCGATAGTGCCAGGAGGAATCGGAAGCATACTAGGCGATTTATCAGTGATTACTGTACAGAAAACAAATGCAGTTAATGGCAACGATGCCATACGAATGCAAGGCATCGATAGCAAATACACGTTACTTCTGCGAGATGGAATTCCACTCTACGAAGGGTTTTCTGGAAGTTTGGGCGTACTATCCATTCCACCGCTAGATTTAAAGCAAGTAGAAATCATCAAAGGATCGTCATCCACATTATATGGAGGCGGTGCAATTGGAGGATTAATCAATTTTATATCCAAGGAGCCTGTAGATTCTCCCTCTGTAACATTAACATACAGTCATAGCAATTTGAATGAAAACAACTTGAACGTATTTGGAGGAAGAATGTACAACAAAAAAGGATTTACCATTTTTACTGGAGCCAATATTAAGAAAGCTAAAGACATAAACAAAGATGAATATGCGGAAATTCCAGCTGATAAAAACTTCACTTTTCATCCTCGATTTTTTTATAAAGACAACAATTCTATTAAAGCAGATGCAGGAGTAACAATTAATAGAGACGAGAGAAGATCCGGAACTATTGCAGCCATCAACAAAGATTCAAAATCATTATCAGACTATTTGCAAACAGAAAGTGCGATGCGGGTCAGTGGGGATATGCATTTTGACTACAAAATAAACGAAACTCAATCAATTTCATTAAAAGGAGCGGCTTCGAGTTTTAAGCGCGAATATCATTCGCCCGTTTCGCAATTTAAAGGCAAACAACTTTTAACATACACTGAATTAAACTATTTAGTTGAAAAGGGAAGAAACACTTGGATAAGCGGGATTAATTACAATTTTGATCAGTTTGAAAAATCAATTGACGACAGTATTTTATTCCCGAACAATTACTACAATACAGTTGGCGTATATTCGCAAGAAACATTTAAAATAAACGACAAGCTATCGTTTGAAACGGGCATTCGCCTTGACAAGCATAGTAGATTTGGATATATTTTAATGCCTTCTGAAGGAATTTTTTACAAACCCTCGCAAAACATATCGATACGATTACACTATGGAAGAGGGTATAAAACACCAAGCAATTTCGATGTCGCAAATGCAGATCAATTAAAAATGACATCCGCAATTGGAAAAGAGATAAAATCTGAATTATCGAATGGATTAAACATGGATATCAGCTATCACGCTTTAATTGGTAATAAATTATCATTTCAAATTGATCAAGCCTTTTATTATACAGGAATTGAAAACGCAACCTATTTAAAAGAAAACTACAATGGCATCAATCATTTATTAAATAGCGACAACAAAATCAGAAGTATAGGAACCGACACTTACATACGACTTTCAATTGAAGATTGGGAACTATACTTAGGATATAATCATACCAAAGCTATCGAAATGGCTGACTCTATCAACATCAATGTTGCATACAATCCCAATGATAAATTTGCCACCACTTTAGCTTATGAAATTGAGAAAAAATGGAGAATGGGAATTGAAGCTTCCTTTAATGCCAATCAATATAATTCTACTGGAAAAAAAGTTAGCAATTATTGGTTTATGGCAGCGATGGTGGAGAGAAAAATAAAAAATGTAAGTATTATTTTGAATTGCGAAAACTTAAACAACTTCCGTCAATCAAGCAAAGAAGATTTAATAACCACTGTTAATGGTCAGCCTGTATTTACTGAATTATGGGGACCCACCGAAGGAAGGATTATTAACTTAGCCATAAAACTTACGCTATAGTGCAATTATTTTTTCAGCAACCGAATTAGATTGTTTACCTCAACAGCATCTGCTACATCGCTTCCCTTCATCGTTATTGCTGCAGAATGAATTTCAGTTACACTACCATCCGTCAAAAAAGTAGATAATCCCTGAGAACGCACATTTCCGCCAGCAACCACAATCAATCGATCAAAATATTTTTGCTGAATTACATTTAACATTACTTTCCCTTCAAAAGCAGAAAGAGCGGTTCCCGTTGACAAAATTCTTTTTACACCGCAATCAACTACATGGGATACGGCCTCAAAATAATTTTCACACGCATCAATTGCACGATGAAAAGTAACAGGTAAAGGAGCGCAAGCATCAACAAACATTTTTGTTTGAAGCTTATTCACGGTTTTATCAGCATTTAAAAATCCGGCTACAAATCCATCGGCACCCGCTAATTTAAATGACGCCATTGCCTCCATCATTTCCGAAAACTCAATATCTGAAAAAACGAAATCGCCGGGACGCGAGCGAATCATTACAAATATATTTTTCTTGAATACTTTTCTTGCATTAATAAATTCAGAAAACAAAGGAGTAACACCTCCTACTGAATAATTGCTGCACAATTCAATACGATCTACGCTACAATCAAAAGCTACCTGAACGGAAGCTGCATTAAAAACTGCTAATTCAAGAGTGCCGATCATTTTTCAAGCATAAATTCAGCTTCCTTCACAACATCAATACCATCGGCTAATTTATACGTATACGTAAACCCTTTACGCAACGAATAAGCACCAATATCTCCCGCTTTATTCACTGCTAAGAAACCGATTTGCATATCAGCAATTTTATCTTTTCTTAATTTATACATTCTCTCCACTCCTATTTTACACGCTTCTAATGGAGATTTACCATAACGCATGGCCTCAACAATAGTATGAGAGCCGCAAATGCGCACCACTTCTTCTCCAACACCGGTAGCAGTAGCGCCACCCACTTCATTATCTACAAATAATCCTGCACCAATAACCGGAGAATCACCTACTCTACCATGCATTTTAAACGCCATTCCACTAGTAGTACATGCGCCACTCATATTACCATTCACATCCATTGCAATCATTCCGATTGTATCATGGTTGCCTTGTCCTCCTTTTTCTTTAATGCCTTTTGGCTCTTGCAGAAGTTTCATCGTATCCATTGGGTTATACCTAGAAGTCTTAAGCCACTCCTTCCAAATTTTCTCGGCATTAGGAGTAAGTAAATTTTCCTTTTGAAATCCATTTTCGAGAGCAAATTTCAGCGCACCACTACCTACTAAAATAACATGCGGTGTTTTTTCCATAACTAAACGAGCAACAGAAATAGGATGCATAATATGTTCGATCGCCATCACCGAACCAATATTACCGAATTCATCCATTATGCAAGCATCTAGGGTAACATGACCATCGCGATCGGGCAAACCGCCATACCCTACACTTGTATCGTTAGGGTCAGCTTCAGGAACACGAACACCCGCTTCAACAGCATCCAAACTACGACCACCCTTTACCAACACTTCCCATGCAGCAGCATTCGCCTTCACGTTAGGAGCCCAGGTACTTATAACCATTGGTTTCTTTGCTGTTTCTACTATTGAATTATATTTCGGCAAGGCTAAACCGTTAGTATTCTTTAGCACCACTAATCCGCCAGATGCCAATATTGACTTTAAAATAAAGTTACGACGATCCATTTTTTGTTCTTTTCTATTATATTATTTACTAATTATTTTAAATTGATTGTTGCTTTTTTCGTTTTTAATTGCTGTTGCAATTCAGTCTTATCAATAACAACATAAACCGTATCGATTACATGCCCCTTTAAATCCTCTGCTCCGCTTACCGAATTAGATCCTGGAGTCTTTTTGTCGAGCACAACAATATTCTCCACAAAATAATCAGTTTCGCCTCTATTGCTAAACCAATTTTTAAAGTTAACCTCATGATATGTTAGCTTTACTTTCCATCCTTTATTTACCGCTTCATCAATAGTTGCAATTACAGCAGATAAATTTTTATCATTATCAATTGAGAAATCAAAAGTTGAACTTGTATTCATTCCTGTTTGCGTAAGATTTAATTCGCCTTCCCATGATTTCCAGAATTGCCCTTTGTGAGAAAACTTAGTAACGTATCCGATACGTTCTCCATTCGAATAATTTTCATTATTGAAGAGCATCCCAATTACTGCAAAAGAAATTACTAAAAGAGAAATGATTCCTCCTCTAAACTTTGTTTCATTATTTGTATAACTTTTAGCCATCGTTCTGTTTTTTTATTTTATTGTAGTAACATCAATTTCATCACAAAAGATAAACGCATCGAATCCCGCACCCGCATGCCACTCAGGCAATACACCAAAATTCTCTGCAGAAAATCTGAGGAATTTCGCTTTCACATTATTTAAAGTCATTACAGGACGCCACAGCTGGACATTATTATCATTCGGACGAACAGATGTTTGTTTTTCACCAGCATCCATCCAATTTACTCCATCCATCGAAACCTTCACTTTTATATTTTTGGGCATAATGATCCATGAACGAGAATCTTGTAAAAAACCAGGACGAACAGAAGAAATTGTTTCTGCTTTATCGAAAGCAATATCCACTACCATATCCTGCGACTGATAGCCATGCCAATCGCCTTTCCTCCAATCGGCCGAGCCCCACACACCGTCAACCATACTTTGAGGTCCTTCGGCACTATACTGCTTTGTTAAATTACTTAACAAAGTAACTTTCCATTTAGGATGCGTTAAACGGTAATACGTACCCGTTACAATGCCGCTTTTTCGGTCGGCTATTTTACAAAAGGCATTGACTTTAATAGACTGAGAAATATAAAATGGTTTCACATATTTATTGACTGGGCCATCCTCACTATACTCATCAAGCGTATAATAAATTTCCTCCCCTGGCGCTGCCGTAATTTCAATCATCATACTATCGGCAAAATTTCGTGCAGCCGTATTAATAAAAGGAGCTTGCACAAACGCCCACTTATCGAGTCGCTGAATTGTTTCGACACTAGTACCGCGGTTAGTAACAGGATTACTCTCGAGCGAAAAATCAATCGTTGCACCATTGCTGATATCGGCGAAGTTCAATATATTTCCATTCTGAGAAACGCCGCCAATTTTCCAATCACAAATATAAAAAGCACCCGGCTCTTTACGTTTAGCATTTAATTCGATTTTCTTCCCATTTTCCAAATGAATAATTGTCTTGTCGAACAAGGGAGTTCCTAATGCATAATAAGGACTTCCTGGAGTAACGGGGTAAAAACCTAATGCACTCCATACAAACCACGCCGACATCTGTCCGCAGTCTTCATTTCCAGGCAACCCATTATAAACAGGATGATAAAGACTATCTACAATTTGATGAATCAACGCTTGTGTCTTCCAAGGCTTACCAATATAATCGTATAAATAAGCCATATGGTGACTTGGTTCATTACCATGAGCATATTGACCAATTAAGCCTGTGATATCAGCTTGCGTACGACCCGTTGTAGAATTCGGAGCAGTAAATAATCCGTCGAGTTTTTTATCGGTTGCTTCAACGCCGCCCATTAAATCAATCATGCCCGGAATATCTTGAGGAACAAAGAAAGAATATTGATAACTATTGGCTTCAGTATAATGATTATTCACTTCGCGCGGATCGAATGGAGAAAACCATGTACCGTTTCTTCGCGGACGCATAAATCCAGTTGATGCATCATATTGATTGATGTAAGAAGTAGCGCGCAAATCGTATGCTGCCGCTTCAGAAGCATTATTTATGGTACGCGCCACCTGGGCAATGCACCAATCGTCGTATGCGTATTCGAGTGCTTTAGAAACCGACTCTGACTCATCATCAACCTGTAGAAAATTATTTCTATTAAACATTAGCAATCCGAGGTGATTCCAATTCGAACTTTTTTTCATCGCTTCATATGCTTCCTTCACATCAAAATCTGTAATTCCTTTCGACATCGCATCTGCAATTACAGAAACACTATGATAACCAATCATGCAATCTGTTTCATTCGACATCAATTCCCATACAGGCAATCGACCACCTTGCTCATACTGAGCTAAAAATGTTTTAATGTAATCGCGAGTACGTTTTCGATCAATTAATGCATACAATGGATGTGCTGCACGGAAAGTATCCCACAAACTAAAAACCGAATACTGAGTATAGCCCTCTGCAGTATGCACTTTAGTATCTCGTCCACGATAACGGCCATCCACATCCGATAACACATTCGGAACAATCATGGTATGATAAAGTGCCGTGTAAAAATTCGTTAGGCTTTTTTTATTACCTCCTATCACTTCAATTTTACCTAATTCATTATTCCAAGCTGATCGAGCATGACTTTGAACCATTTCGAAATCCCAACTATTATTCTCTTTCACTACATTCAAATGAGCATTCGATTCACTAACTGTTGAAATACCACTTCTTACTAAAATAATATTCGATTTTGTTTTCTTAAAATAAATAGCAATGCGAATTGATTTATTATCTAACGAATCGCCAACTAATAATGGATTATCTTTTCCTTCAACCACTATTTTTTCTATCGGACGAGAAAATTCCATTGAAAAATAAATCAATTGATTTCGAGCCCATGCTTCGCTTCTCCTACTTCCTTCAATGCAATGATCATTAACGAACTTCAAAGAAGATCCTAAAACAAAATCGCGATGAACTAAATCGAGTAAAACTGTAGGGTTAACATTTTTTGGATAAGAATAGCGTTGCATTCCTGTACGCGTAGTAGCAGTCATTTCACACCGAATATTATTATCGGACAATGTAACCGCATAATATCCTGGAGTTGATATTTCGGTGGAATGCGAAAATGCAGACGCATACATTTCAGGTTTAAAATTCACTTCATCGTTACAAGGAATTGTTAATACATCCCCATAATCGCTGCATCCCGTTCCGCTTAAATGCGTATGCGAAAATCCATATATTAAAGTATCCGGATAATAATATCCTGCACAACCTTCCCAGCTTCCATCGCGACGAGTATCGGGACTTAACTGCACCATGCCAAAAGGAACTGTTGCACCGGGATAAGTATGCCCAACACCTCCAGTACCAATAAGAGGACTTACAAAGGATGACCAATTCTGATCTTTCGACTCTACATAAGATGACCAATCTTGGCCTTTTAAATCTTGGCCGGCTAAAATCAATATCAGACCGAAAATCGAAAGTAGTTGCTTATTCATGTCGGAAAAGTAATACATAACTATCAGAAAATAAAAGATTCGTTAAAAATGAGGAAAAAAATATGCAAAGAATCCGAAAACGCAATAGAATAATTACGGACGAGCAATATTATTCAAGCATTTCACCTTCACAAGAGCAGTATTTCCTGTGATTGAAATAATTTTTTTTTCTCCTGGGAATAAATGAAATCCGTTATTACTAAAAACGCATTGATGAGCATCATCATAAAGATAAACACCATAGGTAAATCGATTGGAAGAAACTTCTAATAATTGTTTACCGATAATCTTCAAATTCACATCAGCATTTAAAAGCGGCAGTTCTTTTGGGGAAGAATTGAACAAATAACAATCAGTTTCAGATATAGTATCATTGAGCTCCGTTAATGTAAATCGATAAACTATATTTTTATTTTTATCTGGTGTAAAATCAAGAATTGGGAATGTTTGAACAGAATCGGGAAACAAATTAATAACCTTCGTTTCTAAATTTAATGATGACTCATTTGTATTGCTAGCACATTTTGACAACCGCAATAAATAAGGTTTCCGTTTACTTCCTTCATAATGAATATTCAAAAGTCGCTTTCCATTGGAAGTATCGCATACCATTGCCTGCTGAGCATATGCTTTTTTCATTCTATAATACAGCAATTTCGGATGCAATGCATAATCAATACTACTCCATGAAATTGAAGGCCAACTATCATTCAACTGCCAGTATAATGTACCGCTACAATACGGATAATGCATGCGATGGTTTAATGCCGTAATTTCTATTTCATCGGCTTGCATTAATTGCGAAACATAGGCATAATCGGGAAAAGAATCAGAAACAGGATAATCTCGTAGCATATACGTATTAATCGTTTCAAATCCGCGAATATGTTGCTGATGATATCGAAAAGAAAGATCGTTCGTATCACATTTAGAAACATATTTTTTCAAGAAACTTAAATCAGGAAATCCTTGAAACCCGAATTCACTCATAAATCGTCCTACTTTTTTGTTATAATTCGCAAACGGTTCGAAGCCCCACCAAACACCCCAATAATGACAATCGCCCTCCGTTAAACTTTGCTTTCGTCCCCATCCATTTTTAGGAGAAGATGGATAGTAAAAAATAGCTGGCGCCAATGAATCAATCACCTGCGGAATCAATACTTCAAACAATTTTTTATAGTCGTTAGCTATCGTTGTTGAATCGGCAGAACTATATTTAAACAAATCTTGCCAACCCCAATTTTTCCAGCCCTCATCACTCTCGTTATTACCACAAAAAAGCGCCATGGAAGGATGTGATTTCAATCTATTTACCTGCTCCATAATTTCATGCTTTGTAGTATTCATAAACGCACTATCGCCGGGATACATAGCACAACCGAACATAAAATCTTGCCAGATCATAATTCCGTAGCGGTCGCAATAATCATAAAAAGAATCTGGGAAGTAATACCCACCACCCCAAATGCGGAGCATATTCATATTTGCATTTTTTGCTTGCAATACAAGCCGTTCATACACATCATCACTCACCCGCGAAGGAAAAAGATCGGGAGGAACGATGTTACTTCCTTTAATAAATTTTCGTTTCCCATTTATCGTAAAATAAAAGGAAGAGCCAATTGAATCTTTCTCTTGATGCAAAATAATTTCACGGCATCCGAACTTTCTAAATACCGTTGCATTAAATGGCGCAGTTACTTTTAATGTATACAAAAGTGATTCTCCAATCCCATCCACATTCCATAATTGAGGATTAGCAATTGAAAAAGGAACTCGAATCGTATTATTCCCCTTTTTAACATTCACAATGCTATCAAACGGCAATAAATTTTCTTGAATCACAAACGAAAGCAACAAAGATTCATCATGACTTGCCATTAAATGAACTTCCGCTGTGGCCATAAACAAAGCGGAAGTACTTGAAATGGTATTTACAAAAACGTCGGTTATAAATGCTCCATTATGAAATAAGAGCGTTACTGGCTTCCAAATTCCTACCGTTTTTACTTTAGCGGAGAAGTCCCAACCATATTGATATTGGGCTTTCCTTGTAAAAACACGTGCGCCTTCTGGCAATTGATAAGGAAGTGATTTCATTTTTGAAGATTCAATAGAATCTAAATTCAAAAAATGAACATTTAAAATATTTTTTTGTTTAAGCAAATACTTAACATCTATATACCAATTACGAAACATATTGTCGGCAATAAAAATCTTTTCGCCATTTAAAAAAACTTCAGCATAGGTATCAATTCCTTGAAAATCTAAAAACGCATTTTCCATCAATAATTCCTGCTTAGTGCAACTAAAAATAGTTTGATAGTTGTGCGATGAAGAAGAAATTTTTGACGACAATTCATAGCCGGGATCATTAAACGGATTGTCAATTATTTCATGATCCATTAAGTCGCATTGAATAGCCCCAGGAACGGTGGCAGTAATCCACTTATTTTTAACCGTGCTAAAATATTTCCAATTCGAAAGTGTAGTTGCATTTTGAGCAGATCCATTCAAGTTAGAAAATAAAACAATTGCCAGCAGCAAAAAAAATTGTTTTAAAAGTCTTCTACCGTTAAAAGGATTAATCATTATTCATTTGTATATTTATGTCCGTAGACTAAAATTTCAGAAACAAAAAGCCAACCATTTTCACCAGCGCCATTTGTACCGACAGGGTTTTTACCTATTGACTTCATAGTAACTTTCAAGTTAGAAGTAAGTAGCGGCCCCATCACTGTTGTATGATTAACGGCATTTTTGCCCAATACAACAGTAATTGCTTGTGCTGAATCATTCTGCAAATAAACGGCACTTGGAGCATGAATCCAACTTGAAGGTTCATCGAGGAGCCAAACTTGCACACTATCAACATTAAAATTATCTCCAAGATCTAATTCTAAAACAGCATCCTTACCAATCCATCCTAACCATTGTTTTCCACTCCAAGGATAATCACCAATAATTCCATCGGTAAGTGTAGAAGTAGGATTTGCATATGCCCCTTTTGTATTGGTTAACAGTTTCACATTACAACCACTAGAAGGTGCTATATTAAAATTACGGAACAACATAACGGTATCCCTATCCGAAATTGAGCGAACTTGAATTAATCCTGATTGTTCAATTTCAATTGGGTGTTTATATTTTTTAAAATTG
>CAIRUC010000040.1 GCA_903881665.1 uncultured Bacteroidota bacterium | reverse complement strand
TGAAAAACTCATAAAAGAATTAAAAAGTGTTACTGAAAATATATTTGGAGAAAACAAAGTGACAGAAGCAACCACTTTTCGTTTAAAATAACGCAAAATCCACTCTAAAAACAAAAGAAAAACGATAAAATTGCGCTCCCCTACAGGTCTTTAACTATTTTTGCACGAGTTTGCTACAAGATGTGTGAATTTAAGAATTTGGGAATGGCACCAGGTCTAAATCAAACTATTTTGCCCATTCTCCGTATCAAAGGAAATGTATCCTTTACACGAATAATTACAATAGATATTCCAGATGGAAAAAAAACTGATGGGTGGTAATAACCTAATCGACCAAAAAGACATCAAACGAACGTTAACTACCATAGGTAAAAACTGGTATTGGTTTGTTTTATTTCTGGCGTTAGGGATAGGTGGTTCTGTTGCCTACTTATACAAAGCCACTAAATTTTACGGAGCCACTGCAGAAATTTTGGTTAAACCACCAAAAGATCCTTTTAAAGATGCGCTAAGCGAATCATTGCCAACACCACCTAAAAAGGAAGATGTTGCCAATGAAATTAAAATTTTACAGTCAACTAAATTAGTAGATGAAACGGTTACTAAACTAAACCTAGATATCTCTTACTATATTGAAGGACGTATCAAAACAGGGGAAGTATATAGAGGAACTCCATTCGCAGTTGAAGGAAAACTAACCGATCCAACTTTATATGAAATTCCATTTGAGATTCATATTCAAAATAAAAAAAGTTACATTGTTGAAGTAAATACCGAAAATTATAAATTTAAACGAGAAGCCCACTTTGGTGAGCCATTAGTTACGGATCGCTTTTCGTTTATAATTAATTCGGACAGCGCAGTTATTGATAGAAATTCGAAAATTCATGAGATTCCATATATTTTCAAGTTCCGAAATCACACTAAACTCATACAAAAATATCAGGATGCACTATTAATTGTAAAAGACAACAGTGCCACTACGATTTCTATATCAATAGAAGACGAAGTACAAGAAAAAGCAGTTGATTTCCTTAACACACTTGTAAATATATACATTGAAAATTCGATTTCGGTTAATAAAAATGTTAACGAAAATACACTTTCATTTATCGATGGTCAATTAAGAGAAGTAGAAGGTCAACTAAATGGAGTTGAAGGTAATCTTGAACAATTTCAGAAAGACAGAACAACATTCAATCTTGGACAGGAGCAAAGTGTATTATTTCAACGCGTTGTAGATTTCGATACAGAAAAAGCACGATTAAATATTCAGCTGAAGTCGATTGACATGATGTATGAATATTTAACTAGCAACGGTGGCGACAATCTAGCGATATCTCCTTCTGTACTTGCCGATGCCAATGATGAAGCGCTATCAAATGCCTTTAATGAACTGTATGCATTACAACAAAAAAGAACAAATTTACTTTTTAGTAACACTGAAAGTTCGAAACCGGTAGTTGACAATGATGTATTAATTTCAAATTCAAAACAGAAAATAATTGGAATTGTACTTAACATTCGCAAAACGCTTGTAAATCGTATTAATAGTTTAAGCTCTCAAGTTGGAGAATATCAAAATACAATTCGTCAGATGCCAACTACCCAAAGAGGATTAGTTAATATCAATAGAAATGTAGAAATCTACTCTAAAATTTATGAATTTTTATTAGAAACCAGAGCTCAAACAATAATTGCGAAGGCGGCAATTGTTGCTGATAAATTTATTCTTGAGCCCGCATATGCTACAGGGTTATTACATCCTTTAGCAATAAAAACACTTGCCGCAGGAATTGGCGGAGGTCTAGCATTTGCCTTCTTAATTCTTTTCTTTAAAGGAGTTTACTACAATTACCTTCAAACAAAAGATGATTTAAAGGATGCAACAGAACTTCCAATCATAGGAGTTATTGGGAAGAGCAAAGAAGCCGAAACGGAATATCTTATTGTAGACAAATTTCCGCAATCTCAAATAGCCGAAGCCTTTCGAGTCATACGGACTAATTTATCCTACTTTGCAGCTAAATCCAAGAACAAAGTCATTCTAATAACATCGTCAGTAGCTGGTGAAGGAAAAACTTTTACAGCAGTAAATACCGCTACTATTCTAGCAAAAGCAAAGAAAAAAGTAATATTAATTGATTTGGATTTACACAAGCCAAAACAAGCGAATGCCTTTAACTTACAAAATGATGTTGGTGTGACCTCCTTTATTGTAGGAAAAGCATCCATGAATGAAATTATAAAAGAAACTGGGATTGAAAATCTTCAAGTAGTTTTAACAGGGCCACGTACTCCAAATGCATCTGAATTAATACTTGACGCAAATCTAGAATTACTAATCAATAATTTAAAAGAGAAATACGAATATATAATTATTGACACGCCTCCAGTAGGATTACTTTCGGATGCATTGGTATTTATGAAATTTGCCGACATTAATATTTATGTTTTAAAAGCTGGCTATTCTAAACGTGATTTTGTAGACATTGCGCATCAAATCGTAGAAAAGAATGAAGTAAAACATATGTCGTTTGTATTAAACAATGTTAGTAGTAAAAACATAACTGCCGGATATGGCGGAGGTTATTACGCATAACAAATAGTAAATTATGTCAATAGAGAACGACGTAGATAGAAACGGAGCATTGTCAAGGGCTATTAATAGTCTACGATTAAATCTTACTGCTCCTCAAAAAAGGAAGATGGGTGGATTGACTATTCTTATATTTCTATCGGCCATATTTGATGTATTTGGATTAGCTTCTATTCTCCCGTTAGTAAAACTTGCTGCAGACCCGAAAGCTATTCACAAAAGCAACAAATTACATTATCTATATGATACATTTGGATTTACGAGCGATAAAAATTTTTTGCTGGTCATCATTTTAATCGTATTTGGTTTTTTTGTTTTCAAAAGTGCATTTGGATTATTTGTGAACTATCTACAAACAAAATTTAGCACACAAATTGCACGTGACATTACGAAACGTCAGTTTAACAAATTTTTTAATCTCGATTTCCACACGTTTACTGGATTAAAAAGCAGTACTATTTTACACAGTATAATCAATAACCCCACCTCCTATATTTCGTGGGTAGTACTTCCATTGATAATGATATTATCAGAAGGATTTATTGTGCTCTTAATTGTTAGCGGAATTGCTTTATATGATATAAAATTATTTCTTTTTATTGCTTGCATGATTGGACCAGCAACTTGGCTGATTTATCGATTGCTTCGAAACAAATCATCGATTATAGGTGCGAAAATGAACATGATTTTTCCGCAATCGATGGGAACACTCCATCAAACCATTAGTGGTTATATTGATATTAAGTTAGCCGATCGAGAAGATTATTACAGAGATAAATTTTTACGACTTCAACAAAGCTATCACAGCTTAAATATGAAATCGTATTTACAAAATTTAATTCCTATTCGGGCAAATGAATTAGTTGCGCTAACAGGAATTGTACTCATCTTTATTTATGCCATTTTTCTTACCGACAATAGTGACCAAGCAATTGTAATGGTAAGTTTATTCGCTGCAGCGGCCTATCGATTAATGCCATCACTAAATAGAATTATTAGCTCGATGGTTTATATTCAAAAGAATCTCGTTGCAATGGATAGCCTCCATCTTTACAGCGATATTGAAAAGTTAAAAGAAAATGAGCCCTTACAAGTTCCTGTTGCATTCGAAAAAAATATTCTAATTAATAACTTATCGTTTATTTTTCCAGGAACTGAAACTCCAACATTAAAAAACATTTCACTTGAAGTAATAAAAGGCGAGAAAATAGGAATTGTTGGCTCTTCAGGATCAGGCAAAACGACACTCATGAATGTGCTTCTGAGATTTTACGAAGAACAAGAAGGGGAAATTTGTATCGATGGGAAAAAATTAGAACTTGAACACATACGAGGTTGGAGAAATCTGATTGGATATGTTAAACAAGATATTTTTTTAATGGACACTACCATTCGTGATAATATCACATTTGGAGAATGGAAGCCAGATGAAAATCGGGTACGCCTTGCCGTTAGTCAAGCATCACTTGACAATTTAATAGATTCATTACCTGAAGGTCTTGACACGATCATAGGCGAGCGAGGCTCGAAACTATCGGGAGGACAACGGCAGCGAATCAGTATTGCTAGGTCGCTGTATAGAAATGCACAGGTATTAATATTTGATGAGGCTACATCGGCACTCGACAATCAAACCGAACAAGAAGTAAGTGATGCGATCGATTTGCTTTCTGATTCTCATAAAACAATATTTATTATTGCTCATCGAATCACAACACTAAGAAATTGCGACCGCATCTATGAATTAAAAGATGGGCGAATTGACGGAATTTATACATACAAGGAACTCCTAGAAAAGGTAATATAAGCACAACTAATTATTGAATTATGCTTTTTAACTCGCTTGACTTTCTCTTTTTTTTTCCATTGGTAACACTATTGTTTTATGCAATAAAACATGAATACAGATGGATTTTATTATTAGCAGCGAGTTGCTTTTTTTATATGTACTTTATTCCTGCATACCTACTTATTTTATTAGGAACCATTATTATTGACTATTATGCTGGACTATTTATAGAATCTGGAAAATCTAAAAAGCGAAAGAAACTACTATTATTGGCAAGTATTATTGCGAACATAGGCACACTTGCTGTATTTAAATATTATAATTTTTTTCTCGACAATCTCAATATTGCAGGAACATTATTAAACGGACATCCGACCGCTATTAGATATATAGGCATCGCGCTACCGATAGGATTATCGTTTCATACTTTTCAAGCAATGAGCTATACATTTGAAGTTTATTATAACCGACAAAAAGCAGAACGCAGATTCGGATATTATGCGCTATATGTAATGTTCTATCCACAGCTAGTGGCAGGGCCTATTGAGCGACCACAAAACATATTACATCAATTTCATACCGAAAAAAAATACAAATACGAAAACGTACGTGACGGATTATTACTAATGCTTTGGGGCTTTTTCAAAAAAATTGTAGTCGCAGATAATATATCAAGCATGGTAAATATTGCGTACACACACCCTGAACAACAAACGGGTTTAACTCTATTATTCGCCACTTATTTATTTGCAATACAAATTTACTGTGACTTCTCCGGATACTCTGATATTGCCATTGGAGCCGCAAAAACGATGGGATTTGAATTAATGGAAAATTTTAGAACGCCCTATACTTCTAAGAGCATAAAAGAATTTTGGAACAGATGGCATATATCATTAAGTTCATGGCTTAAAGACTATCTCTACATTCCTTTAGGCGGAAATAAAGTTAAAACATCGCGAATGATGTTAAATTTGATGATTGTATTTACCATTAGTGGAATTTGGCATGGAGCAAATTGGAATTTTATTATTTGGGGATTCTTACATGGAATCTATCTAATCATTGCGATTCAAAAAGAAAAGTTATTTAAATCCATCAATGTACCGGAAAATATGATTACAAATACGGTCAATATGATTGTAACTTTTCATCTCGTATTGTTTGCTTGGATCTTTTTCAGAGCAACGTCATTTACTGATGCAAGCATCATTATTAAATCAATAGCAAAATTAAAATTCGGACTGCAACCCTTAATTCACACTTTAGATATATTTTCTGTTGGCGAAAAAAATTTAGGAAGAACATTATTCCTTTTTGCATTAATTGGCGGATTTATGATTGCGGATCCAATTATGGATAATGTTGTTAAGAATCGAATAGCATTCAAAAATACCTTTGTAAAATACATCACGTATTCACTTGTAGTTACAGGAATTATACTTTTCGGATTTTTTGGAGACATTCACTTTATTTACTTTCAATTTTAAAGCTAATGCCATTACTAAAAAAAACAATATTGCTTATCTTTTTATCGGTTACAACATACTTGATTGTTTTCGCGGTTTTTTTTGCTATTAAAGTTGGTGGAATTCCATTAGTATATCGCGCTACATCAGGCCAAGTATGGGAAGGAGGAAAAACGTATAGAAAATTTAGAGCTTTCAACGAAAAAGAATCCTATGATGCCTTTGTATTAGGTTCATCGCATGCACTGCATGGATACAATCCGGAAGTTTTTAAAGCTAAAGGAATTAAAATGCATAATTTAGGTACAGACGATCAAAATTTGATGTGTTCCTATTATCTAGCAAAAGAATATATCACCCATAGCAACTGTAAAGTTGTAATACTGGATGTTTACGATAGAGTAATGACCTTTCAAAACCTAGAATCCATTTCAGATTTCATTCAGAACATTAATAAAGAAAAAACGGCGATACATATCGCATTAGCATCGAAAGATATTAGAGCAATAAACATGTACACCCTTCGGCAATTCAATAAATTTAGCCATCCGTTATTTCTCAATAAAGAAATTATGAAAGATGGATATATACCTCTCTATAATCAGCTAAAAAACCCACATGAAGAAGTCAAATGGAAGTACAAAACAAACAATTATCAACTTAATTATTTCGACAAACTACTATCCTATTTAACTTCATCGGGATTCAAAGTAGCAGCGGTTGAACACCCTCTGCCCTATTTGTATTTTCCTGTTGAGCACCAAGCCTTTTTAAACGATATTAACCCTATTTTAAATAAATACAGCGTTAAACTATACGATTATACCGGGGCAAAGGGATTAACAGACTTGAAATTCTTCGCTGACGAGAACCATTTACACAACAATGGCGTAGAAATATTTAATACTTTACTAATTGACGAACTCTTTAAAGATGGTATCTTTACAAATACCCTCAAAAATTAATACCCGCATGAATAACCGAATATTAATAGTTGTTGGAACGCGTCCCAATTTTATCAAAATCACCCGTTTCAAGAAAGTAAATGAAGCGATGGGGAATCCCTTTGATATTAAAATTGTTCACACAGGACAGCACTATGATGCTAAAATGGCCGACGTATTTTTTACGCAGTTCGAATTAGAACCCGATTACTATTTAAATATTCCGCAAGCCTCTGCAAATACCCAAATGGGCGAAATAATGATTCGTCTTGAAAATGTAATAAACGACTTCAAGCCAGCGATGATAATGGCAGTAGGGGACGTTAACTCCACGTTTGCAGCAGCATTCACTGCGCATAAAACGGGATGTAAAGTAGCCCATCTTGAAAGCGGGTTAAGAAGTTACGATAGAAGTATGCCAGAGGAAATAAATCGTTTACTCACTGATGAAATTTCGGATTACTACTTTGTAACAGAACAAAGTGGACTTGATAATTTGATGAAAGAAGGTCGTGATAAAGAATCAATCTATTTTGTAGGAAATACGATGATTGACACGCTTGTTGGTTTTGATTTAAAAATTAAAGAGAGTGCAATATTAAGTCAATATAAATTAAATCCTCAGGGGTTTGTATTAATGACAATGCATCGACCTGCCACTGTTGATTTTGAAGAAGGGTTAAACAAACTACTTGACATTATCGAATATGTAAATAAAAATTATGATCTCGTTTTCCCTATTCATCCGCGAACGCTCGCTAAACTAGAACACTTCGGATTAATGGACAGGGTAAAATCAAATTCACGTATTATACTTACTGAACCACTCGACTATTTCGCTTTCCAAAAACTAACAGCAGAATGTCGATTTGTAATTACCGATAGTGGTGGAATACAAGAAGAAACTACCTTCAGAAAAGTTCCATGCTTAACGCTACGTCCGAATACAGAACGCCCAAGTACAGTATGGATAGGGACCAATGAACTAGTTCCATTTGACATTACCACCGTACAAAATAAAATTAATGAAATTATTGCTGGAACATATAAAAAAGGGAATATACCTCCATTATGGGATGGGCATTCAACAGAACGAATTTTAGAGATATGTTCAAAGCTATTACTGAAAGATAAAGCTGCACTTTATAACTAATTTCAATGAATCCTATTAATCAAAAAGTGTATCTCAATTAGAAATACACTTTTTGCTATATTTACTATAGCGTTATGAAAATTTATAGTTATACAGATAACAATTATCCATCACCAAATATTATTTTTGATGATAATTGGCCTGTACAGTTTATCGAAGGATTTTCTGCTTTTTATAAAGATCATCATAACAATAACGTAATAATTATTGAAGACACTGTTTTAAAAATATTTATTCCAATACGTCTTATTAAGGTAAAGCAATTTCTATTCGGACAAATTTTGCATGCACCAGTTGCAAATGCAATTGAATTAAACACGTCGCAACAAACCAACTTCATTAACCAACTCGTTACATTTCTAAAAACGAAGAAAATTATTCACCGACTAATTCAGCCGCATCCATTCGGAATTATGCTTGGAGTTGCGGATAAATCTACATTCTGTAAATTTGGAACCTACATAATTTCACTTGAAGGAAAAGAAGACGAAACTATATTGAACAGCTACGACATTAAATACAATAAAGCCGTTCAACATAGCATCAAAAATGGAGGGAGAATAGCCTTTGGCAGAAAATCATTCGAGGATTTTTATTCGATGTACTCGGCCACCACCGAAAGAGCTAAAATTCACCGCGACTCCATTGACTATTTTAAGTCATTATATTCAGGCCTCGGAGAAGACCATATAGAAACCGGTGTTGTATATGAAGAAGATCGACCGATAGGCGCCATCTTTATAATTTACACAAAATATTCGGCACTCTGCACTCATGCAGGATCAGTAGGAGAAACTAAGCTGTACGGGGGAATGAAGCATCTACATTTTGAGATGATGAAACATCTTAGGAATAAAGGAGTAAAAAACTACGACTTAGTAGGGGTTCGGCTGAACAGTTCGAACGAATCGCTTCAAGGAGTATTCAGATTTAAAAAAGGCTTCGGAGGCGTATTAAAAGAAGGATATTTATGGAAAATCGATCTTTCGCCACTACCAATGAAAATTTATGATTTTTTAGTTGGCATTCGACAAGGGAAAAGTAAACAAAAAGACATAATTGATCAAGAAACGCAATAGCAACAATATAAATTAAGCCCAACTCCATCAGTGAAAGCAACAAAACCTTAACTTAAACGTACATCACCTCCTACTCTAGAAAATAATGCACTATTTAAAGGGATTATTACCTTTGCATAGCCCAAAAACATGAAGAAGAACCTGCTCCTTACTTTTGACTACGAACTCTTTCTAGGGCCAAGGAGCGGTCAGCCTATTGAAAGTATCATTGAACCCACTGAACTAATCAGGAAAATTATTAATCCAAAAGGCATTAAAGCCATTTTTTTTGTAGATACCACCTACTTAATTACATTAGAAAAATATACAAATAGATTTGCTGCATGTGCAGCCGATCTTAAAATTATTTCTGACCAGATAAAGCAATTAATTATTGATGGTCATTATATTTTCCCTCATATTCATCCTCATTGGTTAGATGCGGAATATGATTCTATAAAGCATCAATTCAACCTGTCAGAAGTAAAAAAATATCGATTTCACAATTTAGAAGAAAAAGATCGAGAATATGTTTTTAGAGAGTCGTTTAGAATATTAAATACAATCATAAATTCCGTTGATGCAAAATACCAAATTAATGGTTTTAGAGCTGGAGGTTGGTCTATACAACCCTTTAGTGATTTCAAACCATACTTCGAACGCTTTGGAATAAAATACGACTTTAGCATTATGGCAGGATTATATCAATTCTCCAATGCGCAATATTTCGATTTTAGCAATGCTCCAAATAAACCTATATACGCATTTAATAACGAAGCCTCATTAGAGGATCGAAACGGAAATTTCATTCAAGTATCCAGCTCTATATTATCGATCAATTCAGTATATAATAAAGCCGACAAGATACATCGCAAAATACTATTCAAACTCTTAAACGATCATACCTATAAAAGAGGCATCGGCCAACAGTCAAAAAGATTACAAGATGTATTACCTATTTCTGAAAGTGGAGTTTCTACTTCAGACAATTCGAAAGAACCTGCATCGGTTGAATTGATGAGTATTGTAAAAATGCCTTTATATAATAAATTTATTGAACAAAACGATTTTATGCATTTTGTTTCTCACCCGAAAATGTTGAGCCGTCATAATTTAAAGACGCTTGATAAGTTTTTAACGACTATTTTTAATAAATACACTATTGAAAGCGACTACTTAAAAATTGTTGCTGAATATTTATCCACTTACAAAAAAGAATCTGCTGTTACTCATTTTACAAATAACAGTACCGATATCCAAGGAACGAAGACCACAAGCACAACAACAATATCTGTTGTAGTGCCCTGCTATAATGTAGCCTTCTACATAGAAGAAGGATTAAGATCGGTAATAGCACAATCTGCTCCGCCATTAGAAATTATCTGTGTAGACGACGGATCATCTGATGAAACAGTTGAAATAGTTAAACGACTACAAATAGAATTTCCAGGCAAAATTCAAATGCTTATTAATGATGGAAATCGTGGTGCCACCTATACGAGAAATCGTGGGTTAGCCGTTGCTAGAGGAGAGTATATTCAATTTTTCGACGCAGATGATATACTCATCAATACGAAACTAGAATATCAAACAGGACTAATTGAAAGTGCTGTTACAAGGCCTGACATTATAGTAGGAAGTTGCAAAAAATTATTCATAGACGGAACCGAAAAACTACTAGTATACGAACCAGGAGAGCCGTGGGCTAAACTAATGAATGCAATGCTTGGCGTAACCACCTCTAACCTATTCAAAAAATCGAGACTTCTCGAAATAAACGGATGGTCAGAATCATTAAAGAGCAGTCAAGAATATGATCTCATGTTTAGAATGTTGCAGAAAAATGCAATTGTTTTAATCGACAATAAAATAGTGAACATTAATCGTGAACGACCATTTGGGTCAATAACTAAGTCTAATCCAGCAGAAAAATGGAAACGATTTATTGCCCTACGCACACGTATATTCTATTATTTAAAAGAAAACAATCAACTTACTCCCGAAATAAAGCAAACATTTATTAATCGTGTATTTGATGCGTTAAGAGTCTTATATCTATACGACAAAAATGAAGCCATCACATTACATAAACAATATATTATAAATGAAGGCAAACCTATTTCATCATCATCATCATCAAAATACATGATTATTTATAATTTATTTGGATTTAGAATCGCACAAAGGTTATCACTACTATTTAATCAGCGTCAAAAAAGAATTCACTAGTAATTAAAAGTATGTTTTATTTAACCTATGCGGAACCGCCATCAGGAGTTTATTACAGTCAAGTAACTGACGTAGTAAAATTTCTGCGTTCAAATTGCAATGCTCCATTGCGATTGGTGGCGTTTATTTCATTGCATGATTTTAAAGGGAAAAAGAAACTTATTAAACAGCAATTACCCGATGCAATAGTACTTCCCATGCTGCCCAAAGCTCCCTATTGGAAGTTCAATAATATCATATTATGGATTCTCTGCCTTTTATACCGACCAAAGTCGATTGTATCGAGAAATGTTATTGCAACCAATATGGCCCTCAACGTAAGAGGAATATCATCAGTAACGAAGGTATGTTTCGATGGCAGAGGCGCTATGGAAGCAGAATGGCATGAATATACAGTTACGGTACCAGAAAGCTGGAAAAAAAATATATACCGCTTAGAAAATACTGCTATACATAACAGCAATTTTCGAATTGCTGTTACACAAAAACTAGTAGACCATTGGCAAAACCACTATCACTATACAGACACAAGACATGTTGTTATACCGTGCACATTAAACAGCAGTTTTAAAGCTGAAATTCCGACCACCGAAAACATCAACAAGATACGAGCATCAATCGGCTTACAAGCAGAAGATATCGTTCTAGCTTATTCAGGATCCACCTCTGGATGGCAGTCGTTTTCAATTTTACACACCTTCCTTTCCTCCTTTTTAAAAGAAAGTGGAAATCATAAAGTTATTTTTTTAGCACAAGAAGAAGAAAACATCAAAAAGTTACAACAAGAGTTTCCTAAACAAGTACAACGTCATTGGGTAAAACACCAAGAAGTAACTACCCTTTTATCGTTGTGCGACACAGGAATATTAATTCGCGAACAAAGCGTTACTAATCAAGTTGCCTCGCCCACAAAATTTGCAGAATATTTATCAGCAGGATTACCCGTTATTATTTCGGAAAACTTGGGCGACTATAGCGAATTTGTTAGAGAGAATAATTGCGGAACCGTAGTAATCGGAGATGTTTATCCGAGAATAAATAAAACCAAAATTGAAACAAGAGAACGAATGATTTCGTTGGTTAAAAAAAACTGGACCAAAGAAGCCCAATTAAATAATTACAAAAAACTTTTATTAGCGATACAATGAAAACATTAGTTACCGGTGGAGCCGGCTTTATAGGAAGTGCGGTAATCAACAAACTTCAAAAAGAAGGACACGAAGTATTTGTGATCGATAATTTATCATTTGGAAAAAGAGAATTTATTAATATTCCTGATGCTAATTTCTTTTTTGCCGATATATTAGACAAACTGACAATTGATAAAATATTTTCGACAGTACAACCCGAAATAGTTATTCATTTGGCGGCAGTTCATTTTATTCCTTATTGCAACCAACATCCTTATGAATCGAGCAATATAAATATCAACGGAACCATACATATTTTAGAATGTTGTAAAAAATACAATGCAAAAAAAGTATTTTTCGCTTCGACTGCCGCTGTCTATCCCATTTATAACGAAGCGGTAACAGAACAACACGAAGTAGGCCCACTTGATATTTATGGACTCAGTAAATTAACAGGAGAGCATCTTTGCAACGAATTTCATTTAATAACTAAAATTCCGGTCGTCATTTGCAGATTCTTCAATGCCTTTGGCCCCAATGAAACCAATCCGCATTTAATTCCTGAAATCGAGAAACAAGTAAACGCTGGAATGAGAATTATTCAACTAGGAAACTTAACGCCGAAGCGAGATTTCATTCACACATCAGACATGGCAAATGCAGTTTACTCGTTGCTTACAAATATCAACGCTGGCATCGACACCTTTAACTTAGGAAGAGGGATCGAATATTCAGTAACGGAAATAGTTGACGCCTTTTCTCGTCAGCTAGGTGAAGAAATTGCCATAGAAGTAGATCCTGCAAGAGTACGAAAAGTAGAACGCATGCATTTATTGGCAGATGTTACCAAATTAAAAAGCACTGGATGGCAACCATTAATCGGAATTGATGAAGGAATTGCCACGATGGTAAATAAAAAGTAATTTATGAAACGTCAACTTATTTTCTGTACTGATGGAGTCTTCCCTCACGCTGTAGGAGGAATGCAACGTCATTCAGTATTATTACTTGCCGAGTTGGCAAAAATAGGAATATGGGAAATAATTGTAATACATCCCCACGATAAAAAAGTATTTGATACCTCGCTTGGCTTCAAAGAAATTTCGATACCATTTGAATTTAGCGGTTTTTATATTCGTAAACAATATGAATACTCTAAGGAAGTATATAAAATAATTGAGCAGTATCCTGATGCCGTAGTTTATGCACAAGGATTTTCTGTTTTATATGGGCTACCCAAAATTGGACATCGCGTTATTATAAATCAACATGGGCTAGAACCATTTCAAGGGCTAACTTTCAGTGATAAATACAAAACATTTCCTATGCGCATGATGGAACGTTATCAATTTAAACATGCAGCCAAAGTAATATCACTAGGCGGACGTTTAACGACTATCCTTCGCAGAGAAGTTCCAAATGCACACAAGAAAATTGAAATACTTCCGAATGCAGTGATACCTGGAGAGGAACCAATACGTAATTTTGACAAAGAAAAATTAGAATTATTATTTGTTGGGCGCTTTGCTGCAAATAAAGGAATAAATGTTTTAATGGAAGGAATTAGATCACTAAATATAGAAGGATATACAGAACGACTTCATTTTAATATAGTTGGAAAAGGACCATTGTATGAACAATATATCAAAGAAAATAACTTCTCAAATGTTACGTTTCATGGATTTGCCGACGATGACCAACTAATGAAATTATATCGCAGTTGTGATCTTTTTGTATTTCCTACACTGTTTGAAGGAATGCCCACAGTGGTATTAGAAGCCATGGCCGGAGGCATGCCAATTGTTGTAACAGACACCGGAGCTACAGCCGAATTAGTAAATCGCGACAATGGCTACTTGATTGAAACTAATAATATGAGGAGCTTAAAATGGGGGATTCAATCATTCTATCAATTAACACCTGAAAAAAGATTAGAACTTTCATTAGCTTCGAGGCGCAAAGTTTTAAAGAATTTTACGTGGCCAATTGTTGCTAAAAAACATATAGAACTATTTGAAAAATTTCTAAATTAGAAATGCTTGAGTTTGTAAAAGAAAATAACCAATTCTATATACTGATCCTAATTTGGGTGATAGCAGGGATTATTGCGCCCGAATTGGCCATGGCAGTAATTCCTCTTACCTTAATGCTGTTAAAAAACAAAGGCCGATATGCTGAAATTATTGTGGCATTCGCTATACTACTATATTTTAGTGATAACAGAAAACATGAATTCGCATTTGCTGGTAAAACAAAAGATATAGCATTGGTTTTAGTTTCTGCTTTTGTAATTTTCGATAGTAAAAAATTTATTTCGAAAAGTAAATTCTGGTACCCATTTGTGGCATTTTTTGCGGTTGCATCTATCTCTATGTTTAGAAATCCGTTACCGATGCTGGCTTTCCAAAAAACACTATCGTTTGCGCTTATGTTCATTTTTATACCCAGTTATTTTACGCGAGAAATGGCAATTGATCGCGGGGAACGAATGCTCAAATTATGGATATGGTCGGGGACTGTTTTGTATGTAGTTGCGCTTGGATTAAGCATGGTATTACCAACAGATTACACCTACCTTGTAGGAAGATATAATGGATTGTTAGGTAACCCTAATGGAATTGGAAGCTTCTCAACAGTATTTTTCATTATGATTATGTTGACGCTACAAAAACATCCAAAAATGTTTACCACTCCTCAATTAGTATTAATATTCGGAAGTTTGATCTTATCGGTATTGATGTCGGGATCGAGAAATTGCATCTTTTCGATATTAATATTCTTATTCTTCTCTCGTTTTTATAAAATTTCATATTGGATCGGATTTGTAATTTTAATTATTGTAGCTATTCTCTTTCAAATTATTAATGAAAACCTTCCTACTATCATCAATGCATTTGGCTTAGGCGATTATTTTCGAGTTGATCACCTTGAAGATGGATCAGGACGTTTAATTGCTTGGACGTTTGGATGGAAAGAAATTCAAAACAACTTTATGCTGGGCCGAGGGTTTTCGTACGAGGAAACTTTATTCGAAGAAAATAAATCGTGGTTAAACGACTTAGGTCACCTTGGAGGCGTTCATAATACATTCCTTGCGTTATGGTTAAACACAGGAATTATTGGACTCGTTGTTTATTTAATTGGCTTCTTTAAAAATTTCTTTAAAGCCGCTTCCGTAAACTATATGGCGCTTCCTACTATGTTTGCGATTTTGTTTTCATGTATGTTTGAAGCATGGTTTCAAGGTTCATTAAATCCATTTACGATTATTGCCATATTAAATATAATACTCTTGCAACATGTTGAAACCAAAGAAGAAAAAAATACTATTTCTGTACTTTGAGTTAGCAGGATACGTAGTAGCATGTATGGAAAAATTGGCTACTAGGTATGAAACAGAAGTTCATGTAGTAAGGTATCCCATTAATTCAGTAGCTCCTTTTCAATTTAAATTTTCGGAGCATATTTATGATTATGCAAGAGAGAACTATTCTAATAAAGAACTAATAAAATTAGTTAAGGAAATAGGTCCTGATTTCGTATATGTATGCGGGTGGGCAGATAAAGGATATCTTTCAGTATGCAAAACAATAAATAAGCGTGTGCCAGTGGTAATGACACTTGACAATCCGTGGCTTGGAACTATAAAACAACGAATAGCTACACTTATAGGACCTTTCTATTTACATCAATTCTTTACACATTGTTGGGTGCCAGGAGTACCTAATGCTGAATATGCAAGACGATTAGGATTTAAAAAAGATCGTCTTATTGAACATGGTATGTACTCGGCAGATGTTGATTTATTTCATCAATACTACGAAGCGTCAAAATCAAAAAAAGAAAACCATTTCCCTCACCGATTCATTTATGTTGGAAGATATACTGAACTTAAAGGAATTCGGGAATTATGGCAAGCATTCACCTCGCTTACGGATGAAGAAAGAAAAGGGTGGGAACTATGGTGCCTAGGCAAAGGTGAATTACAATCAGAATTCCCAAAAAGTGATTCCATAAAAGATTGTGGGTTTATTCAACCAAATCAATTAAAAAAATACCTTAGTGATACAGGTGTATTTATTCTCCCCACACATTACGAACATTGGGGCTTAGTAGTTCATGAATATGCTGCATCGGGTTTCCCTATGATATGCAGCACTACCACAAACGCTGCCTCCACCTTCTTGATAGACGGAGAAAACGGATACTTCTGCCAACCGAAAAGTGCTAGTTCTATTAAAGAATCCTTGCTAAAAATGATCAACTCCGACGATGATGATCTCATTTCAATGGGGAAGAAAAGCGTTGAATTATCACAACTAATTACTCCAGAAAAATGGGCAGACACCATTATGTCTTTAGTAAAATAAAATACGAACATACATCAACGTTATAAAATGACGAAAAAGAAAATTCTGGTATTTGTTGATTGGTATTTACCCGGCTATAAGGCAGGCGGTCAAATACGATCTGTTGCCAGCATGGTACGTCATTTACGAAATCACTACGATTTCAGCATCATAACATCTGACAGTGACCTCCACGCGGAATCGCCTTATAAAGGCATTGCATCGGACACTTGGATTAAATGCGACGACGGAAGTAAAGTTTATTATTTTTCATCTTCAAATAAATCAAAAGAACAATTAAAGAAAATAATTTTTGCAGAGCAAGCCGATATTATTTACCTCAACTCATTGTATTCTATATTTTACACATTACAACCTTTACTGATTCGAAAAAAATTTCTTCCGAACCGAAAACTAGTATTGGCTCCGCGTGGGATGCTTGGAAAAGGAGCATTACAAATTAAGGCGCTGAAGAAAAAGTTGTTTTTAAATTTCGCAAAAACACTTGGCTTATACAAAGGAATTTCATGGCATGCGAGCTCTGAAGCTGAAGCTGAAGAAATAAAAGAAATGTTTGGTAAGAACTGTAAAATTCATGTTGCCATCGACCTTGTTGAATCGCGAACACTAACTAAAATAGAAAGAACAAAAGTTAAATGCAAACTCAAGGCAGTATTTTTATCTCGCATAACGATAAAGAAAAATTTAGAAGGGGCTCTTAAAATGTTAGCCCAACTTCCAAGTAACTGTGAAGTAGAATTCGACATATACGGCCCTATTGAAGACCCTGATTATTGGAAGTTATGTGAGGAAGAAATATCAAAACTACCTCCGCACATAAATGCAAACTATAAAGGCGTAATCGAAAACAGCAACGTAATAAAGGTACTCAGCAATTATCATTTAAGCATTTTACTTACCTTTAATGAAAATTACGGCCATTCGATAGTTGAAAGTATGGCAGCAGGTTGCCCGGTATTACTTTCCGACCAAACAATATGGAAGCAACTGGAACAAAAAAATGCAGGATGGGACATTCCGCTTGCAAGCGAAGGAGAAATAATGAATGCATTAAAAGCAGCATGTTATTGGGATCAACAATCATTTGAAAAAATGAGCGATGGTGCATTAACTTTTGCTAATTCAATATTTAACGATCAAAATGGAATTGAACAAAATCGACTATTATTTGCATAGATTTATACATGAAAAAAACTGATTTATCTTCATTTAATAACAGTTGGTATACTCCGGGAGCGAGCACAATAAAAATACTGTTTTGGTATTTTATAAATGTTGTTTTTTTCATTAATCCATTAAATCCCTTCAGCGGATTAAAGATTTTTCTATTAAGACTCTTTGGGGCAAAAATTGGCAAAGGGGTAGTAATAAAGCCTGGCGTGAATATCAAATACCCCTGGTATTTGGAAATCGGCGAACATTCATGGATTGGCGAACGAGTATGGATCGACAATTTAGCACCTGTTAAAATCGGCAACAATTGCTGTTTAAGCCAGGGATCAATGCTTTTATGCGGGAATCACAATTACAAAAAATCATCTTTCGACCTAATTGTTAAAGAGATAACCATTGAAGACGGTGCTTGGGTGGGGGCAATGTCAGTTGTTTGCCCTGGAGTAACTATAGAATCACATGCAGTACTAACTGTTCAATCGGTAGCTACCGAAACCCTTGAGCCATATATGTTGTATAAAGGAAACCCGGCCGTGAAAATTCGCGAAAGGGGAATACAATCCTGAACCTATTTTAACTAAAATGAAAGTATCAATTATTACCATTACCTACAATAGTTCTGCGACTGTTGAAGACACTTTACGAACGGTTGTTTCGCAGGACTATCCTAATTTAGAGTACATTATTATTGATGGGAAGTCGAAAGACAAGACACTTCAAATTGTAGAAAAGTATAAGCATGGAATTACTACAATAATTTCAGAGAAAGACAAAGGTTTATACGATGCATTAAATAAAGGAATCAATCATGCAACAGGCGATATTATTGGCATGCTTCATTCAGACGACTTATATGCCAATGATCAAGTAATAAGTAATGTTGTTAAAAAGTTTGAAGAAGATTCCAGTACAGAAGGCGTGTATGCTGATTTAGTATTTGTGAACCGCAATGATGTAAACAAAGTAATGCGCACCTGGAATTCGGGAGAATATGAAGAAGATGCATTTGTAAAAGGCTGGATGCCGCCACATCCAACATTCTTTGTAAGAAAAGAATGTTATGAAAAATTCGGAGGGTTTAACACAGAGTTAAAGCTATCGGCCGACTACGAATTAATGCTTCGACTAATTCATAAAAATAAAATAAAGCTCGCTTATTTAAACGAAGTAATTGTTAAGATGAGAATGGGAGGAGTAAGCAATGTTAGTTTCTTCGTAAAATTAAAAGCAAACATTGAAGATAAAATGGCATGGAGGCTTAACGGCATGAGGCCAGGATTCCTTACTTTATTCATGAAGCCACTAAGAAAAATAGGTCAATATTTTAAGCGTGCATATCACGCGATGTTTTAATAAGAACAAAGTACTTGAAATAAAAAACGGCAACAGATAAATAATTATCGTTGCCGTTTTTTTATGAAACCTAAATTAATTCTTAGCTTTTATTTCTAAATTTTTTAGGTTTAGAAAGAGTAAAAACACGAGAAATATTAAAGCCGAAATGAATATCCCCTTTATTCCATTTACCATCTGTTCCTACTAGGAATGCTCTTTCATTCATACCTAAAGCATTCGTAAATTGCAATTGAAAAACGTGTCCTCCGGTTTCTAAATCAATTCCAATAGAAATTGGATCCGTGCAACCCGTTGGAAGATCGGTAATATGGCGGAAGTATTCAGCCGTGATAGCCAATCGATTTGTTAACTTTAAACGCGTTCCCACTCCTATTGTAGCGATATCATTGTTATCGGCCTTTGTATTAACTAAATTACGGTGAACCACAGTTGGCATAAACTGAAGCGAGAAGGCCTCATTAAACTTACGTCCAATAACAACTTGATGATAATAACTCATTCTAGATGAGAGTTCACGATGATCAAGATACTTTAATCCGTCTTTCACAATTCCGGAGATAAGTATTACTGAGAATGGCCATCCGCCACCTTTTGCCTGCCAAATTGGACGAAACTTAACAAATCCATCTATTTCCTTCTTCGAACTACTTCTACCGATACCAACCGTTAATCGATCATTAATACCATAATCGAGTCCTAAACGAATAGTAGACTGATCGAGACCATATGCCTCATATGCACCTTGATTAATTAACCCGAAACGGTGAAGAATTCTAAAATCAAGAACACCTCTCGACAAACATTCCATTGAATGCGCATTAATAACACGCGTTGCTTTAAAAGCATTTCGTTGAAATTCTTTTGTCGGTTTATCCTCGCCAAGCAACCCTAATAAATCATCTTGTGCTTGTACTTTTTGCACAACAGACAATAACATTATAATGGCAAGCAGGAAACGAAACTTAGCGGGAAATAACTTCCTCATAATTAATTACATTTTTGTGTAGCTGGCATCAACTACAATTCTAACATCTTTAGAAATTTTATCCTTTACTAAACTAGGTATTTCTACCTTATAATCTGCTAACAATATTTTAAATGTTGAAGCGGCACTTACTTTTCCACCTTTTACAGTAAAGGTAGCATCGGCGATTATCTCCTTAGTAACACCATGAAGCATCAAATTACCTTTTACTTTTACAGGATAAGCTCCATCCTTTGTAAGATCCACTTTCGTCATATCAAGTACATTACCTTTAAAAGTAGATTTAGGATACTTTTCAGATTCAACATAATTTTCGTGAAAGTGATCTTGCATTAGGGCCTTTTCAAATTCGAAAGCCTTCATAAGGATTGCGAATTCAAATTGACCAGTTTTAGCATCAAATACACTTGTACCCTGACCATTGTGTGCTTCAATTTTTTCTGGCGTATTTGATCCGTCTGCAAAGAAAGATACACTAGCCCCACGGGTGAAATAACGTTCCTGAGCAGAGGCGCTAATTGATGCTACTAAAGCAATGATAAAGAGAATGCGTTTCATATTGTTTTGAATTAAATTTATTTTAGAAGGTTAAAAGCGTCTTTTTAGTAAGGACTTCAGAACCTTGAATCACCTTTACAATATACACGCCAGATTTCATTGAATTAGACAACGTCATTTCTAATGAAATATTTCCAGCAGATTGTTTTCCGAATGCTTCGCGAGAAACTAATGAGCCTTTGATATCATATAATTCAACATTTGAATTGTCGGTATACTTTGCCGTATACGAAAGATGAAGCGATCCTCCTAAGTTGATTACATTTAAATCAGACGTATTTGCTTTTATTTCGCTAATTCCCGAAGCAACTGCTTCATGAAAAATAGTTGATGTTCTGTAGGTAATATCGCCTGAAGTTGTAGTATTATTATTAGACCCCATAAACGCGCCATAGAATGTTACTGGGCCAACTCCTGCGGCAGGAGCTGTCCAGTTGAACGACCATGCTTTAGGACTCGTTCCAGAATTACCTGAAGTAGTGTGTGTAATATATTTATTTGACCCTACCAACTTAGTTGTAGAAGCACTAGTAATAATTAAGGTTCCTAATTTAGTTCCTGCAGAATTTTGTGGAGACATTTCGAAACCAAATCGAACTTTCCCTGCAGAAGTACACGTACCTGTAATTGTATAGGTTTGTCCTGGCGTGTAACCAGCAGCAGGAATATTAGAAGTAATCCATCCAGAAACAGTAGAAGCATTTCCACTATGACAATCTGTACAAGTTAAAGAACCAGATAAAGGATCATTAGCAACTCCTGCAGGTGCACCACTAGGATTACTAATTGTGCGATAAGAACCGAAGGTAATCGCAACTAGAGCTACAGCTGTTAAGCTAAATAGTAATTTTCTTTTCATTTTAATAAGGGTTTATAATGGTTTTGAATGGGTTATTTTTATTTTTTATTTTTTTACATTAACGCAACGAACAAGCACAACGTCCATAAGCATTCCAGTGCACTCGCCTTTCATCGAAATGGACTGCCCAACAGAAACACCGAGAACGTTAGAATTCAAGGAGTCAATTCTGCAGATAACACCAAACATGCCACCAGCAGTTTGCAAAGTATAACTTGTTTTACCATCTTCATCATGATTTACTGACTGTACATTTCCTGAAACCTGAATTATTTTCCCAATGTACTTTTTATTTGCACTAGCCTCATCACTTTCGAATGAAGTAAATAATTCATCTGCCTTCATGGTAAAAGCCGGTGTTTCATTCTCTAAACCTGAAACTGGTTTATTATACATATAATAGCCAACTAATGCTCCAATAATGGCAATCACTAATACGATCTTAAGTACTTTCATTTTGTTTAGTATTTAATATGCTGGCAACATTCCAGATTTTTATTTTTAATTGGGAGAACTCGGCAAACAACATTTCGTTCGCATTAGTAAAAATGAATATATAGTAACACTTTGAGATGACCTATTCAATTTAACTTTAATTTTTAGTTTTGGGGTGCACCAGCATTCACCCATATTCTTATTTGGTCGATTTTACATTGTGGCATCATTGTAGAATTTTTTGGCATGGGACTCCAAAATGGATCATGAGATACACATCCATAAAGAGATCCATTTGCGGCAAAAACAGCAACATCAGCATAACTCATTAAATTAATTCCGCCGCTAGGAGAAACACCACCATGACAGCCATTACAGTAATTTGTCATAAGAGGCGCAATTATTCCACTATACGTTACATAAGTAGTATCACAGCCTGCATCACAATGCAAATTTAACGCACCTTGATTAATCCAATTTTTTATTAGATCAACTTGAGCTATTAGTAAATGAGCAGAAGGGGAAGGAGGCATCACGTCGCCAGGATTATTAGTCACAATTGATTTTACTAAATTACTGCTAGAGGCATGAAATGGATTAACCACATCTGAAGCCATTACAGCGGCATACGAAGATAAATCAATTCCTTCTATATGTGAAATAGAATTGTGACAACCCTGCGTGGTGCAATTGGAAACGAGAATAGGTGCTATTTGTTCGTCGAAATAGATAGAATCTGAGTTACAAGGAGGTAAAGAAACATTACCGTTACCAATCCCATTGTTTCCGTTATTTAAAATAATTAATGGCTGAGGAATATCATGCTTACATGAAGAAAATAATTCAGTAACAAGTACTGAAACTAATACAAATAATAAGATATTGTTCTTCATTTTTCTAAGTGTCGGTGCTAAATTACGTCGACACCACTTACATTATTGCACGCAAGTTGTTGAAAGAGGAAAAAAGAACTTTGAATAAGAATTTAAGTACGATTTATTTATTTTGAAGTTCCAGTAAGCCACTCTTTAAAATGAGGAGATCGTTCGGTACTCACAATTGTTTCATGTTCACAAATAGGCTTTAGCACAATTTTCACACGAGACTTCGACCACGCCAACATTTTATCGATTGCAGAAATATTTATTATAAATTGGCGATTGATTCTAAAAAACAATGAAGGTTCAATGAAGGTTTCTAGCTCATCCAAATTTTGGTCAATCGGATAGCGCAGATTTTCCTTAGTGCAAAGAAAATTAATTTTGTCTTCTGTATAAAAATAAGCAATGTCTGCAATTTCTACCATTTTAATAGTATCACCATATCTAATGATAATTCGCTTTTGCAATTCCTTTGAAGGTTGAACAGCATTTATTTGTTGTAACAAGGCCTGCACTTGAATAGAACTTAGCGCAGTAAGTAGTTTAAACTTCTCCATGGCTCTAATAAGTTCTTCTTTCTTCACGGGTTTCAATAAATAATCAATACTATTTACCTTAAACGCCTCGAGAGCGTATTGATCATATGCAGTAACAAAGATTACAGGAACAGCCACTTGAACTTCATTAAAGACCTCGAAGCTATGTCCATCGGCAAGATGAATATCCATAAACAACAAATCAGGAGCAGGATTTTCTTTTAGCCATTTAACAGCCGACTTAATACTAACAGGAGATTCTGGAATTATAGCTTCGGGTACAATTTCGAGAATCAATTTTTTTAGACGTTCAGCAGCAGGTGCTTCATCTTCAATGATAAGAATTTTCATAATTATGCCGGGATTAAGGGTATTTCAACACTAAATGTTTTATCATCCTTTTTAATAAACACCTCTTTATTAGAAAGTATTTTGAAACGATTGACAATATTTTCAATTCCTATTCCAGTACTCGGATCGGATTGTTTTTTCGGATTCAAATTATTATTTATCAATAACGTTTCTCGTGAGCTTGCCATCAAATGAATATACAATGGCGTTTCATGTGAAACCGAGTTATGCTTAATACAATTTTCTATCAACAACTGAATCGACAATGGCGGAACTCGATATTGAAGAAGCCAATCCTCTGGAATATCAATTTTCAAATCGACATACTTTCCATATCTTTTTTGCTGAAGATAGAAATAACTATTAACGACAACTAACTCCTCCTTCAAAGAAATAGTATTCATATCACGATATTGCAGCATACTTCTAAAATAATCAGATAATGTTTCTACGTAATCAATCGCCTTTTCTTTATCATCGTCGATAGTTGTAATTAGCGTATTAAAACTATTAAATAAAAAATGAGGATTAATTTGACTCTTCAAAGTTTCATATTGGTACTCCATTTTTTCTTTCTCTATAGATTCTAATTGACGCCAACGTTTTTCTCGATCTTTAATAACGAGAACAATAGTTGCAACAATTAAAATAAGAACCAAAAACAAAAACCATCCTTCTTTCCAAATTGGTTTTTTTACATTAAAAGAATAGGAAGCAGTATACGGATTTACAAACCTATTATTATTAGACGCTTCCAATTCAAAATTATATTTACCTGGAGGAAGATTAGGAAATGTAACAATACGATCATGTGTTAAAAGCCATTGATCACTGTAGCCTGCCAACCGATATCGGTACAACACTGCTTCTGGATTATTAAACCAAAGACCAATAAACTCAATTGAAATTTGGTTTTGATTGTATTCAAAAACGGAATCATTAATTCCCTTACCAGGCTTCATAAAAGTATAAATCCTTCTGATATTAGTAAGCGGATATGTAGAGACCCCTTTTTTATAATTACAAAAACGAATTAACCCTCTTTGTGAACCAATCCAAATATTGCCTTTACGATCGGAGGTAAGCGAATTCAAATCGCAATCAATATTTTCGAGCCCTGCTTCGCCGCCAATATATTCCATTTCGAAATTATGGGGATTAATCACATCAATACCACGACTATGCACTACAACAATATTACCAGCATTATCTGCAGTTACACCAGCAATTTCAACTTCACGTAGTCCTTCCTTTATGCCTACATTTTGAAAGACCTTACCATTAAACCTATAGATCCCGTGACTTAAAGTACTAAACCAAATATTACCTAATTTATCCTCTGTAATTGAATATACAATTTTTCCTCTGCCATTATCAAAATTTGTATAATTTGTAAACTTTCCATTTGCATACATGCTAATCCCCTTGCCATCTGTACCAAACCAAACACGATTTTTACTATCAATAAAAACATCATAAACAAATACTTCTCCTGGATCACTAAAATCGCTAGGTCGAGAAAATTTATAATACAATTTACTCGGTGTTTTAGAATCTTCAATAATTTCACAAGAAATGATTCCACCAAGTGTTGCTAGCCACAATTTATTATCGCGGCCGGAAATAGAAATCACATTCGCATTAGCTAAACCTTCCTTCTTACCGAAGCTCATTACATCACCATTAAGTGTATTTAAGCGATACAATCCATTATCAAATGTTCCTATCCATAAAAAGCCCCAATCATCTTCAAAAAGAGAAACGATATGAAGTTTCTTTTTCTTTAATAAATCGAACTTTTTAATATTCTGATTTTCGGGTGCCGTATAATCATATCTAAACAAGCCCTTATTAGTACTAAACCAAATATATCCATCGGGATCAGAAGTGATTGCCTGAATACTGTCGAAAGAAAAATTATTGCTATTATGTATAACCTCCACTTTTTCACCTGGAGAAACCAAAAGCTTATTATCGGCTGACACCCAAATATTTCCTTCACGATCCTTAAGCAGATCATAAATTTTAGTATAGCCAAAGCCGTTAGCTCTATTAAAATGCCTCAGTCTTCTATCTCCCTTAAATTCAAAATCAACAATACCCTGACCTTCTGTACCAATCCAAAATTCATTCTGAAGCATCGACATACATTCAACGGGGCCATAACTCCAGTTTTTAGCTTTAGAAGGAATGGTGAATGAATTATTCTTAATATTATATAATGCAATTCCTTTATCCTGAAACCCTATGATTACTGAATTATCATCATAATTTTTAATGGTCCTTACTATATTATCGGGCAATCCTGATTTACTATTGATTAATTTAAAAGAATATTTACCATCTTTAATCTCAAAAACAATCAATCCTAAATCAGATCCGGCCAATACTATTCCGGAAGGATGTTTTACTAATGAGTAAATATAATTATCGGCAAAACCCTGTATTCTTTTCCAAGTGCTATCTTTTAAAGCATATACGCCATCTCCGTAAGAAGCAATCCATAATCCATATTCATTTAAATCAAGAATTGCCCTTACAGGACCTTTCAATTTATACGATAACAAATGAAACCGTTCATGTGTTTTTTTAAAAATGAGCCCTTCTTCCGTTCCAACCATCAAAGCCCCTTTCGAATCTTCAGCAATACAAGAGATATTCATTCCCAAATTACCGGTATCACGTATTATTTTTTCAAAAACAAAACCATCGTACATGTACAAACCGTGATCGGTACCTGCCCAAATAAATCCTTTCTGATCTTGAAACAATGTATTGATACGAAGATTTTTATTTTCTCTATCAACTTGCAACGTTTTAAAAAAGGGAATTTCAGCCTTTGAAGCAACGGCCATCAACATTAAAAAAAACAATATGCTGCACTTTTTAATCATGATTATTTTTGCGGCTCTAAAAAAGCAGTTAAACTAATTTGAATTTCAGAAGCAATTTTTTGGTTTACTACACGAGGAATACGAATACCATAATCATCAAGCAGAACAGTAAAATCGGTTGATATTTTAATAGAATTCGATTTAACATCTACCACACTTTTAATCAGCTTTTCTCTATTAACACCTTTGACATTCAACATACCCTTGGCTCTCACGGTATATGTTCCAGGAGTATTAAAATCGATTTCGTCAATGATCCTACCGGAGAACGATATATTGGGATATTTATCTGTATCAAGATAGTAATCATTAAAATGTTCGCGTTGCAAATGGCTGTTAAAACCATTAAAACTTTCATTGTTTAAAGTAAATGCAAAAATTTTTGATTGCACATCAAGCATTCCCCTAAGCTCGGTCGATTCCGCTATAATTGTTTCTAATGCAGCCTCCGATTTAAATTTAACTTTCGAAGATTTTACAATAAATACGTCGGCGGCAAAAAGCATCCCACTACAAAAAAGTAATAGCAACAAAAAAGAGTAAACTCTTTTCACGCGGCAATATCTTAAGCAATTGGAATTAGACAAAGAGGTTAAAATCATAATCGTAGGTAACGGAAATTCAATAAAACTGGTACGAATTTAATTAGCTATTCATCAAAAACCTATCTATTCGCTAAAAAACATGCTATATGTATGCTAAACAGGAAGAAATCACAGTTTAACATGTGGAATTAAACTTGAATAGTGGTTTAACGTATTAACTATAGCTGATTAAAAATAGACTTATTCAATCTTCTTGTAAGATTTTTTTGAGATTGAGCATTTTTTTTGAAAATCTGCAGTAAATTCGTTAACCCGTTTTCTATCTTCCGAAAACCAATTTAATATCTATGACATCACCAGTAATAATAGTATCTCTTGTAATACTTTTCATTGTTGTTTCTCTTTATAAAGAGTGGATAAAGCCAGTTATCGTTTTTGTACTTGCTATTGCGATGTTGATGCTTTTGCAAATCATCACTCCGAAAGAAGCCCTTAGTGGATTTGCGAACGAGCAGATTGCCGTTATTTTTCTGCTTTTAATTTTAAGTGATGTTATAAAGCGATCGGCGGCACTTGATCAGTCGATTTACAAGTTACTTCGCCCAGGATTGTCATACAGGGCTTTTATGGCTCGAATGAGTTTTTCGGTGGCGGGGGTATCTGCATTTGTAAATAACACACCATTGGTTGCGTTAATGTTACCTTACGTTTACGACTGGTCGAAAAGAAAAAACATAGCCCCTTCTAAAGTATTGATGCCGCTATCGATGGCAGCAATTATTGGAGGTACGGTAACTGTCATTGGAACATCCACGAATCTTGTTGTAAGTGGATTAGCAGCTGATGCGGGGCTAACTCCATTAAAAATGTTTGATTTCACTCCTGTAGGACTGCCTATTATGATTGCTATCTGCATTTATATGATTTTCTTTTCAGATAAATTATTGCCCAACAGAAAAGATGCGTTAACAGAATTTAAAGAAGATCCGAGAGAATATTTGGTAGAAACAATTGTTCCTGCTACCTCCTCCTTTGTAGGAAAATCAATTGACGACAATAAGCTTAGAAGCCTTAGAGGATTATACATTGTTGAAATTATAAGAAGCAACAAAACAATAGCTCCTGTATCCCCCGATGAAATAATTCAAGCGGGAGATGTTTTAATGTTTGCTGGAGAAACCGAAACGGTAATTGATCTTGTAAATGACCAAACTGATTTAGCATTAGCTAACATTGAAGAATATCCATTGAAAGGGAAGCTAGAAGTAATTGAAGTAATTATTAGTCCGAATTCAGCCTTAATAGATATTCCAATTAATCAAAGTAATTTTCGTGAACAATTTGATGCTGCAATTATTGCAGTGAACCGTCATGGAGAAAAATTAACAGGCAAAGTAGGAGAAATCGAATTAGGCAGCGGAGATCTTATTTTGGTAATTGCTGGGAAAGATTTTCGTAGCCGTGCAGAAGCAGGAAGGGACTTAATTGTTGTTTCCAAAAAACGAGAAATTAACAAAGAGAATAAAGGAAAAATTAAGTGGATTATATTAGCCATTGCCGCATCATTCATTCTTGAAGCATTAAATATTTCGAGTTTATTTATGTCGCTCTTTGTTTTAACATCAATTGTTGCTGCTGTAGGGATTGTTACCATTGATGATATAAAAAAATCTCTGGATCTCGATCTAATGATTATGCTTGCTCTCGCTATTGGAGTGGGGAAAGCAATAAGCGCTTCGGGTGCCGACAAAGTCTTCGCAGAAACAGTCATCAATGCCACGCAAGGGATCCATCCTACTTTAGGAATTTTATTAGGATTATATATTGTCACTAACGTGCTAACGATGTTCGTTACTAATGCAGCGGCTGTTGCAATTACGTTCCCTATTGCAGTTGCTACCGGCCATCAAATTGGGGGAACCAATTTCACTCCATTATTACTCACAATTGCCTTTGCTAGTTCTGCCGATTTCCTCACACCTTTCGGATATCAAACAAACCTGATGGTGTACGGTCCGGGAGGATATAAATTCATTGATTATATCCGTTATGGATTTATTCCTACTCTTATCTATATGGCCTTTACCATCTTCGGAATCGCCTATTGGTACAATATGATTTAATCTACAGCCGACAGGCACGAGTAATCCGATGCATTTTTTCGAGGTAATTCCAAAATAAAAGGCGAAATTTGCAGCCGGATTTTCCGAACAAAAGTAAGCGCATGAAATCCACCCATATTGTTAAGCAAGATTATAAAATCACCCGTAAAGACAGGATTAAATTATTGGGGCAAAACCCTGTATTAATTTGGCTAACAGGTCTTTCGGGATCTGGGAAAAGCACTATTGCCGATAAATTAGAGCAGGAATTACACGTAAAAGGATACAAGACTTACTTGCTCGACGGTGATAATATCCGCCACGGGCTAAACAACAATATTGACTTCACCGAAGAGGGAAGGAGGGAAAACATACGACGCATAGGCGAAGTAGCTAAGCTATTTATGGATGCAGGCATCATTGTAATTACGGCCTTTATCTCTCCATTTAAAGAAGATCGAGACCGCGTTAGAGCGCTTGTTTCAGAGGGAGAATTTATTGAAGTACATGTTAACTGTCCGCTAGCAATTTGCGAACAACGCGATGTAAAAGGGCTCTATGCAAAAGCTCGAAAAGGTGAAATACCCAACTTCACGGGCATATCATCGCCATTTGAAGCACCTGAATCGGCAGAGATAACAGTGAAAACGGCAGAAAATAGCTTAGAAGAGTGCGTAACCCAAATTTTAGATTATTCGTTCATAAGAATTAAACCCTGACATAGGATGATTTTATACCATTTAAACCACCTGCGAGAGTTAGAAGCAGAAGCCATTTATGTGATTCGTGAAGCGGCATCACAATTTGAGCGTCCTGCAATGCTTTTCTCGGGCGGTAAAGATTCGATTGTAATGACACATTTAGCACGGAAAGCGTTTTATCCTGCTCGAATTCCATTCCCTTTACTTCATATTGATACGGGTCATAACTTCCCAGAAACATTAACCTTCCGCGACAAAATGGTGGAAGAAATTGGTGCTCGTTTGGAGGTGCGTTATGTTCAAGATTCTATCGATAAAGGAAGGGCCAGGGAAGAAAAAGGTCCGAATGCGAGTCGAAATGTTTTACAAACAATTACCCTCTTAGATGCACTTGAAGAGCTCAAGATTGATGCAGCGATGGGTGGTGCTCGACGTGATGAAGAAAAAGCGAGAGCAAAAGAACGATTCTTTTCGCACAGAGACGAATTCGGGCAATGGGATCCAAAAAATCAGCGACCCGAATTATGGATGTTATTAAACGGAAGAAAACATATTGGAGAACACTTCAGAGTATTTCCGCTTTCAAATTGGACAGAAATGGATGTTTGGATGTATATCCAATTAGAAAACATTCCGATACCTGAAATCTACTTTACACACGAGCGCGATGTTGTTAATCGTGATGGAATGTTATTAGCCTATTCGGAGCACATCACTCTGAAAGAGACCGAAAAAACAGAAAAGAAAATAGTTCGATTCCGCACAATTGGTGATATGACATGTACAGGAGCGGTAGAGTCGCCCGCCTCTTCATTATCCGAAATCATCGACGAGATTGCTGCATCGAGAACAACAGAACGCGGAACTCGTCAAGATGACAAACGCAGTGAAACAGCAATGGAAGACAGAAAGAAGGCAGGTTACTTTTAGTATTTCAAAGCACTTCAAATTCTATACAATTAAATAAAATATAATTATCTTATATAATGAGTGATTTCAGCAAAGACGGATACATGAACATGGAGTTGTTGCGTTTTACAACAGCAGGAAGTGTTGATGACGGCAAAAGCACGTTGATAGGCCGTTTGCTATATGATTCCAAACAAATTTTCGAAGATCAACTCGAGGCAATTGAACAACGAAGTCATCAGCGAGGATTTGAACACATCGATTTAAGTTTGTTAACCGACGGACTAAAAGCGGAGCGTGAGCAAGGAATTACAATTGACGTAGCCTATCGCTATTTTGCAACGCCTAAACGTAAATTTATTATTGCTGATACGCCTGGACATATTCAATACACCCGTAATATGGTTACTGGCGCTTCAACTGCGAATGTGGCGTTGATATTAGTAGATGCGCGTAAGGGAGTATTAGAACAAACTATTCGCCATTCATTTATTGCTTCGTTATTACAAATACCACATCTTATCATTTGTATAAACAAAATGGATTTGGTAGACTATTCAGAAGAAGTATTTAACAAAGTTGTAGAAGAATTTAAACATGTATCATCTAAACTCGACATTAAAGACGTACACTTCTTACCTATTAGTGCACTAAAGGGAGATAATGTAGTTGACAAATCTCAAAACATGCCATGGTATCAAGGAGCAACATTAATGTATCTTCTCGATAACATCCATATTAGTAGTGACGAAAACCATATCGACTGTAGATTTCCTGTTCAATATGTTATTCGGCCGCAGCAAACTGAATATCATGATTACAGAGGTTATGCAGGGCGAATAGTAAGCGGTATTTACAAGCCAGGAGATAAAGTTAAAATTTTGCCAAGTGGAGAATCGGCGATCATTAAAACGGTTGAATTATTTGGTCAAAATATTGAAGAAGCCTATGCCCCTATGTCGGTAACAATGACATTAGATCGTGATGTAGATATTAGTCGCGGCGACATGATTGTTCGCGAAAACAATAGTCCAAAAATTGAGCAAGAACTAGATGTAATGATTTGTTGGATGAATGTCAATAAATTGCAGCTAGGAGGAAAATACGCAATACGTCATACCATTAAAGATGCGCGTTGCGTAATAAAAGACATTCGGTACAAAATCGACATCAACACTTTGCATCGCAACGAAAACGATAAAGAAATAGGCATGAATGACATTGCTCGTATCAACATAAAAACAACAGTTCCATTATACTTTGATTCCTATCGTAAAAACAGATATACAGGGAGTGTGATTTTAATTGATGAAGCTACGAACGAAACTGTTGCTGCAGGAATGATTGTTTAATCAACTGTATATAGAAATGGAAAATTACAGTGAACTTTTGGCAATCGCCATTAAAACAGCCCTACTTGCAGGAAAAGAAATTACTGATGTGTACGCAAATGAAATTTCTGTTGATTTAAAAGACGATAAAAGTCCATTAACAGAAGCCGACAAACGTGCTCACCTTAAAATCATAGCCGGACTTGCAGAAACCATGCTTCCAGTGTTAAGCGAAGAAGGGAAAATGATTCCTTATGAAGAAAGAAGTAAATGGCAATTATTTTGGTTAGTAGATCCATTAGATGGCACAAAAGAATTCATTAAGAGAAATGGAGAGTTCACTGTCAATATCGCATTAATAAAAGAGAATACTCCAATAGCGGGAGTCATCTATGCCCCCATTATTAATTCACTTTATTTCGCTGTTGAAGGAATTGGCAGTTTTAAAATAGAAGCTGATTACACTGATTTAATACACCTTTCACTTTCAAACAACATTGTAGAGCAGTTTATTTCTGCGTCTAAGAAACTTCCAATTAAAGACACTGAACGAAAGTATACCGTAGTAGCCAGCAGAAGTCACATGAGCGAAGAAACGCAAGAATTCATTGAAGAATTAAGAGTGAAACATGGTGAACTTGATTTAATATCGAAAGGAAGTTCATTAAAATTATGTTTGGTAGCAGAAGGTGCTGCAGATATTTATCCTCGCTTTGCGCCTACCATGGAATGGGATACTGCTGCCGGACAAGCGATAGCAATGTATGCCGGATATAAAGTTTATAATCCGACTGCATCGACGCCAATTATATATAATAAAGAAAATTTATTGAATCCTTGGTTTGTTGTAGGTTAAAAAAAGCTAAAGAAAGCCGACGAAATTCGTCGGCTTTCTTTTTTCAACAAATCTAGCTTACGCTAAGACTAATTAATTCATCACCCTTCAAAAATATTAAACGATTCAAAGTAAGAATAAAATAATTAAACTGCTTACAAATAATTTTCAAAAGCAGTACTACATAGCGATCGAAAAGTAATATCATTTATTTATACCCAGCAAATTCATGATCATATTCCACAGCAAGTGCATTTACAACAATCCACACGCTAGGGGCATTCCAAGCAATTCGTTCCGCTTCATATTTTTGATGCCACGTATTAACCGTTCCTCTTAAAGTAACTTTCGTTCCAACAACTACTACCTTAATGTCATCAGCATTTATGGACCAATTACGTTCTAAGGCCCCTTCTAATTGAACTTTTTCAACTACATCATGTGATTCAGGCTTCAATCCCAAATTAGATATTACAACCTTCATCCCAGCCAAACAACTTACTGCTTTTTTTGCCGATTCACGTTCAAAATTCCAATTTATTTCTCCATCCAAAATAACCCACCCTTTTTCCACTTTAAATTTTATTTTATCGTTTGGAATTTCGAGATTAATTCGCAGCGCCATTAAAACCTCTTCGGCAATCGCATCATCCTGAACATTCAAATTCATATCGAGTTTAACCTCCAATTTCTCTACGATAGCCTTGACCCAAAAAACATTTTTAACGGTCTCTTCCACTAAAGTCTTTTTATGATAACTATCCACTACCACCAACAGTGTAACAATTCCATCTTTAGCAACTACATCAATTTGACTATTTCGAAGCAATGGTTCCCAATGAATGAATTCCTTAATTTTTTTTTGAGGTTCTACGTTTATTTCATTACAAATAATTTAACTGCGAAAAAGATTTAGCAATCTTACAAAAGTATATTTAGCCATATTAGAAAACATTACATAAATAACTATAAGCGTTACAATATTTACATATTAAAATGTTATTCTGCTTAACAAATAAATAACATACTACATAGATTAAAGTAACAGAACTGCTTTAAAATTGCATCATGGTGAAACATAGCTCTACAATTAACTTATTAAAGTATCGAACCGAACTTTTTTTCATTAGATTTTTTCTTTCCTTTTCTTCACCCTACAAATATTTACGACTACATCGATTTGATCTAGAAAATAATATTTATTCGTAAAAAATGAAAGTCATATCGTCGTTAAGGAGAGAAGTTGAAATAGTAGTAATATCTGACATTCACCTTGGGACATACGGGTGTCATGCGAAAGAGTTAGTACGGTACTTAAAGTCAATAAAACCATCGATGATTGTTTTAAATGGTGACATAATTGACATATGGCAATTTAGTAAAAATTATTTTCCTAAATCACACATGAAAGTATTACGAGAAATCATACGATTTGCCTCAAAAGGAGTTCCTGTATATTACATTACCGGTAATCACGATGAAATGCTTAGAAAGTTTGCAGGATTTAGTCTTGGAAATTTAGAAATAAGCAATAAATTAATTTTAGACTTAGATGGAAAAAAGGCTTGGGTATTTCACGGAGATGTATTTGATGTTACCATGCAACATGCCAAATGGCTTACAAAATTAGGAGCGATTGGGTATGATTTATTAATTCTACTAAATCGATTTGCCAATTTTATATTAGAAAAAAGCGGAAGAGAAAAAATATCGTTATCAAAGAAAATAAAAAACAGTGTAAAAAAAGCTGTTAAATTTATAAACGACTTTGAAATAACTTGTGCGGATATCGCCATAAACAACAAATACGACTACGTCGTTTGTGGGCATATTCATCAACCAGAGATTAAAGAATTAAAAAACGAGCGTGGTTCAGTAACTTATTTAAACTCGGGTGATTGGGTAGAAAATCTAACTGCATTAGAATATAATAATGGAGAGTGGACTTTATACAAACATGAGAATACGAATGAAGTTGAATTACCAAGCGAAGACGATGATTTAGATTCGATGAATAACAAAGATTTATTTAAAATGCTTTTCGCCGAATTAAATAATCAAGGAAAATCATAAAATTCGAACTACCATACATGAAAATATTATATGCCATTCAAGGAACCGGAAACGGTCACATTAGCAGAGCATTAGAAATCGTACCTTTATTAAAGCAAAAGGGAGAAACTGATATTTTGATCAGTTCTTCTCAATGGGATTTAGAATTGCCGTTCGAAGTAAAATACAAATTACATGGACTTGGATTTATTTTTGGGAAAAACGGAGGTATAGACTTCACGAAAACATACTTAGCATTAGATTCATCTAAACTATTAAATGAAATAAAATCAATTCCTATAGAAGAATATGATTTAATTATTAGTGATTTTGAGCCCGTTTCAAGTTGGGCGGCGAAACTAAACAATAAAGTTTGTATTGGGTTAAGCAACCAAGCAGCCACATTACATCCATTAGCTCCGCGTCCAAAAAAATCGGATACATTAGGAAAGGCTGTATTAAACCACTATGCGCCGGTAACGCATTCATATGGATTTCATTTCAAGTCATTTGATAAAACCATTTCAACTCCTATTATTAGACAAGAAATAAGACAGGCTGCGATAAGCAATAAAAAACATATAACAGTATATCTGCCTTCGTATGATGATAAAAGAATTATCGACAAATTAAAGCACTTTGCAAATATCGAATTTCAAGTATTCAGCAAGCATATTAGAAAAGAATATAAAAAATCAAATTTCAATGTGCTACCCTTAACTAGTGCGGCATTTATTGACAGCCTCGCATCTTGTCAAGGAGTAATTACGAATGCCGGTTTTGGAACTACCTCAGAGGCCTTATTCTTAGGAAAGAAATTAATGGTAATACCAATGAAAAATCAATACGAACAACATTGCAATGCAGCGGTATTAAAATCAATGGGAGTAACTGTTATTAAAAATTTAAAGAAAAAACACTTTCCTGAGATTCAAGATTGGCTTAAGCATGGACGTTCAATTGAAGTCGAATATAAAGATAATACAGAAGAAATAATTGACAAGATAATTAAGAATCATGTTAATGAAATGCTTCCTGTTTCGACAAAAAGAAAAGCTATGAACTTCTTTGAAAAAATCATGACAATGTCACTTGCTGACAATTAAAATGATGACTAAAGAATTCATTTGGGGCGCAGCAACCTCAGCCTATCAAATAGAAGGAGGAAAATTTGCAGATGGAAAAAGATCATCGATATGGGATGAATTTTGCAAAAGAAAAAAATCAATAGTAAACAATCAGAATGGGGATAAGACTTGCGAATTCTATTATCACTATAAAGAAGACATACGACTTTTATCTAATCTAAACATAAATAATTTTAGATTTTCAGTTTCTTGGCCTAGAGTAATGCCATTAGGCCCTGGATTTATTAATCAGCGCGGATTAGATTTTTACGATCGATTAACAGATTATTGTCTTGAGAACAACGTTGATCCATGGGTTACACTTTATCATTGGGATTTACCTCAAGAATTGGAAGAAAAAGGAGGTTGGACAAACAGGGATATAATACAATGGTTTAGTGAGTATACAGCTATTATTGTAAATAGACTTGGCGACCGAGTTAAACATTGGATGGTATTAAATGAGCCAGGCGTTTTTACGGGCGCAGGCTACTTTTTAGGTGTTCACGCGCCAGGAAGAAAAGGAATTGATAATTATTTTCCAGCATTACATCACGCAGCCTTAACACAAGCCGAAGGAATAAAAACAATACGCGCTACATTTTCAGATGCACATATTGGAACCACCTTCTCCTGTTCTCATATTACTCCGTTAAACCCAAATAGTGTAGAAGATAGACTCGCAGTTAAAAAAACAGATGCGTTAATAAATCGACTATTTATAGAGCCACTATTGGGTTATGGATATCCAACAGATACTTTACCATTTCTAAATAAAATGGAGCCTTACATTAAAGGAAATGACTTAGAAAATCTAGTAGCAATTCCGGATTTTATCGGAATTCAGAATTACACAAGAGAAGTAGTCTCTCATTCTAAATTTATGCCCTATTTAAATGCAAAGATAATGGACGCTAAATCAAGAAATGTAGAACGTACGATAATGAATTGGGAAATATATCCTGATTCGATTTATGAAATGATAAAGCAATTTAACCAATACAAAGAAGTTAAGGAACTTTATATTACTGAAAATGGTGCGGCGTTTAAAGATCGAATTATTGATGGGAAAATTAACGATGAAAAGCGAGTTAATTATTTAAAATCATATATTGAACAAGTACTAAGAGCGAAACAAGAAGGATTAAAAATTGATGGGTATTTTGTTTGGTCATTACTAGACAACTTTGAATGGTCGGAAGGATATACTCCTCGTTTTGGAATTATTCATGTAGATTTTGAAACACAACACCGAACGATAAAAAAATCGGGAAAATGGTACAGTAGTTTTATAAAAGATTACAAAGAACGAAGCAATTCAATAATAAAATAAAAAAAAGGCCGGGAAACCGACCTTTTCAATCGACCAATCAACTATTAATGACAAACTAATAGTTTCTTTACTAAAATTCCTTTGCTGTTTTTCACGTGCAAAAAATACATGCCACTCTTAAGGGATTTTAGATTTAATTTCATACTATTTTTCTGTAGATAATCAAACTGCATGTTTTCATTTTCTCCTATTTGATTATAAACATCACATTCAAATGGTTCAGTGCTTTCTATTATAGTACTTTCAGAAGCTGGGTTCGGATATAATTTTAATTCACTCGCCAAAACTTCAGACAGCGATTGTATAGCTGGATAGTTAATTTTTACGCTGCATTGGTTTCCATTTAAGTATGCTTTGAGACTATACAAATTTGGATTACTAAAGCTTGGCGTTAACAAGTTAAATCGAACCAAAACCAAAGGAGAAGATAGCGTACAGGATTGAAAGCTACTACTCGTAAACCGAATAGTTGAATCGTTAGTATTATAATACGATAGAGGCATGAGATAGGAAGTAAGATTCAAAATGGTATCATATTCCAATACCGCATGATCATATTTTAGTGAAAAGTCCAACGCATAAATAGTGTCATCAGAAAGAATAGAAACAGGAATTTCGATGGGAGAAGAAGAAAGATTAATTTGTGATAAATCAAAAAAAACTGAATCACCTGCATCTATTGTACTCAATTTAGAAAAACCGGATGTTATTGGAATATTGATGAATAAATTCTCAGTTTGAGCAAATATGCTATTCGTGAAGAACGTGCATAACAGGATGAAGCGCAATTTTAGTGACCTAGCCATATTAATTTTGTTGTATTCAAATTTACGAAAGAAACTTTTTATGCAGATAAACTAAAATTTATCATTCTGTAAAATAAACATTAAATAAAAAGGTCAGTCCCTTTAACTGGGACCAACCTTTTTGGAGAAAAACAGAAACTATTATTAATTACTTACTACTACTCGTTTAACAGATACAGAAGATCCATTTATTACTTTAACAACATAAACTCCGTTTGCTAACGTTTGAGTGCTAAAAGAAGCAGTTTCTCCGGCTAAAACATTAGTTTGAGCGAATACTTGGCGACCTTCAACATCCATTAATTGTAAAGTAGCATTATCGCTAACTTCAACATTTAACATATCAGTAGCAGGGTTTGGATAGATATTAATGATAGAACCAGTACCAGATAATTTACCTGAAGCTAATTCAAAAGATACTCTCTCACCGTTAATATATGCTGCCATTGCAACAAAATCAGAAGCAGAAACTTCGCCTTGTCCGATAGCGAAACGAACTGTAACTGGAGCTTTCGTTAAATCATAGTTTTGAAGGCTATTTGAAGTGAAACGAAGAACTTTATCGTCAGCATTAACATTCGCTAAAGCATCCAGTGAATTTGTATTATCAACAACTGCGTTGAAATGAAGCATGTTTTGATTGAACTTCATTGCGAAATCCAATGAATTAACAGCATCAACAGATTCAACATATACAGGAATATTAACATATCCATTTTCAACAACAGCTTTAGCCATATCTAAAACCACTTTATCAGTTGAAGTTGAACGAAAAGCATTATTAGGGTTTGTAGTTGCATAGTTACCATTGATATCACCAATTAGAATCCCTTTGTAAATCATTGTAGAAATAACCGGACAATCAGTAACATTAGTTGCAGGAATTGGCATACAGAAAGACAATACAGGAACTTTGTATTTAGAGAAACCGATACCATTGTTATTAGGGTAAGTAGTAGAAATTGCAAAAGCAACATCAGAAGCAACGCGAGCTGTATCAACAAAGATCCAATCTTTTGATAATTGACCATTAGATACACCACTTGCATTATAATTCCAAGCTTGGCGGAATTCAGGGATCATTAATACAGCACGTTGATTAATTTGAGATACGTCACCAGCGCTGATTACTCCATCTTCGTTTACATCCATCGAAATGAGGTTATATACGTTAGGGATGAAAGAAACATCATTCAATAAAACTTTACGTGCTAATAACGCATCAAAACCATTAATTACAGCTTGAACATCCGTTGTTCCCGGGATATCCTTGTTGATATTTAAGTTTAAACCATTTGAAATTAGATGTGAGAATGAACCAGTCGTATCAGGATTTACAACTACCGAAGAAGGAGTTGAACAAGTTACATCATTACCATTAATGTTTGTAGGTAAATATTGATTTGGATTAGCCGCGTTATACTTAATTGCGCTATTGTCAGCCCAGAACTTCAATGTACCAGTAAATACGCTATCTCTATACGAAATGTATTTACCTGCTTGCACTAACTTAGCAGTAACTCCATTATAATAACTTTCTTGTAACGAAGGAATAGTTACAATTGAAGTGTCAGCCGAAGTAAACAAAGCTGTTTTATTAAATCCTACGCAAAATACTGTACCAACACCGTTGAACTTAGCATTTGCTGGAGCATTCGCATTAAAGAATAAAGAGATGTACATGTTTCCATTTGCCGAATCAATACTGTTGATTGCATCAACATAAGAAGCATTGATTAAATCACTACCAACAGAAATTGAACCTGTAGGTTTTAACTTAAGTGAATTATAATGTAAAACAACATCATAACCGATCACATTGCGAACAGAATCGTGAGCGATTACAGGTAAACAAAAACCTGATTGATTACAACTCGCGTTAATAGAAGATACGTTATAAGGAAGTGCATTAGGATCTGCTACAGAAATAGTAATAGCAGAAGAAGTTGTAACTGCACCACGGTTATCAGTAGCTTTTACAGTTAAAACTGCAGCACCGATTACACTTGTCCAATTGAAATTATAAGGAGATGTTGGATCACTACCAACTAATGTTCCATTTACATAGAAATCAACTGAAGCAACCGAACCATCAGCATCGGCAGCATTAGCAGCAATAGCAACTACAGCAGGAGCTGTATATAATGCACCATTTGAAGGCGCCGTAATTGAACAAGTTGGAGGAACGTTATTAACACAAGTAACACCAACTGCTCCAGATGTAGTTTGAGCACCTAAGTTATCAGTAGCGCGAGCAGTAATTGTATGAGAACCAAGAACGGCAGTCCAGTTCATTGAATAAGGAGCAGTATTATCTAAACCTAAAGAAACCCCATCAACAAAAAACTCAACAGAAGCAACAGAAATATTATCAGTTGCATTAGCCGTAATAGAAACAACATCTCCATTGATCACTGAAGAACCATTTGCTGGGTTAGTGATAACGCAAGTTGGAGCTGGATTACTAGCAACAGTAATAGAAATAGTTGCTGTACTAACTGCACCTTGATCATCAGTTGCTTTAGCAGCAATTGTGTGTGAACCAATAACACCTGTATAAGAAGAAGTGTAAGGAGCTGTTGCATCAACACCAACAGAAACTCCATCCACAAAGAATTCAACTTGTGTTATAGTACCGTCAGCGTCAGAAGCAGTAGCTGTTAAAGGAATTACTGTTCCAGTGATGAAACTTGCACCGTTCGAAGGTGAAGTAACCGCAACTGAAGGAAGAGCGTTTGGTGCTCCAAAAGTTCCAGTTAAACTCGCGATAGTGATTTCAGTTCCAGCAGGAGAAGAAGCCACATAATTTTGAGTTCCACCTGTAGGCGTACCAATTTGAATGTTTAATTCAAAATGGAAAACACCATTTGTAGTAAATTGACCTAATAAAACACGGTTATTAGAAGTAGGGCCTGTAGAACCATTTAACGACGCGATTGAACCATTATTCGTAGAGAATAAACCTCCAACTTGGCTTAATCCATCAAACACTCCTAAGTCACCATTGCCAGTATTATTAATACCTACAAAAGTTGGAGATTGTGGAGTAACTGCAGCCATACCATCTTGAACTAAAATTTGAATTCCTGTAGAAGGATCATTATTAGTTAAAAGTGCATTGCTATTTCCGATAGAACCATCAGTATCTTCCGTTTTCAAAACACCTGATTTCCCTGCAGCAGTACCACCAACAGAAAACCATGAGTCAAGCATTACTGTGTTCTTCTTAGTGTTGTTCACACTAATTCCTTGAGGACTAGTGGCACCAAAATCTTCGTTATTAAAGAACGAAGTGGTGGAACTAATTAACAAATTGTGATTCGAAACTCCGTATAGAGCTTGGAATTTGTATCCTGGAAGCATATCTGCATACACACGATAAGTAACAGAACCTACAGATAAAACACCTGTACTTCCTATTGAATCGGCAGTATTGGAAACATAGTATTTTTCAACTATGATATTTTCTAATCCGTTTTGAGCTTGGCAAACAGTATTGAATGCGCTCAAAAGCGTAAATAGAAATCCATATATCATTATTCTTTTCATTTTGATTTATATATATTGTTATTTACGATTAATTACAAGATTGATTGAATTGACCTAATAGAATCAAGAAGTCAACATTATTTGTAATGCCATCAGCATTTAAATCTGTTGGGCATGGTTGAAGACCAGCAGTTACATTTAACAATTGAGTGTATGTCCAATCAGATAACCAGTTTTTACCTGAAGAAGCGAAAGCTCCTTTATAAGAAACCGGAGTAAAGAATCCATCAGCAGGAGCTGCGGCGCAACCACCAGAAATAGTTATTGCAGGATTAGGAATTGCGTCAAACTTAGTAGCAACAGCATTTGTTGAATAATTTTGGCTCCATAAATAAGTAAATCCAGGCAATGAAGCTGAAGTTGTATTTAAGTCAGTTGTATAGAACTGAGCCGTGTCAGCTATAGCAATAACACCTGTACCATTTTTATCAATTGCAAAATCCTTAGTACAACCTACGAATGCATTACATTTTACTTTTAAGCTATTTGAACCATTACCATTTGCTGAAGACCAGTTATGATACGATTCACTAGTACCTGTACGCGTTCCTAATGTTTTGATAACATTTAAACCATAACGGAAGTTAGCGAATACTGAATTGTAGATTTCACCTTCAGTTAATTCTTTAGCTTCGATAGCAGCAATACCTGAGTTATCAGAAGTAAGTTTTTGTTTTCCGTTACCAATCATAGTAACATTATAAATAATTGGATGTGAACGAGGAGTTAAGTTAGATTTTTGATCATCGGCATCCATTTCAAATCCATTATCAGCGTCAACACTAGCAGATAAAGTATCAGCAGTTTTAAGGCCGAAAATGAACTGAGAATTTCCACGGTAACCATCATCCCAATCGAACATATCATCATTACCAAATAATGTAGCAAAGTTTTTAACGTTTACAGTACCACCCCAAAATTCCATAGCATCATCAGCACAAGAAATAATTTCGATGTGATCGATAGTTGTTCCACGTCCAACAGAACCTAAAGAAAGACCGTTTAACTCTCCACCTACTTGAAGAATTGCTCCTGCATGGCGAATAGATACATAACTTAAAATACCTGAATTATCATTATCATCAAAAGATTCACCAGCCGTTAAATCAGCTCCGAATTGATCACGTGAGTTAGAACTTGCAAAACCTTCGAATGTTCCTAAACCATTAGCAACACAAATTCTACCATCACCAACACCAGCTTGAAAAGGACCGTTAGCAGCTAATGTTAAGTTATTAGAAGCTTTACCTGCGATACAAACTCCACCCCACATACCTTTATTACTTAAAGGGTAAGATCCATCCATTGGATCAGCTTCTGCTGTAAATACGATTTGACATCCTGGAGTTCCGTTAGCTACGATTCTAGCTCCACGCATTACCGTTAATGCTGTTGAAGAATCAGCTGTAGTACGGTATCTCCCTTTAATTACTGTTCCTGGTGCAATAGTTATACTTTTTCCGCTAGGCACATAAATTTTCTTGTCAAGAATGTACGTAGTAGCACAATTTAAAATTGTATTTGTTGCAGTTAATTCTCCATCATTTGCTCCACCAGATGTAGCTAATGTTGATAATAAAACTGTTGGGCGCGATGATACGGAAGGGCATCCGCAATCAGCTCCAAGATTGTTTTGGGCAAAACTTGTTGCCACAGTCATAACTGCAATTGCAGTCATAGCCATTTTAGTTACTAGTTTTTTCATTTGGTTTATTAATTTAGTTAGAGTTCTATTTTTTACTATTAAGGCCTTTTAACAAAAGCAAAAGTATAAGGCCAACAAAAATTTAAATCAAAGAAGAACTTACTAAATCATTAAACTAATTGACCTAAAAAGTTAAGATGTTAATTAGTATTTACACTTCATTAACATAGAGGAAACATATTAAAACAAAAATGGCTGTTACTTTAAAGCAACAGCCATTTTAGAATTTGTTTTTATCAGTCTTTAACACACCTTATACTAAATCCATACCCTTTATACGTATGTGATCGATATACTCCAGCATTTTTATAGTCGAGGTATCTAAACCAAGCTTCATTATTTATAGAATCGTTGGTAGAAGTCCACCAAAAACCGGTGGCAAATAATCCCGGATTACCATAAGTACCATCGGGTAACCTACAACTACCAGCCAAAGCTGTAAATCCGCTTTCATTAGTTGGCCAAAGATCTTGATAGCTAGTCCACCCTTGTCCACCTTGAATTTTCAATTTCAATCCTACATCACTTCCTCTCCAACCTGCATTAGAAGCAGAAGCCGCATCCATACCTAATACTTGTTCTAATTGCTTCCATTCAGCATCGGTAGGAATATGCCATCCTGCGGGAGCTATTTTATTAGAACTAACTACAGCGTACCAATTATAAAGCAAACCAGGCGCCGCTGTATTGTTTTTATATTGACAAAACAACGGAACAGAATCAATCCAATCCGTATTATTTTGTGCTTGCTCTAATGGAGTTCCGTCATTATATGATTTAACCATTAAATTTTCAGCCATCCACCATTTATCTCCAATTTTAACTGTACGATAAGTGTTACCATCCACATCAACAACAGTTCCTGTTTCATGTATAATTTCTTTTTCTTCATCCTTTTTACAAGAATTAAAAAGTAGAACAAAGAAAATAGCAATTAAATTTAAATAGTTTTTCATAAGGCAAAAGGTAGTATTAGGAATTGGCATCATTTATTGTTTAATAATAGTGCTGTTGTATATACCCTTCTCTGTATATGCCTTCAACATATATACGCCATGTTCAAGTGAATTTAAACTCATGTTAACAACATTTTGTCCTACAATGTTAAATTGATGTATGAATAAAAGCACCCCGTAAGCATTGTAAACCTCAATATTTATCAACTTAGAATCATCACCATTAATAACCATATTAATATTATCAACAGTAGGATTAGGATAAACTTGAAACAATCGATTGCCGCTACTTAATGAAGGACAAACTATATCCAAATCTCTATCATTACAAAAACCAGGATAGCAGCACATTTCATTAACATTAAAATTTGCATCTGGATCATAATTACATGCTAATTGATCCATACAACCCAATTTAATTTTTGTTAAACAAGCAGAAGAATCACTACAGGCATACTGATTACTATACTCTAGATAATAAGGGTCAGTACAACCGCAAGAAGGTGGATATTTTAAAAAAGGGGAAAGTCTTTCCGTTACTTGTACTTGATTTTGTATATACGTAGTATCATTACCAACAGCAATATATCTTACTAGATTGCCTGATGAATCTTTGACTTCCAAATTAATTTCGAAATTAATATCATCAATAGTTGTTAACTGCGCGACTAACACTTTATTCAACGAATCAAATCCGGCAGCTCCCGAACATTGTAAAGTTGCGTTATGACTTTCGAAATACGTCTTTGAATTATCTCCAAAAATGCTTGTATCTAAAGTAGACATTAACGGGAAATCGCCTGAAGGAAAATAATTTGTTGGGATAGCAAGCACTTGCACCAAGCCATCTTTATCAGTTACTGGAATTCCTGCTAATGAACTACCATTACTAATTAGTCCAGGAGTATTCCCTTGACTTCCTCCATCGTTATAAATTCCTCCCACTATTGAACTATCGGGATCATCTGCCTTTGGAATTCCTAGATGTTTTTTTGATGCAGCACCCAACGATATCCATGAATCCAATGCTACAGTATTTTTACCCAGCTTTGTATTATCAATTTCGTATCCATAACTTTTACCTCTATCTGTATTATTGAAAAAAGGAGTAGCGCTAAAGAATTTTAACATGTGCGCAGAATCACCATAAATTTTTGTAATTGAACTTCCTTTTACAAGGTCAACAAATACACGATACGTAATTGATCCTATTGGCAAAAATCCGCCGTCGGTATCTGCTGAATCATTCGCGTCAGAGTAGTAATATTTTTCTACAACAACACTTTCTATTTGGCAATAGCCTTTTGCAGAAAACAAAGTAGAAATTAAGATTAAAAGAAATAGTATATTTTTCATTTTTAGTAGTTACAGTTTATAGTTTAAGCTAATAATATAATTAGTTCCGTAGGTATATTTATCGTAATCCAAGATATATCCTTCATCATAGCTATATGAACGGCGCACGGGTGTATTTAAAATATCTTTCACTGTAAAAGACACTCCGAAATGATCGCCAACTTTTTTTGAAAGTTTAATGTCGAAAATATTACGAGGCAGTTCATAAATATCCGGCACTTCTTTAATATCGGCGGCCACAACTAATCGAGGACCTTGTACATTATAAGTTAAAGAAACATTTAATCCAATACTATCTGCTGCATAGGATAATATTCCATTAATCACATAAGGAGCTTGTCCGAACATTGGGCGTGAAATAGTATCTTGAGGAATAAATGTTTTTACACCACCTGTAACTTCCATTCTAGTTCTAACAAATTCAGTTGCCGATTTTGCTAACGTTACATTCGCACGAAATTCGAAGTGTTGATTTATTTTCTTTCTTCCCTCCAACTCAACACCCATCACTTTTGACTTATCTACATTTTGCCAGCTTATGCCCGCAGAATTAACCAATTCAATATGATTTATAAAATCCTTATAAAACAAGCTTAATGAAATATTATCACCCGATTTAAAATAATTTTCAATTCTCAAATCATAATTTTTTATTTTGACCATTTTCAAATCAGAATTCCCAAACACGAAAGCTCTATACTCATAATCAAAAGCAGCAACATCAGATAATTCTCGTATACTAGGTCGAGCCACTGACCAACTGTAATTAAGTCGTAAATTCAGCGGAGCCTCTTCATCAAAACGCAGTTTATATACCATATTTACGCTAGGCAAAATACTTAACTCATCCAATTTACCGGGATTTGCAGCTGGGAATCCTTCCTTATAATCTCTACGGGGATCGTTTGCGGGCAAGTTTAAAGAATCAAACTTCACAACATCCGTATAAATATTAGCTTGTTCAATTCTTACGCCACCGCAAGCACGTAATCGCTCAGTAATTGTATAATCACTCATTACATATCCAGCATAAATATTGCTACGCCCAAACGTATGATTTGCCGGGCTTAAGTCATTAGTGTAGTAGTTTTGCAACGTAGAATTTGTAACACCACCTACCGAAGTTGAAGTTTGAATACCAAAAGAGTTAACATTGAAATAAGAATTCAAATCTTCATTGTTTAAATTTTTAGCGGCGGGACCAAAATTTACTTCATAATCATATTGATCACTTTCTTTATAGTTATAAGAATATGAACCGCCCACTTTAAATTTGCGAGTTAAGCCCGGCATATTTCCTATAGGAAATTCGACAAAAATTCTTGAATCAAATAAATCATCGGATAAATAGCGATAATATCTATGAATGCCATCGCCAATGGTTCCTCCAATTTGAAACGTATTAGTAATTGGATCTTTATAATACTGTACGTTTTTAAAATCGGGAGCCGAACTATTTCCATTTGTATAGGAAGCATTGCCCTCCACTTTCATTTTTAATCTCGGGATATAATTTTCCGACTTCAATTGATAAATCAGTTGGCGACGTTGCTCATAAAACTGACTTTTCGTAATCACATAATTTGCGGGTTCTCTATCGTCAATCGAGCTACGAACGTTATTCACTCCAATGTAGTTTGGCATAAACATCAACGATAAACTATTATTTTTATCGTACTTATACGCTAAATTAAAAAGTGCGCTCCAGCCATTTGTTTCCCGAGACACTTCCTGTTTAACAGAACTAGAAACTGTATTCACCAAATTTCCAGTCCCGTCATCTGCAACAGCAGCTCTATTAGAAACAGAACTTGGATCATTTACTACTGAAGAATTATATCTTAAACCAACAATAAAACCCAATGGTTTACCAAACAACATAGTTTGATTTCCAATTGAAAAACTTTGACTAAAATTCAATGGCGCTTTTTTTGCAATCGTATTCCAGCTATTAGAAAATTGAGCTCCTGTAGAAGGCACTCCGGCATTTAAAATACTAAAAGCATTTGACTTATAAGGACCATTTAAATACGCTAGTTTCGCTGCATTAAAAGCATCAACATCATTAATTTGACCTGGAGCTAACAAACCTAACTGAATCAATCCTAATTTATAATACGTATCGTTCCATGGAGTACCTCCATTAACACCTAGCGAAGAATAATAATTACCTAATCCTAACGAAACAAATTCTTGAAACGTTGTAGGGGTAATAATTGCACTATTAAAATTTGTATGATCAACATCTCTTAACCCATTATCATATCCTAACCAATCAGTTGAACTATGCTCAGAAGAAACAATTGTTTTAAATGTTGATTGACTATTATAACCTAAAGAAGACTCAATATTCAAGCTAAGTTTATCAGGGTAATCTTTGGTCTCAACCGATAAAAAAGCACCTGCCCAATCGCCTGAGATATCAGGACTAGCCGTTTTAGTGATAAACACATTATCAATTAAGCTTGATGGGAATAAATCAAGTTTAATATTATTTGTAAATGGATCTAATGTTGGAATTATTGAACCATTAAGCGAAGTTTTCACATACCTATCACCGATACCACGCACGGTAATGAATCCTCCATTTGTTGATACACCAGACACTCTAGCAACAGCAGCAACAACACTTGCATCGCCTGTTTTCTTCATCGTTTCTGAAGAAACATAATCGATAGTAGTTGCAGCATTTTTCTTTACCATTTCAGTATAATACTCTTTCCCTTTTACTGCTTTAGCAGCTACCTCCACTTGCTTAAACTCCATTGCTGAAGATTCCATCACAACATCCTTAGATACAACATTTCCATTTATGGGATGAACCGTTATTTCTATCGACTTATAACTTACATAAGAAAAAACCAAAACCTGCTCACCAGGAGTTTTAATATCAATAGTATAATTTCCGTCAAAATCAGAACTCGTTCCTATTGCGTGATTACTTTTTAGCATAACGGTAACACCAATAAGTGTTTCACCAGACTTATCAATAATCTTTCCACGTACTATTCCTTGACCTTGAGAAGTCAAAGTAAATAATAACACAAATATTACAAATGATAATAGGCTTTTCATTTTCTACTTATATAAACAAAACGAGGAACTTGTACCATTAGCACAAATTCCTCGTTATTATTTTGTTTTACTTCTTAATTAATTTTTGAGTTAATTGAACTCCATCAACACTAGCTATTACTAAATAAAGTCCACTAGATAGTGAAGCAACATTGATCGATTCATTTACACTTCCTGAAACAAATCCTACCGTCTTTTGAATTAACATTTTTCCTGTTAAGTCAACAATTTTATAGGAAACCTCTGCATTATTTAAATTAGATATTTTCAAATTCGCGATATCAGATGCAGGATTTGGATACACACTTACACTGCTACTTTTTGCACTAGGTGATTGAAGACCAACAGTAGAAGAATAAGTTAAACTAGCCATTTGAATTTCTGTTCCAACAGGACTATCCGCAACATAATTTTCAACACCTCCAGTTGGAGTACCAATTTGAATGTTCAATTTAAAAGAAAGCACTCCATCGGTTGTAATTTGAGCAATTAACACTTTATTATCTACCGGATCAGGTCCAAAAGAACCATTCAAAGAAGCCCAAGAGCCATTATAGGTAGAGAATAAAGGTCCATTTGTTCCATCGTTTTGACTATCAAAAACCATAATTTCAGTTGAAATACCCACTGTAGTTACAGCCTCTGGAGAACCAGCAAAAAATCCATCCTGAGCAGTAAGTGGAATACCCGCTGTCGATGCATTATTTTGCAACACCATCGGCGAAAAATTATTTACGACATTGGCAACACCATCATCATACATTTTCATGATACCATATTGACCATTGCAAGCCGCACCAACCGAAAGCCAAGAATCAAGCATAACAGTATTTTTTGCAGCTGAAACTTTACTAAATGTAGGAGAAGTAGCGCCTCTATCTTCATTGTTCCAAAACAATGTAGTCGTTTCTATTCTTAACTCATGATCCGGAACGCCATATGCAGCTTGAAATTTATACCCCTGCAACATATCAGCATAAATTCTGTACGTAACAGAGCCAACAGGCAATACACCACCAACAAGATTAGCGTTTGCGTCATTAGCATCAGAAATATAATACTTTTCAACTATTACATTTTCAAGGCCATTTTGCGCAAATGTAGCACACTGAAAGGTTGTAAGTAAACTAACTAATAAGTAGATTTTTTTCATGATCAATAAAGAGTACGTGTTTAACAAGTTATAATTGCTCCCCAAAATTGAACAATCATCTTTATTGAATATCTACTAAACCATTACGTTTGGGTTAAGCCGTATTTACTAAAATATTACCGCAAAATAATTTGGTAACATTTCAGTAACATTAGACATTAAATAAATACAACCATAAACACCTATTTGGTCACGTTCAATAAAATAGCTTTTGAAGTTTTTTCAGCTCCTTTATCGTCGTAAGCAACTGCAGTTAATCTCACCTTGCCAGCCGTTATCGCCTTCCAACTTATAGTATAAGGATCAGAAAATTTCTCTGACATCATTTCACCATTAACAAAAAAGGATACTTTTCTGATCGCTCCATCTTGATCAAAGACCTTTGCTGAAATAGAAATATTATCACCAACCTTAAAAGCCTTTTTACTTGGTTTCATACTTATTGAAATCTCCGGATCACTATTCTTTAATAGAGGGTAAATTAAAGAAGGAATTTGAAATTCGGCTCCATTAGGATTTCTAGCTACATAATTTTCTGATCCTCCCAAAGGAGTACCTATTTGCAAGTTCAACTCAAAAGAGAGATTTCCATTCGTTGTAACTTGAGCAATTAGTACATAATTTGAAGTATCAACACCGAAAGCACCTCCAAAAGAAGCCCACGATCCATTTTCTGTTAAAAGTTCTTCACCTTGTTTTAAAGAATTCGCATGCCCGAACATATATAATGAAGTTGGATCTAATCCAAATACAGTAACAACTCTTTGAGGCGTCGCCGCTTTTAGACCATCTAATTTATTGATCGGTATTCCTGCTTCAGCGTTATTATTTCGTAATATACTATCCGCATTAATTATGGTATTGTACTCAACATCTTTTGATTTTAGCACAGCTGTATGACCATCTGACCCTGCTCCAACAGAAATCCAACTATCCAGCATCACCGTATTCTTAGATAAAAGCTTAGGCTCAATATCGTTTGCATATAATCCACCAGCCATTTCATTATTAAAAAAATAGGTTGAAGAACCTATTATTAATGAGTGGCCATTGACGCCGTATACAGCTTGCAAACTATAACCCGGTTTCATGTCCACCCAAATACGATAGGTAGTAGAATTCGGGGGTAAATACCCTCCCATTCCTACCTTTGAATCTGAAGAATCCGAGATATAATATTTCTCTACAAAAATATTTTCCAATCCCTTTTGGGCTCGTGCACTAAGAAAAATGCAAGTAAGCGATAATAACGTAAGTATAGTTTTCATAACTAGTGCACAAAATTAGCCTTGTAAATAGGTTTAAATTTTACCCCAACTTTAAGTTTACATCAACAAAACAGCGAAAAAATATAAATTGAAACATCTAAAAAAAGTATTAATAATCGTCAAATTTTGCGCAATCACACTCTATCTTCCTAACAATTGATTGTTTACTTAAAACTTAATTTTTGTCAGAAGCAAATTACATAATGAATTACTTTGCCTTTTCTTAACCTTTCGTTTACAAGGGGGTGTAAAATTGATAAAAAAACTGCTAAGTAAATTGGGCGCTGGCGACGGCGATGGGTCTTTCCTACTAAAGAAAAGCTTTTGGGCACTGATTCTCAGGGCCGGAGGGATGCTAACGCAGTACATTTTCATTTTTGTAATTGCACGGCTGTATGGGCCAAAAGAACAAGGAAGCTTCACACTTTCATTTACCATTTTGCAGTTGTTTGCCATCTTTTCGCAGATGGGCCTCGACAATCGCCTTACTAGAATTATAGCAGCCAACAGTACTGCTGAAGGGAAAAACATAGTTCGCTCTACTTACCTTCAATCGCTTCGCTATACGCTAACTGCTGCCATCATTTGGTCAATAGTAACGTATCTTGCATCACCATGGTTAGCAACCGTTTTCTTTAGTAAGCCCCAACTTACCGATGATTTACGAATGACCTGTTTTGCATTTGTTCCATTTGTGATAATTGGATTAAATAGTGCTGGCTTTCGTGGATATAAAAACATGACTGGATTCATGATTTTTAAAGCTGTACAACCCTTAATTGCGGCAGTACTTTTAGTTGTATTTTACTACGGAAAAATGGAATACGGAGCAATTCAAGCATATAGTATTACCACGCTTATTATTTGCGTATTTAGTTTCACTACCTGGCATAAGTTCAGTAAAATTGGAGAAGCTGAAACAATTACAACTCCAGAATTTAAGTCAGTTATTGCAGAGTCAATGCCTTTAATGCTTACCGGCTCTATCTTTTTTATTCTTGGTTGGACCGACAACATTATTCTCGGAATTTTTAGAACAGAAGAAGAAGTTGGTATTTATGACATGGCCTATAAACTTTCAACTTTATCGGCTATTGTATTATTAGCAGTAAATGCTATTCTGGCACCAACCTTCGCTCAATTATACAGCAAGGGAGAAATGAAACGACTGCAAGGGTTTGTATTTCGATCTACGAAATTGCTTTTTTATACTTCATTACCCATCACAATTTTGCTGTGCCTTTTTCCTGAATGGATATTAGGGCTTTTCGGGCCGGCATTTAAAGCTGCTGCCTTAACACTTATGATCCTTTCAATTGGTAACTTTGTGAACAGCATAACAGGATCAATTGGAATCTTGCTACAAATGTCGGGGAAACAAAAAGAATACAACCGGATTATAATGATTGCCGCAGGGGGCAGCATTCTATTGAACTTTATATTGATTCCTAAAATTGGAATTGTTGGAGCCGCTATATCATCAACTGCGGCCAAAATATTTCAGAATTTAGTATCTGTTGCATACGCAAAAAAATCGATGGGGATATTTTCAATGTATTTACCAGGAATCGACAAACTATTTAAAGTAAAAGATAAAAATACCTGAGCGGAAGATAAGCAATGACGACTTTAAAAAAAGAACCAAATTTTTTTGTGATTGGAGCAGCAAAATGCGGCACCACTACTTTATATGATTTTCTTGAACATCATCCTGAAGTGTATATGTCGCCTATAAAAGAGCCTCATTACTTCAGTAAAGATATCATCAAAGAGAATTTCAGTGATGAATACAAGCACTATTTAAAAACGAGAAATGTAAATCTGGAGGACTATTTAAAAACAAATTTTACAAGAAAAATTTGGGAATGGTATATCGAAGATTTCAATCAGTACTTACAATTATTTAAAAATGTTACTACTGAAAAAGCCATTGGAGAAATCAGTAATGGATATTTATTCTCTTCTGTTGCTGCCGCAGAAATAAAAGCAACTTACCCTAATGCTAAAATTGTTATGATTTTACGCAATCCTGCAGAAAGGGCATATTCACATTATTTAGCAAATGTAAGAGATGGGAGAACGACACTTGATTTCAAAGAAGAATTGATTGTAGATTCAAAAAAAGAAAGAAAGGGTTGGTGTATCTCTCATTGTTATAATGAAATGGGCATGTATTACGAACAAGTAAAACGATTTACTGATATATTCGATAAAGATCAAATCAAAATTTACTTGAATGATGATTTAAAAAAGAATCCTGAAGCGGTAGCCAAAGACCTTTTCACCTTTTTGGAGTTAGGCACATCCGTTGATATTGACTTCCACAAAAAACAAAATGAGGCTCGCTTGCCTAAATCGGCAGGATTCATGAAATTTATTACACAAACGGGATTAAAGCGGAAGATTTTCAGAGCGATGCCAATAGTTATACAAAATAAAATCAAACCATTATTCTTCAAAGAAGGCAAAATTCCTAAAATGTCCAATGCAGATCGCGCATGGCTTTTCGCGCAATTCCACGAAAATATTCTTAAAACTCAACAATTAATAGGAAGAGATTTATCCTCTTGGCTTAACTAAACCACTTTCAGAATGAATCCAAACAATCATCTTCCCAACTTAATTATAGGTGGTGTACATAAAGCGGGGACCACTTCTCTTCATACCTATTTGTCGATGCATCCGGATGTTTGCGGTTCATTAATAAAAGAACTAGCCTTTTTATTACCTTCTAGATACCATCAATCGGTTCCTGATGATGCGACGTATAGTTCTCATTTTAAGAATCATAAAGGAGAAAAGTATATTCTTGAAACTACTCCATCCTATTTATACGGAGGATTGCCCCTTATTGAAACGATAAATGAGCGGTTAGGCGTCAACGTTAAAGTTATAATGATATTGCGTGAACCATCAGATCGATTTATTTCATTTTATCGACACTGCCTTACAAAGCTTGAAATACCAGCAGATACAACTCTTGAAAACTTTATTAATACTTCAGTTCCTGTTGACAAGGGCGTTAGAACCACCAATGAATCAGATCATATTAAGGAAGGATTAGTAGAAGGAAACTACGCTACATATCTTCCACTATGGATAGAACATTTTGGGGATCGTTTATTAATCGTATTTTTCGACGAATTATCAAAAGATACTCCAGGAACAATGAAAAGAATTTGTATTTGGCTAGGGATTGATTTTTCTATTTACAAACCAGAAGACTTTACAATCGAAAACAGAACAGTTGACTATCGTCTTGGATTAATACATCGTTTTGCTTTGTGGGTGAATCATCATACAGAAACATTCTGGAGAAAGAATATAAAATTAAAACGTGCATTACGATCGATTTATTACGGGTTTAATGAAAAGAAAAAAAATAAAAGTGAACTAATCAGCAATAAAGCCCTGAAAGACCTTGAAGCAATCTACGAAACACCCAATCTTCAATTGAAAGAGTTATTAAAAAATCAACCTGCCATTAATTTACCTTATTGGTTGCAATGATGTATATACCTGATTTCTTTTTAGTAGGAGCAGCAAAAGCCGGCACCACCGCATTACAACAAGCGTTGGATGCTCATCCCGATATTTATATGTCGCCATTAAAAGAGCCCAATTTTTTTTGCAGTGATATTGAGCCTAAGAATTTAAATACTGATTTAAAAAAAAAGTTAGAGGCAGATCATATTGAAGATTGGATCCAATCAGGTATGCCAAACTCGAGATGGAGAGCGTATTTGCGCGACGAAAAATTATATAGTGCATTATTTGCCCCTGCATTAGCTACTCAAGTAACCGGTGAAGCTAGTGTGAGTTATTTGTATTCAACGAAAGCTGCAGAAAATATTCACACGGCAAAACCAAATGCAAAAATTATTATGATTTTGCGCAATCCTATAGAAAGGTCTTGGAGTCATTTTTTAATGGAAGTACGATTAGGAATAGTAGATCCATCGTTTAAAGATGCATTTGAATCAACAGCTAAAATTCAGCATCCGTTATGGGGAAACAACCCACTATTTTTACATGCAGGATTGTATAATGAACAAATTAAACGCTACCAAAAACTATTTAATCAATCTCAATTACATATTATCATCTATGATAATTATCGGAACAACCCTCAGGAAGTTTTAAAAAAAGTGTATTTATTTTTAGGAGTTGATCCCGCCAAAGCTGATTTATCGATTGCGCTTAAACGTAACAATGAAGCAAGAACAGGAGTATTAGATAAAGCCATTCCGTCTGGATCATTAAAAGTAAAATTTCGAAAGTTTGCAAAACGATTAGGAATACATTCATTACTTAAAAACATACTTACTAAACCATCTTATAGTAAGCCGAATGAAGCAGAAAAAAATCTTTTAACTGCACACTTTAGTAACGAAATCGAAGAACTCGAAAAAACACTTAATTTAGACCTTTCTGATTGGAAAAAATAATTTATGATTAACCAAAGTATAAACCCCCTATTAAAAGGACTGATGTTTCAGCTGCTTTGGTTTTTATTTTATGCCAATGCTTTTGCTTGTTTCGTTCGTATTCCTGCTCGCACTATTGTAGATGTTAGCTCAGGAATTTTCTTAGGAATATTAGTAATCCATTATGGATATGAATGGATAAGAGCATTTAAGACGAAAAAAATAAAAACGATTTCGCTAATTATGCTTCCGCTAATATTGATGCCAGTAATTAGCGCCATACAAGCTGCTCGTGTATTTGGGCAGCCAGCCATATACGGGTTCCTTGCCCAGCGACAAGTATTTATGGCGCTTTGTGCTCACTTTATCGTAACCGCATTAGAAAGAAAATGGCTTACTGAAATACGATTTGAAAAATACTTTATTAGATCGCTTCAAATATTACTATTTATTTTCTTGGTCTTTTATATGTTTGTTAATCCCTCTCGTTTCATTGATACTGACTTTGTAACTTTAAGTCCTAATAAAGGATTCCGTTATGAATTTCCGGATTCTTGTATCTATGGATTATTTTTATACTCTCTTTTCAAAGTATGGATTAAAAAAGAAAATAAATGGTGGGCTACTGTTACTGTTAGTTTGTTTTACATCTTAGTTTATTTACTCGATCGAACGCAATTAGTTGCAATTGCAGGAACGGTAGGATTATATGTCCTATTAAACTTTAGCGTGTCTAGAATGATAAGAATGTTCATTATTGGTGCTTTTGGAATCATAGTAGTTTTTGCGGTACTAGCCTTTATGGCACCCGACTTTCTTAGCAAAAATTTAAACCTTTATGCCACAGCTTTTGAAACGCTTACAGGCGAGAAAGTAGCCGAATCATCCACTAATATTCGATTTTTAGAGTCAAAAATTGCACTTGCTGGATTTGAAGATCATCAAGCCATTGGAGTCGGCTTTTTAAGTACGCGCTGGAACGATGGATTTAGAATGATAAATAAATATTTTTACCCTACGGATGTAGGATTATTAGGAAACTTATATGTTTATGGGATCATCGGTACTTTAGTATTTTACCTTCCGTTTTTATTTGCATTAAAATATCATTTTCATTTACGAAAGAAGCATGCAACATTATTAGTAGCTTCTCAATATGTATTGATATTTTTATTTGCGGATATGTTAACTGCCGCCACCAATCAAAAATTCTATGGCGTTATTGCTGTATTTTTCGGAATCATATATTACTTCAGATATAAAAATGAAAATGAAGAAGAACCATCCATACAATGAGTGAAGCCGAAATGATATTTATTGTAGGAAATAGTCGTTCGGGCACAACAATGCTCGGTCGTATGCTTGGAAAGAATTCAAAGGTGTTTTCATTCCCTGAATTACATCTCTTCGGACCTTGCATACCGCATGGTAAAGAATTAGAAATTATTGAAAAAGACACAGCCATTAAAATATTTTGCTGGCTATTAGACGTATCTTTAAATGGGTTTCATCATAAAAGGTCTCCCGAATTATATGTAGAACAAGCAACGTCGCTTGCTAACCTATTTTTCAAAGAAAACGTTGATGCATGGGACGCTTATCGTTATTTTGTTAACTATAAAACATATGAAAATGGGAAGAGTATTTCATGTGAAGATTTACCAGGAAATATTTTTAAACTAAATCAGCTTTTTCAAAAATTTAATGATATAAAAGTAATACACATTGTTCGCGATCCGCGTGATGTTTTATTATCACAAAAAAATCGTCATTTGCGTAGAAAAATGGGCGGAACTTATGTATCAAAAAAAGAATCACTTCGTGTTTGGGCAAACTACCATCCTTTTGTAATTTCACGTTTATGGAAAAATGCAGTAACATCAGCGATAAACATCGATCATAAAAATATTCTTACTATTCATTTCGAAGATTTATTAGCAAAACCAGAAGACGTTTTAAAAAGTGTCTGCATTCATGCTAGGATCCCCTATGAATCAAATATGCTTCATGTACCACAAGTAGGATCCTCCACACAAAAGGACGATCCCTCAAAAATGGGAGTAGATGCAGCACGATCTGGAGCATGGGAGCGCGGAGGACTAAGTAATGCAGAAATTGCTATTTGCGAAAAGGTAAATAGTATGATTATGCAAAAGCTTAATTATCGTTTAAGTGGAGCCAAACAAAATGTAGCAACTAAATTAGGTTATGCAATATTACTTCCTTTTAAAGGATTATTGGCTCTAGCTTTAAATTGGAATCGAACCAAAGGACTAATAAACTTTCTTATTCAGCGAATCTTGAAATAAAAACATGCATTATTGGTCTTTTAATTGCTAATTTTGAATCTCGAACAAAAAACATGAAAACTGGAAAACTTTCCCTCGCGACCTTATTCATTTTCTCAGCAATATTATTATTATCTGCTGCTTGCTTGAATTATGCAAAAGGAAATAAACAAGGCCCTAACCCAACTGTGACCAAAGGTGTAACTAGTGCAAATCCATTATCAGATCCAGCAAAAAAAAAGTTACCTAAAAATTGGCCATGGAGAGGAGTATGTATGCCATCTGCGCATGCCGATTTTAAAGATATTGAATACCTAAATTCAATAGGTGTTAATTTTATTCGTATACAAATAAAATCGCCTAAACGTTCGGAAAGAGAAAAAATTAATCCTACTAAAGCCTTTTACGATGAACTTGATTGGGTCGATAAAATACTAGATGAATGTAAAAAATACAACATGACAAGTATTGTTGCTTTTAACTATTTAGTTTTAGATCCTTCTAATGGTGTTGATGATAAATCAGCTGACTTCTGGACCAACAAATCATATATCGACAGCACCTATAAAATGGTGGATTTAATTGCAAAGCGCTATAAAGATAGAGGTGACGAATTAAGTGCTTACGAAGTAATTGGTGAGCCTGCAGTAGACGAAGGTGATGGCGACAAGGCATCAGTGCCTCCAGGATTAGAAAACTTCTTTAAATCAACGTTGAATGTAATTAGAAAACATGATCAACAGCGGTATTTCTTAGTAACGCCAGGGCCTTGGGGCAGACCTTCAAATTATGCTAAATTTACGGGCTTCAATTTAAATGATCCTAAAATTATTTACGGTGCTCATATGTATTTACCAAATCAATTTACACATCAAGGAATTAAAAAACGACCAAGGCCCGTTGCCTATCCAGGTATTATAGCTGGTAAAAACTGGGACAAAGACGCTCTTGATAAAAGCATGTCGTACTTAAAGAATTTTGAAAATAAAACAGGCGCGTTAGTTTACATTGGAGAATTTCAAGCTGTTCGATGGGCTCCCAACGGTAATCAATGGGTGAAAGATTGCGCAGATATTATGAGCAAGAATGGATGGAGCTGGACATACTTCGCATATCAACCTGATTACGATTTTTGGAATCCGTTTATGGAAGTTAAAAACCCTAATGAGGCGCCGGCCGATTGGAAATTGAAAAATTCCGGTCATGATGCTGATATATGGCAATACATGATTACTAATTATTTCTCGAAAAATAAATAAGCGTATTTGTAATTCAATGAAAATTGCAATAATTGACCCCGTAGGAAGTAAAGCTGGCATTGATCATTATGACATTTCACTTCTTAGCGGATTAAAAAATGCGGGTGATCATTGCTATTTATATTCTAATTTCAATTACGAAGACCAACTTATTTCTTACAAAAAATATTTTCATAATGTAGGCGTATCGAAATTTAGCGCTATTGCAAGTAATATTCTTGGATTTATTAAAAGTTTAACTGATGCAAAAAAAGAAAAAGTTGATTGGATAATTCTGCATGTATTTCGAGCGGGCGCATTCGATTTATTTACATTCGCATTAGCAAAGTTAATGGGCTTTAAGCTGCTTGCTATTGTTCATGATATTGAAAGCTTAGATACATTTTCAATCGCATTTTTAAGAAAGACAGTAATTAGCACTCTACCTGATATTCGGGTAGTACATAATCAATTTTGTAAAGAAGAAATTTCAAAACAAATTAGTAAAAAGGCTTTGCAAAGTACCGCTATAATTCCGCATGTTAATTTTATTACGTTGTTTAGTCATTATCATTCAAACACAGCATTGAAAAATGAAATAAAAAACAACACAAATGCTTTTGCTCAACTTAATGGTAAATTATTAAATGCTATTACAAATGGCGATAAAATAATTTTATTTTTCGGGCAGATAAAAAAATCGAAAGGGGTTGATGTTTTACTAGAAGCAATAAGCTATTGTCAAACTACCTTTAAACTAGTTATTGCAGGAAAACTGAGAGGCGAAAAATGGGAAAAGTATCAATCCCTAATCGATTCAAATAATCTAGAAGATAAGGTAATTCCTATTATTCGTCATATTAGCGATTACGAAAGAGATCTATTATTCACAATTTCAGAAAGCATTGTGCTTCCTTACCGTTATATTTATCAAAGTGGAGTGCTACTTATGACAATGAGTTTCCCAATGGTTGTAATTGCCTCAGACCTTTCTCCCAACACAGACATTATTATTAACAGAAAAAATGGATTTTTATTTGAATGTACAAATGCAAAAGATCTTGCCCATAAAATAGATGCGCTGGTAAATGGCGATTACAATTTACAAGAAATAAAAAACCGGGCTATTTCCGACATTGAAGCCAAAAACAGTCCGGACGTTATAGGAATGCAGTATCATAAATTGTTGCATAACAACAAATAATCCTTATTACTTAATCTACCATAAGTTTTTGAGTATATATTGAACCTTTTGAATTTAACTTTACGAGATAAATTCCTTTAGTTAAATTTTCCAATTTAAGAGTAGTTGTATTTTCAGCATCACGATCGATCACATTTTCAACGATCGTTTCCTGTACTTTTTCTCCCAATAAATTATACAACTCTACAATCCCATTATCGGGAATAGTATGTAATGAAATCGTTACGTTATTATGTGCAGGATTCGGCATTAATGTAAAGGCCGAAATATTATTAATTTCTTGGTGTAAACCTGTACTTGTAACAGTATAAATTTCAATAGAATTTAATGGTGCTCCATTTAATGTAGTTAACCCTCCACCTATCATGAATTTATTTCCAACGGATGTCGCTGCAGTAAATGTTCGGGCTGTTGTTAATGAATCAATACTCCAAGTATTTGTAAGTGTATTTAAAATATCTACACGCTTATATGAAGCAGTCACAGGGCCATTATTTCCCGCAGCAAACAACACAAAATCACCAACAGTTGCCGAACAAAGATTTGAACGAGAAAGCGAAAGCGAATCAATTGTCCAAGTACCCAAAACAACATCATAAATATCTATTCTATTTGTAACAACACCGTTTGAAATCTCTCCTCCTGCAAAATAAATTTTATCCCCATGAGCGCTAGCTGTTAATTTAGCTCGTGGAATACTTAATGTACTCGTTACCCAAAGACCAGTAGTAATATCATAGATATCAACTGCATTTAAAAAAGCCCCGTTAATATCTTGTCCTCCTGCAAAAACCACTTTATTACCAGCTGCAGCACCACATAAATTATAACGCGGCACTGACAATGCTGAAGCAGTCCAAGTGTTAACAGTAGTTTCTAAAATATCTACCTTATTAAAAATTTGTCCCGCTCCTGAAAACATTCCCCCCGCAAAAAGAATTTTTGTTCCTGCACCAGCAGCTGCCATATGATCGCGAGCAATTGACAAATTAGAAGTAGTCCAAGTAGAAGTTAAGACATTGTAGATATCCACTTTTGTAAATACAGATAAAATCCAATCATCTGAGCCACCAGCAAACGCAATTTTATTGTTAGCACCAGCCGCCGATAAAAAAGTTCGTCCTTGCGAAATGGAGGTATTTGACCAAACTCCTGTAGTTGCATTGTAGGATTCAGCTCCCGATTGAAGAATAGTTGTTAAACCAATACCACCAGCAAATATGGCACGATTACCATACGATGCTGCCGCTAACTTACTTCGTCCAGAACTAAGTGAAGCGGTACTCCATTGTGCAATTGATTTCGTAGGAAGTAAGATGGAAAACAGAAGAATAAATAATAGTGTTGATTTTCTTATCATTCAATTTGAATTTTATAGGTTCAGGATAGTACTATGTAAGGATCAAAAGTAAAAAAAAAATTATTCTAGGGCATAAATACAATAGAACAAGCAAACAATATAGTTTTTTTGCATTTTATAACGCATCAAACATCTATAATTCAATTCATTACAAAATTACTTGTATTGATGCTCGTTATAATTATAGAGCTTAAAATAATTTCATTGCTAATTAAAATCAAAACCTATTCACAATTACATGTAAATAGCTTTTTCTAAACAACCTACTAATTTGTAAAAATCAGAGAAAAAATCGAATACATTTACTTTTGAAATGATTTGGTAAACATGAATGTGAAAACCCATAATAACACAGAAAAATCGAGGATAAATAAACCGAGTCCTAATTTATATAAAGCAATCATTATTGTTTTATCTGTTCTGCTTTACGGACAAACACTTTCATTCGATTTCGCTTTAGATGATGAATCTTTTTATACTCAAAACACACTTGTTCAAAGAGGATTAAAAAGTATCGTTTCCATTTTCACTACCACTAGCTTAGGCAATAATAATGCATTCACTAGCAACCAACCCTATCGCCCCTTACCTATTTTAAGTTTTGCATTAGAGCATCAATTATGGGGCAATAACCCTGCAATGTCACATTTAATAAACTTAGTAATTTATGGTATTTTATTAATGCTGTTATTTAATGTTTTAAGTTTACTATTCACCGAATACAATTACATATTATTAACAATCATCACACTAATTTACGCAACGCATCCTCTTCATGTAGAAGTAGTATCAAATATTAAAAGCAGAGACGAATTATTAGCTGCACTTTTCGGCTTATGGTGTTGGCAATATTATTTAATGGCCCATCAAGAGCGGATTAACCACAAAAAATATTTGTTTATTTCCTCTATATTATTCTTTTTATCGATGCTATGCAAAGAAAGTGCGGTCATGTTTTTAGGTATTTTGCCATTATCGTACTATCTTTTAAAGCAAGGAGATATAAAAAGCACCTTTGCTTCCATTATTCCATTATCCATTTCCATTATTACTTTTTTATTACTCCGCAAAGCAATCATTCAACAAAGTACCGGTCAAGCTCCCTTGCTAATTTTAGACAATGTACTTAATGCCGCTACATCGATGAGTGAGCAAATTGCTACTCGATTATTAATACTCTATTTGAATATTAAAATGTTGATATTACCGTATCCTTTATCTTGGGATTATTCATGTCAACAAGTTTATGTTACCGGATTTAACAACCTATACGTAATTACAGGAATAATAATTTATCTATTACTAATTATTTCTGTGTTTTATTTTGCAAAAAGAGATTCCATTATTTCATTTTGTGTTTTATTTTATCTGGGCAGTATTTTACCCACTTCAAATATTATGTTTATTAACAGCGCTAACTTTTCTGAGCGATTTTTATTTACCCCGTCTTTATCTATCGTTATTTTAATTAGCTACTT
>CAIRUC010000039.1 GCA_903881665.1 uncultured Bacteroidota bacterium | reverse complement strand
TTTTAATTTTAGAATTTATATTGAAGTCGCAAAGTTAGTACGTTGTCTTTTAAATCCTTTGTGTAGTCTTTAAGGTTTTTTGATGTTTCATTTTTTACGGTATCATAATAAGCAAGAATTTTTGCATTATTACTTAAAAAGTAAGCAACACCAAACCCAAATGTATCATATCGTAAATCAGTTGCATTTGTAACTATCCTGCCTGCTGTTCCGGTTTTTACATCTTTTCCAATGTCATCCCCTTTAACTTCTGTATTTGGGTCGTACCAGTCGTATTTAATAACTATTTGTCCAGGGATGATAGAATAAATTGTGTTCAAGAATTTGTTATCTGAAATTGGGCGATTAAAGTTTTGTGCTAATTCAATATAGGCTCCATTGAATTTTCTAATGTACACGGGTGCAGTTGGCTTCGATTGGTATGATTTTGTTGTTAAATATTGACTGGAGTGTGTTCCTTGAATATATTCAACTTTCAGTGTAAATATTCCCCATTTGAAATCTTTTTGTAGTTGAGCATCTAATCCATAATATTTTCGTGGAGCATAACTATCGGGAGCCACCGAATCAACATGAAATGTTTTTATTCCTGAGCTATCGGTAAAAAGTACATAAGATGAATCACTATTAAAAACAACTCCACCATCATAATATGATAGTCCAAAACCGTATTTAATATCTTCGTTTCTGTTAGCACGATTTACTGTTAAGTGGGTTATTAAATCTTTTCTTTTGTCGTAGTCAGAAATTCCTGAGTTAGCATCAGGAGAACCAACGCCTGTTACCATTGCTACATCAAGTTTTAGCCAATTCCAAATTCCGAATTTTGGTCCTTGAAGCGTAAGTTTAGCTCCTAGATCTCTTTCATTCGGAAATAAGTTTCCCGACATGCGACCTCTTTCAGGAGCCTCGCGCATATTTGAGGTGTATTCAATTTCATATCCAAATGGACGATTGAAAATACCCGCGGTTATTGTTGCCCAGTAAAATCTTTCTTCTGTTACACTGGCATATGCTTCTACTATGCGAAGCCCTCTTTCGGTCATGTCTGTTTGGAAAACAACTTTGCTGAAATATTTATCGTATGTTACTTTTAAACGACCTCTTCTTACTGAAAAACGTTTGTCTACTCCCGTGCTAAAGTTACCGCCTGCTGCTGACGCAATGCCTGATGAATCTGCCCATTGAAATTGAGTTTGAATATATCCCGAAAGTTGAAATCTTTTTAAGAGTTCAATATCGCAATACATTTTTCCGATAGTTTGTTGGGTAGTATCTTCTGGTTCGAGTTCTATTGCAGAAAAAGAATTAGAAGACTCTTCAACCACCGTGGTGTCGGTTTGGGTTGAATCAGTTTGCTGAGCATGTGCATTCAGCGTTAACATGGCGGCCATGAATACAAATATTCCTTTGGCAATGATTAGTGATGATTTTTGCATTGAAGTTGCTTTTTTCCACTGCAAAGCGATTAAGAAATTGTTAACGGTAGATTACGCAAATGTTATGTTAATGTTAAGTGCAAAAAAAAGCCTCCCCAATGGGGAAGCCTTTTTTGGAGTAAAAGCAGAAATATTTAATAATCAGTATTTTGAGGGTTAAAGTTTGCCCAGCCTGATGTCCAATTTGTTGTGTTGAATGCTCCTCTATATGATGTAATTGTTAATCCAGATAGGTTAGTAGCACTAAAATCGGCACCGGAAAGTAGTGGAGATCCTGTTTTTGGTAAGAAATCAGGGGTTATTAAGTTATAAGGATCGTTCGCCAAGTTCGAGTTTGAATACTGGATTGAGTTACCATAGGCCGCATTATTGAACCAAGTTGCGATATCGAAAGTGCTTCCTGAAGCAACTCCTAATGGCGTGTTGCAGCCAGAAATAATTGTATTTCTAATTTGTAATGCATCATTCGTTGCATTTGTTTCCGAATTTGCTCCGTCAACTAATAATCCAACTGGGAAGCCGCTGATTAAAGAGTTGTAAATGCACGCTTTTGAACTTCTTCTAATATGAGCACCGCGCTTAAAGTTTCCGTTTACTGCGTTTGCGGTATCTGATTTCGGTCCGAAAACGCTGATGTTACAAAATACGGGATTAGTATATGGTGTAGTTGTTGTTCCTGAAGCATCATTATCTGATTCGAATGCATTTGATCCTGATACATCGGCAATATTTGGATCACGTAACACCACTGCAAATTGAACTTTTCCGCTAAATCCATTATCAGTATCTAAATCATCGTCCGTTGTTTTGAATGTTACCAGATGATTCATGTTAACTGTTCCTCCAAACATTTCGAATGCATCGTCGCCGCCGTAAGAAACTTGAACGTGATCGATTGTTGTTCCATTACCAACACCACCTAAAGTTAATCCGTTGATTTCTTGGTTAGGTTGTAAAGCCACACCTGCAAATTCGATACGTACATATTGAATTTTACCTGAATTGTCAGCGGCATCATTTCCTCCATAGTAAGCATCAGGTCCACCTTCAATAAGTCCTTGCCCACCTGCTAAATTTACTGGTGCATTTCCGCAAACGATAACACCACCCCAATCGCCAGGAGCACGTGAACCTTTTGGTTGTGCTGATGTGAAAATAATTGGATTAGTTGAAGTTCCGGTTGCCATGATTTTAGCACCGCGTTTAATAATTAATGTTCCCTTAGACGTTTTTTCTCCTTTAATAATAGTTCCTGCTTCGATTGTAAGTGTAGCTCCGTTTGTAACATAAACAAATCCATTAAGTATGTATTTGTTGTTTGCTGTCCAAGTAGTATTCGTTGTAATACTATCTTGAATAGAGATTTCTTGTCCTGATACTATAGGAGTGGTTGTGTCTTCATTGTCTTTTTTGCATCCTGTAAATACAGTTGATGCCGCCAATACGGCAATTGATAATGCTGTAATTGTTTTTCTGAAATGAAATGATTTCATGACTTAGTTTTTTTAATTGTTGTTTCTGATAGTGCAAGATTAATTCCGCAACATCAATGTATTGTTAATGATATTTAAACGAATTGTTAAGAATAAAAAAAGGCGAATGAAATTAACATTCGCCTTTTGAATTTATGCTGATAGCGTTTAGTAATTCACCGAAAAACCTAAAGAAAATAAACTGCCTCTTTTATAGCTCATGATTGTTTCGTCTGAATTATTAATGACGCCGTCTTCATTTGAGTCTTGTCTAAGACGAAAAGCTTCATTTAAAATATCTTGGGCTCCTGCTTTGATTTCAATAAATTTCCCAATTTTCTTTGAAATCGAAAAGTCAATGGAGTTTCTAGATAGTTCATATACGTCAGGGGTTCCAACTGTTCCAACAGCATACACTCTTTTTCCTACAATGTTGTAGAGTAAGTTGCATTGAAGTCCATTTTCTTCATTTGTATAATATACTCCTGCATTTACAGTGTAAGGCGATTGTCCCATCATCGGACGATTACTTTTTTGTCCTACAGCTTGATCTCCTAAGTTGACATTGCTTTTTATTAAAGAGGTATTCGCTCCAATTGCAAGTCTGCTAAAAAAACCTGTTTTAAAGATAGGTTCTAATGATTTTTTAATGTCTAATTCAATTCCATAGCTGGTTGCTTTTTGAGCATTATTGAAAATGAAATTTCTTGTTCCTCCTGATCCGGCACCTGGTTCAAAGTATTGTTCGATGGGGTTAGTGAATACTTTGTAAAATACACCTGCAGAAATTAACTCACCGATTCCTGGATAAAATTCCCAACGAGCATCGATATTATCAATATCAGGAGTTTTAAGTGAAGTATTGCCTTTTAATACGTTGTTGAAAATAAAATCGTAATACGCATAAGGAGCTAGTTCTCTAAATTCTGGTCGGTTAAGAGTTCTTGCGTAAGCTAAACGAATTAATGATTTCGAATTTAAGTTATATGTGAAGTTTATTGACGGCAATAGTTTTGTTGTAGGATTATTGACTTCGATTTTATTTCCGTTATTGTTTTTCGAATTTAAATGCTGTTGGTTGTTTTCTATACGAAGGCCTCCGCTTGCATTTATGTTCTCGGAGATCGGCCAACTAATACTTACATACCCCGCCGTTAAAAAATTATCTGCCGTGTATTGATCCGTTGCATTCGTGCCTTCGTCAATTTTAAATCCAGTACTGTCGTTTATATTTTGTGTAGAAAAAACTTGGTCAATGGGTAGGTATAATAATGAGTAGTCGAAATTATCGAAGCTGGCTCTTTTGTACGACATCCAACGCGCGCTAAATGATCTTGTTTTTGATTCAGCATAAAATCCTGCTTTTAATTTTATTTTCCTTATCTCATTAATTGAATAAAGGTCTTGTTCAATATCAGCAGATGCCATTCCGATATCTTCGTTCAAAATCGAATAGAATCTACCTGCATCTTGTTGCGAAGCCGTTGTGTTAATTTGAACAACATAAGAAGTGTCATTATCGTAAATTGAATTGAACGTACGTAATCTTCTGTAATCAGGTTCTTTGCTTCTTGTTAATGAATAACCTAGGTTCCAATTGATTTTAGTGCGTTCCTGATTTAAGTGATGCGTTCCTGAAAGTTGTCCCGAATAAATACTTCTTTCGTTATATCTAAAAGCATAATTTTTTACTAAATTACCTTCTTCAAAATTTTCACCAGATCTAATCGCCGTGCTATTATTACCTGTTTGATTAAATAAATTTCTGAATTCAATTTTAGTTTTACTTGATATTTGAAACGCCCAATTATGCATTACGCTCCAATTAATTTTTTTCGAGTACGTGTTATCGTTGTAAGAATAGATGGTGTCGCTTTTTTGTTGTTCAATATTGTAAGCATTGTAATTAAAGTTTTGAGCAACTCTATTTTCATACGAAGTAGAATAATTGATGTTGGTAATGTTCGCCGATTTTATTTTGCCTATTGAAAATGATTTCGCAAAACCGAAATTAAATTTCTGATCGATTGGTGCTGAATTTTGTTTAGCAATCCATGCGTTTGGTAATTCCTTCGCTAAGGCAACTTGTTGGTCAGTTGTTAAGCCAGCAATACTTGAAGGAAACCAATTTGGTAAATCTCTGTTGCCATTGTCAACACCCATCCAATCGCTCGATTTTCCAGCCGACTGATAAAAGCTATTGAGCGTAGTTCCCGAACGCACACCGATTCCATAACTAGCAGTGATATAATCTTTGTCAGGAAAATTTTTAGTGTAAATTTTTATGGCTCCTCCCGCAAATTCACCCGGAAGTTCGGGCGCACCTGATTTATAGATAAGAATACGATCTATCATACTACTCGGAATCAAATCAAATGAAAAAGCTTTTTTATCTGATTCTACACTAGGTGCTAATGCATCATTTAAAAGTACCGCATTATATCTCTCACTTAGCCCACGAATCATTATAAATCGATCTTCAATAACCGTAACTCCTGGCAAACGACGAATTACTTCTGTTGCGTTTTTATCTTGCGTTTTTCCTATCTGCTGGCTTGAAACACCTACCATTACTTGTTCAGCTTGCCTCATTTCAGCTAAAACAGCATTTTCGGTATGAGTTATACGAGTAGTGGTTACGCTTGTTTCTTTTAAAAGCTTTACGTTAGAAATTAATTTTATGTTGATGTTTGTCTTTTTTCCTTCCGATACAGCGACCGCTTCGATTGTTTGATTGGTATAGCCAACATAAGAAAGAACTAAAGAATAATTACCAGGTTTTAAGTTTGTAATTAAAAACTTTCCGTCGATATCGGTAACTGATCCCGAAGTAGTGCCTTTAATAATCACATTTGCACCGATTAATGTTTCACTACTTTGGCTATCGGTAAGGATGCCTTCGATGCTTCCTGTTTGTGCTAGCGAATTGTAAACAATTGCTAAACAAATAATTAAGGTAAAGATAATGTGCTTTTTCATTGGTTTCTGATTTCCAATGCAAAGGACTAATTACAATCCTAATTCTTTATTACTTTAACTTTATCAAAATGTTAAGACCGTAAGTTTGCTTGTGAAATAAAAAGCTTCAATTCGAAGTATATTTGTAATATTGTAATGGAATTGACATAAGCACCTTTTGGAATAAAAAAATATGAATCGCTTAATGCACAATTAACAATTTGGTAATACGTGGTAACGATCTTTGAGCTGAGAATTAAAACTAAATGGATAATTCAACAATTAAAATTTTGTTAGTAGATGATGAACCAGATATTCTGGAGTTCATGGACTACAACCTGAAGAAAGAAGGCTACAGTGTTTTGTTAGCCAAGAATGGGCGGGAAGCTGTTGATATTGCCAAACGAGAAAAGCCTCAATTAGTAATTCTTGATATTATGATGCCAGTAATGGATGGGATAGAAGCTTGTAGAACGATGCGTGATTTGCCAGAGTTAGAACATACCATTATTACTTTTTTAACTGCTCGGAATGAAGAATATTCTCAATTAGCAGGGTTTGATGTTGGTGCTGATGACTATATCAGTAAGCCAATAAAGCCAAGGATAATGATTAGTAGAATAAAAGCACTTTTGCGACGTTCAAACGGAAATACTCCTGCGGCTTCATCAACTGTTCAAATAGGAAACATAAGAATCGATCGCGAAAGTTATTTGGTTTACAAAGGCGAAGAGGCGATTTCGCTGCCAAGAAAAGAATTTGAATTATTGTCATTACTTACATCAAAGCCTGGAAAAGTTTTTACCAGAGAAGATATTTTGTCAAGAGTATGGGGTACCGATATAATAGTTGGAGATCGTACTATTGATGTACACATTCGAAAGATTCGTGAAAAATTGGGCGACGATTCAATTAAAACCATTAAGGGTATTGGATATAAGTTTGATATGTAATTAAGATTGCGTTTCATTTAATTCCTTATTTTCGTCTAATAGAAATGAAACGAGTCAATCCTACTCAAATAGCATTAATTACTTCAATAGTGATGGCCGCTGTGCTAACATTGTTGGAGTTTGCAATGTTGTCAATAGCAAAAGTTAATCCTCCTGGATATTTTTATTTAGTTTCATTTATTATTGTTTTCTCTGTTTGCGGTCTAACATTTAGAGTTTTATACGGGAAATACATTTTTTCAAATCTCTATCAAATTTACAAGCACATCATTCGCTTAAAGAATCCAAACGAGCCAATTCGAGCTTTTGAAGAAAAGGAACGTGATATTACTTCTGAAATAAATCGAATTTTAGTTGACTGGAGCAATGAGTCGCGTGAAGAAATCGATCAACTAAAGCAAGTTGAAGTTTATAGAAGAGAGTTTTTAAGCAATGTTTCTCACGAACTTAAAACTCCAATTTTTTCGGCACAAGGATATGTTCACACTTTAATAGACGGAGGAATTGATGATGCTGAAGTAAACATTCTCTATCTTAATAAGGCAAGTAAGAGTATCGATCGTTTGATAGCTATGGTAGATGACTTAGAATCAATTTCGAAGTTAGAAGCAGGGGAGTTGATTGTGGAGATGCGTACTTTCGATATGCTTGATTTAACAAAAGACGTTATCGAATCGTTGGAGCTACAAGCTAAAGAGAAAAAAGTAAATTTAGTTCTTAATGCAGATTTAGATAAACCGCAATATGTTTTTGGTGATCGGGATTTAATTCGTCAAGTGCTTGTGAATTTAATGGTGAATTCTATTAAGTACGGCAAGGCTGATGGACAAACCGAAATACGTTATGCCGATGGTGATGATAAAATCATAGTGGATGTTGAAGACAATGGGATTGGTATCGAAAAGCATCATTTATCGCGTTTGTTCGAACGTTTTTATCGGGTTGATAAAAGTAGGTCGCGCGAGCAGGGTGGTACTGGACTTGGATTAGCGATTGTTAAGCATATTATTGAAGCCCACCATCAATATATTAGTGTGGCTAGTGAAGTAGGGAAGGGGACTACTTTTTCGTTCTCCGTAAAGAAGAGTAAATAGCCTCATTTTTTGTTCATTTATTTACTTGCTATCTTCGTAGTATAAATTAAATATATGGCTACCGCGAAAAATAAAAAATCAAGCACTGTTTCCTCTAAAGTGTTAAAACTGAAAAATTTTGATCCTAATAGTCCTGGATTAAAAGGGGCTAATGTTTTTGGCTTGCCATTTTCAACTGAAGAGTCTTCTATCGTATTGGTTCCTGTTCCTTGGGAAGCAACGGTAAGTTATGGTGGTGGTACTTCAGATGGTCCGGAGGCGATTTTAGAAGCTTCCGCTCAAGTAGATTTATATCATAGCGAATTTCCTGAATTATGGAAGCAAGGAATTGCAATGACGGCGATACCAAAAGCTTTATATAAGAAAAGTAAATTGGCTAAGAAATCAGCTGCTAAAATTATTGCTGCTTTTGCTGACGGAAAGTCTCCTGAAAAAGACGCGAAGCTTAAAGCTATTCAGACAAAAGTAAATGAGGCAAGTGCTATAATGATAAGTGAAGTAGAAGCTGAAGTTACTAAATGGTTAGATCTTGGTAAGCTTGTAGGAATGGTGGGTGGTGATCACAGCACGCCATTAGGTTTTTTTAATGCGTTAGCGAAGAAATATAAAAACTTTGGAATACTTCAGATTGATGCGCATATGGATTTGCGTAATGCGTATGAAGGTTTTACTTATTCTCATGCTTCAATTATGTACAATGCCCTTCAAATAAAGCAAGTGTCGAAATTGGTGCAACTTGGTATTCGTGATTATTGTGCAGAAGAGCAGGTATTTGCTTTAGCGAACAAAAAAAGAGTAAATGTTTTTACTTATGCTGATGTTAGAAAGAGTCAGTACGAAGGTGCAAATTGGAGAGTGATATGCAAAAAAGTAATTGAAGCACTTCCTGAATATGTGCATGTAAGTTTTGATATTGACGGATTAGATCCTAAGTTATGTCCTCATACAGGAACTCCGGTGCCAGGTGGATTCGAATTTCACGAGATTACATATTTGTTAAGTGAGCTTGCGAAAAGTAAGAAGAAAATAATTTCATTCGACTTAAATGAAGTAGGGCCAGGTAAAGATGATTGGGATGGAAATGTTGGCGCTAGAATGTTATTTCATTTATGCGGAGTGCTTGCAAAGTCTAACGGATTGATTAAATAAAACAAAGAGCCACCTGATGAAGGTGGCTCTTTGTTTTATTTAAGATTATGCAATAACTTTTGCTGTTGCATTTTTGAATACAAAGTTGTTTTTATCGTCTAAATCGATTTCAATTGCGTCTTCTTTGTTGATGGTGTCTGCAAGAATTTGTTTGCTTAATTCGTTCAGTATTCTTTTTTGCATCACACGTTTCAAAGGTCTTGCGCCAAACTGAGGATCGTATCCTAATTGCGACAACCAATCGATAGCGTTTTCCGTTATGGAAAGTTTAATCTCATTTTTCGCTAACATTTTCGCAATACTGTTGAATTGAATCCTAACAATTTGTTTGATTTCATCACGATTCAGTGGACTAAACATGATAATCTCATCAATACGATTCAAGAACTCAGGACGGATCGTTTTTTTAAGAAGTTCATAAACTTCAAGTTTTGTTTTTGCTAATACTTCATCACGATTAATTTCTGTTAATTTTTCTGAATTATCCTGAATTATATGCGCGCCAATATTCGAAGTCATAATAATAATTGTATTCTTAAAACTTGCAGTTCTGCCTTTATTGTCAGTTAACCTGCCGTCGTCGAGTACTTGAAGCAAGATGTTAAAAACATCGGGGTGAGCCTTTTCGATTTCGTCGAGCAATACAACTGAGTACGGACGTCTTCTAACTGATTCGGTTAGTTGACCACCTTCATCATATCCAACATATCCGGGAGGAGCACCAATCAATCGGCTTACGCTGTGACGTTCTTGGTATTCGCTCATGTCGATGCGTGTCATAGCATTTTCATCATTGAATAAGAAATCGGCAAGAGCTTTTGCAAGTTCTGTTTTCCCAACTCCCGTGGTTCCTAAAAAGATAAATGAACCTATCGGACGTTTATTGTCTTGTAATCCTGCTCTACTTCTTCTCACAGCATCTGATAAAGCTGCTATAGCTTCTTCTTGTCCAACTACACGCTTGTGCAGCTCGTCTTCAAGATGAAGTAATTTTTCCCGTTCACTTTGCAGCATTCTTTTTACAGGCACTCCAGTCCATCTGCTTACCACTTCAGCAATATCTTCAGCATCAACTTCCTCTTTAATTAGGGGCTTATCTTTCTGTGCTTCGTGTAACTTCTGATTATATGCAACTAATTTTTCTTCGGCTTGCTTAATTTTTCCGTAACGTATTTCAGCTACCTTCCCATAATCGCCGGTGCGTTCCGCCTGGTCAGCTTCTAGCTTTAAATTTTCAATATCTGTTTTAGATTGTTGTATAGTTTTAATCACATCCTTCTCCGCTTCCCATCTTCCTTTTATTGCATTTCGCTGTTCATTAAGGTTAGCTAGATCTTCGCTAATTTCTTTTACTTTTTTGTTGTCACCTTCACGCTTAATGGCAGCTCTTTCAATTTCGAGCTGCATAATCTTGCGTTGAATTTCATCAAGCTCTTCAGGCACTGAATCCATTTCGAGACGTAATTTAGCCGCTGCTTCATCTACTAAATCGATCGCTTTGTCGGGTAAGAATCGGTCACTAATATAACGGTCGCTCAATTCGGCTGCGGCAATTATAGCCTCATCTTTAATGCGTACTTTATGATGCGATTCATATCGTTCTTTCAATCCGCGAAGAATAGAAATAGCATCTTGTACATCCGGTTCTTCAACTACTACCTTTTGAAATCGTCGTTCAAGTGCTTTATCTTTTTCGATATATTTTTGGTATTCATTTAATGTAGTTGCACCAATAGCTCTTAGTTCTCCTCTTGCAAGAGCAGGTTTTAAAATGTTTGCTGCATCCATTGCTCCTTCTCCACCTCCTGCGCCTACAAGTGTATGAATTTCGTCAATAAACAGAACGATATCTCCCTCCGCACTAATTACTTCTTTCACTACTGCTTTTAATCGTTCTTCAAATTCTCCTTTGTATTTTGCTCCAGCAATCAATGAACCCATATCGAGTGAGTAAATTACTTTCGATTTAAGGTTTTCTGGAACATCACCATTAATAATACGATGCGCAAGTCCTTCGGCAATTGCTGTTTTTCCTACACCAGGTTCGCCAATTAAAATAGGATTGTTCTTTGTTCTTCTCGATAAAATTTGAAGTACGCGTCTTATTTCTTCGTCGCGACCAATTACGGGATCTAATTTCCCGTTACGCGCTAGTTCGTTTAAATTGCGCGCATATTTACTTAATGAGTTATACGTTTCTTCAGCCGAAGCACTCGTAACACGTTCGCCTTTACGTAACTCTAGAATTGCGTTTTTAAGGTCTTTTTCGTTGACTCCGTTTTCCTTTAATACGCGCGAAATGGCATCTTTCCCATTTAACAATGCAAGTAGCAAATGTTCAACAGAAATAAATTCATCTTTATATTCCTTTAAAAGTGAATTTGCATTTTGAAAAATTGAATTTAGTTCATTGCTTATATACGGGTTGCCTCCGCTGATTTTCGGATATCCGTTAACGATAGTGTCGAGTTGTTTCTTAAATGCTGGAAGATTTACATTGATTTTCTTCAAGAGAAAAGGAACTACGTTTTCATCGATTTCCAATAAGGCTTTCAGTAAGTGGCCTGTATCGATGGCTTGTTGTCCATTGGCAAGAGCAATTGTTTGCGCTTGTTGAACAGCCTCCTGCGATTTCACGGTGAATAGATTAAAGTTCATAGTTGTTTTGTTTTCATGGGCCTTTCAAAAAGAGGTCCATTATTAAATCTACTATGAAGTTAGGAAAATTTGGCATTTAAAAGAAAGTGATACAGACCTTTTGGCGTATCACTTTACATAAACGGACATATTGACGTGAATCAATACGTTTAAGCTAGAATTAGAAGGTAACAGTTATTGTTCCTTTTTGTTCGAGAGGGAAAGTTGTTCCGCCATCAAACATAGCACTTTCTGCTGCTTGTTTTGCCTTTGTTAGAAGGTATTGGCTAGTGGTTGTTGTTCCTTCCGCACCTGGATCGGCTTTCATTACATTTCCGTATTTATTGATTGTAATTTCAATGGTTACAATTCCTTTTTCCATGGTAAGATTGTCAATCTTAGGTTGTCGTGTTATTTTTCTTCCTGGCATTACAAAGGAAACCCCTTTTTGTCCTGTATTTGAACCTGAGGAGGCAGAAGATATATTTCCGTCAAAATAAATGGCTGAAATTTCGCCAACGTGAAATGTTATATTGCTTCCCTTAAAAAAGAAGGTAACGGTATTCTCTTTTATTGACTGTAATTCGCCATTCATTTTGCTGCCGTCTTTCATTACAATTGTATGTTGGGCAGATAGGGTTCCGCATATGAAGAAGAATGCGAGTGCTATAAAACATTTCATGTTTCGGATCGACTTTTGAGTTTGATATGTTCCAAAACTACCAAATATTGTCATTTTACTAATGTACTATAGAAGCGCTTAATAACAATCGTTTGTTAATTGCTATATTTACACTTTCGAAAATTTTATGAAGTTACTTTTTAATTATTTAAAGGGCTATTGGAAATTAGTTGCCCTAGCATTAGGATTAGCCGCTGTAAATCAGGTCTTTTCCTTATTAGATCCTTATATTTTTAAGCACGTTATTGACGATTATGTAACCAACTTTGATCAGCATAGTAAAGCCGTATTCTTTAAAGGAGTTGGTTTGTTACTAAGTGCTGCCGTTGGTGTTGCATTTATTAGTAGGGTTGCCAAAAATTTCCAAGACTACTATGTTAACGTTATTACTCAACGGTTAGGTGCTAAAATTTATGCCGATGGAATTCGACATAGCCTGGAGTTGCCTTATTCTGTTTTTGAAGACCAACGTAGCGGAGAAACTTTGGGTAAATTGCAAAAAGTGAGATCTGATGTTGAGCGATTAATAAGTACCTTTATAAATGTTTTGTTTACCTCAATAGTTGCAATTATTTTTGTGGCAATTTATGCGGTTAATGTACATTGGATTATAGCTCCTGTTTATTTTGGTACCATTCCTATTCTTGGGCTGTTAAGTTCATATCTTAGTAAGAAGGTAAAGAGAATTCAAAAAATTATTGTTGCAGAAACAACAGCATTAGCGGGTTCTACTACTGAGTCGTTAAGAAATATTGAATTAGTTAAGAGTTTAGGTTTGGCCCAGCAAGAGATTTCTCGATTGAATTCAACTACCGAAAAAATTCTTCAACTTGAGTTGAAAAAGGTGAAGTATATACGCAGTTTGAGTTTTATTCAAGGCACTTGCGTTAATCTTTTACGTACAGCCATAATGTTTATAATGCTGTATTTGATTTTTGACAAACAGATTTCAATCGGGCAGTTTTTCACAATGTTTATTTACAGCTTTTATATTTTTGGGCCGTTGCAAGAACTTGGTAATATTATAAATGTTTATCGCGAAGCTGAAGTGTCGTTAAGTAATTTTCAAGATATATTAAATATAAAACCAGAGCACAAGCCTGATCATCCAGCTAATTTAGGTGCGATCACTAAGTTTTCGTTCGATCATGTTTCGTTTAAGCATCATACAGCATCAGGAAATGCAGTGTCAGATATTTCCTTTGAAACTAACAAGGGTGAAACAATTGCATTTGTGGGGCCTTCAGGTTCGGGGAAAACTACTTTAGTAAAATTATTAGTAGGATTGTATCGGCCAATAGAAGGTGAGATTTATTTTAACAATACAGGTTCAAAGACTGTAAATTTAGATGAGTTGCGAAGTCAAATAGGATTAGTAACGCAGGATACACAATTATTTTCAGGAACTATTCGAGAGAATTTATTGTTCGTGGCGCCATCAGCCTCCGACGAAGAATGTCTAGATGTTTTAAAGAAATCAGCTTTAAATAATCTCTTGTCTCGTGCCGATAAAGGACTTGATTCGGTTATTGGAGAAGGTGGCGTAAAAGTATCAGGAGGAGAGAAGCAACGATTGTCAATTGCACGAGCATTATTAAGAAAGCCTACTTTGTTAGTGTTTGATGAAGCTACTTCTGCCCTTGATTCATTAACGGAAGAAGAAATAAATGATACAGTAAGAAATGTTTCTGAAAACAAAGAGCACATTACCATTTTAATTGCTCACCGACTTTCTACGGTAATGCATGCAGATAAGATATTCGTTCTTGAAAAAGGAACTATAATTGAATCGGGTCGTCATGAAGAATTGTTGCAGCTTAACGGATTGTATTACGCAATGTGGCGCCAGCAAATTGGCGAACGTAAGTCAGAAAAGACACTTCCTGCATAAAAGCATAAAAGATGATTTTGTTTGACAATGCTGTTGATGTCTTGAAGCAATCATTTGCAAATGAATTGCCAGGTGTTGAAGCACAGCGTTACATGGCTCCTAGTCATCGAAAGTCTGCTTCAGATTATTTAAATGAAGTTGAATCTTATAAAATAGGATGTGTGATGGCTTTGCTATTTCCTTCTGAAACGGGGGAAGCAACATTAATATTAATGGAACGTACCGGTGTTGAGGGTGATGTTCATTCTCATCAGGTGAGTTTTCCAGGAGGCAAGCATGAAGAAGAAGATGCAGATTTTTTGTTTACAGCACTTCGTGAATTACAAGAAGAAGTGGGTGTACCCCCGTCAACAATTACTGTGCTTGGGGCGTTAACAGAATTGTATATTCCGGCAAGTAATTTTTTAGTATATCCTTTTGCAGGGTATATGATTAATCGATCAGAATACACTCTAAATACGGAAGAAGTAAAAAATATTTTAGAAGTGCCGCTGTCGTTTTTTCTTCAGCCTGAAAATAAAAAAGAGACACTTTTTTCTAGCACAAGAGGGTCTTCATTTCAAGCACCTTACTACGACTATCAGGGAGTTAAAATATGGGGTGCTACAGCGATGATGATTTCAGAATTAACGGCTTTGCTAAAATAGAAAGAGATCATCAAATTTACTTTTCCCTGCTTTATATTATTAATCCCAATTTTGTGTGCTGCCTAATTTTACGCGTTGTACATTCATGATTTCTCGGTCGGTAATTGTTGTTCCTGTTTTGCTGATAAAGGCAACAACATAAAGTTCATTGCTGTTAAATCCGTTAATCGGAATGCTATAGTTTTTGATGTCTTCGCCTCCAACTTTAATATATGAGCTTTCAATAGCATCACCTAATGCTGAGGATGATACTTTACGTAATACGTAATTATGTTTGAATCCCATGATAGGATCTCCTAAGCCAAAATAAGAATGTCCTGTTACTGTATTATACGAATTGCGTTGATCAAAATTTAAACCTAATCCACTCACATTATTTTCAAGTAAATAAACAGTTAGGTTATAGCTGCCTGATAATGCTTCATTAAATCCCGAATGCACAGCAACTGAAGCTATGGTTCCTGAAATAGAAGTTGAAATAGCAATTCCGCATTTAGCAGGTTTTACTTTAGCAACATCAAAATTAGATTGCCATTGGGTTCTGTTAAAAATTACCATGCCTAATGAAGGGGTTCTGTTTATCATTCCACTTGGGAATTGCGGAGCCATTCCGTTCGCAAAAGTTGATTGAAGCGTTGTGTATTGAGCAATCTCCATAGCGTCGTTATAATGAATATAAACGGGAATTGCTTTCGTGCTATTGATTGAAACTAGGTTGTCGATTTTAATAAATCCATCAGGACATTGTGGTTGGCCCGCACCAGTAAATGTTTCGAGTAGCACTTTCTGTGTGAATATGGCAGGAACAGAAGAAGTTCCATTATTAGTTGGTATTGCTGAATAGCTTTCACTGCTATCATCTTTTTTACAACTAGTTAAAGCCATAAATGCCAGACTAATAATTAAGGATAAGTGCTTCATTTTTTTTTATTTTATTGATACGCTTAAATTAATACATTTATAATTTATAGGAAGACTAAATTAGTTTTCTTATTACACGTATACGTTATAAATAACAGTTGGTTATGGTTAATTGTTGCTGTAAGAAAACGAATGAAATGTATCGTATTTTACGTGATAAAAGGATTAAATAATAGGGTATTCATGTTTTTTTGATGGAATTGATGTTGTAATATCTGTAAGATATTTGTTAAAATGTATCTTTGAAGATCAAAAAGAAATATGATAAGCGACAAATTATTTAATATTCGCGTTTATGCATTCATCATGAATGGATACGACGAAGTATTGATTGCAGAAGAGTTTCATTATGATACCTTCATGATGAAGTTTCCTGGAGGTGGATTGCAATTTGGGGAAGGAATTTTTGATGCATTAAAACGAGAAGTGAAAGAAGAGTTGAATCAAGAAGTAGATAGTGCTACTCATTTTCATACTACCGATTTTTTTGTTCAGTCAAAGTTCAATGCCGATCATCAGGTAGTTGGGGTATATTATATTGTTCATTTAAAAAACGATATAAGTCACTTGTATAGAAAAATGGATAAAGTAGTGGCTTCGAACGGTGAAGAAGCATTTAAATGGAAGAAGATAGCTGCATTAAATCCAAATGATTTTACATTTCCCGTTGATAAAAAAGCGGTAGAAGTTTTTCTTTCGCTATTCGATCAGGAAGGTTGAAAAAGTTGAACATTCATAAATCCTTTTTTCTCGAAATAATCTTTGCTTTCGATAGTCGATTTTTTGGTAGGGAAGTCGGTTATAACTAAAGTGAATGTTCTTTTTTCGCCAATGCCAGTAGCTACAATTAATACTTTCTCAATATCTTCATGTAGGTATAATTCATTGGCAATGTATAAAGCATGAACAATATCTTTAGTATTCCAAAGTGATATAGAATATCCTTTTAATATTTCTGGATTTCCTAAGCAATCAAGAATGTCGTAGCACGAAAAGATGCTATCAATTTCCGGAGTCTTTTTAATAATGTTTAAAGTTTCTAATCGAACAGAAGCTAGTCCGTGTTGAAAGCTGCCTATTCTTCTTGCAGCACCTTCTGATAAATCAATAATTCTAGAGCAAACATAAGGGCCTCTGTCGTTAATGCGTACTGTAATACTCAAATTATTTTTTTCATTCGTAACACGAACGTATGTGTTGAATTCAAGCTTACGGTTTGCTGCTGTATAATCAGCATTTCTGAAAATCTCACCATTCGCTGTTTTTCGGCCTTCGAATTCTTTCCCATAGTACGAAGCTTTGCCATGTTGAATTCTTGCTGCGGCCGGTTTTTTCTTCGGCTGCAACAAAAACGTAACAAGCAATACTTGAATACTTATTAATATTGAGTTAGTCATTTATAGCAGAACGATGTAAATATACTAACGTTTTGCAGCATATGGTTAATGAATTAGGCTAATCTATGGCTAATTACCTTTTCTACCATTGAAAACAGGTGATTGGGGTTATATGTTCTCCATTTTAATTCATCAAGTTCTCCCCCATAAAGAAGATAAAAATCGATGTTGGCACGCGAAAACTCTTGAAGAACATGTTTGCGAAAGTTAACGGCAGCAATCCATCCATCTTCTACATCGTCGAACCATTCCTGATAATAGCAATCATCAGAAGCATGAAAATTAAGGATGTTTTCGCCTATTAGAATAAAATGACGAATGCCTTGTGCTATCATTTCATCAACGATATCTCGCTTAAGCATCATGATGTCATTATTAATTGCATCGTTCCATTCACCAATAAATTCAATAATTGCATAATGCTGATCGTAGTCGGCAAAAATCACTTTCATATAAAGGGTAGGAGAACCTAAATCATCCCATTGCGGGTGGATGTAATAATTGTAAACTGTATTAGAATATTCAAACTCGCTATACTCTCGTCCATAGAAAGGAGATAGTTCATCTTCCGCACTGATGTACATGTGGCGCCATGAGTAATATGGTTCAATATCCTGCATGTAATAATTAAATTGTTGTTTGTTTTATATTAATAACGTAAAAAGATTAAAAAGTGTTTTGACGTTATTTATTTTTTATAAGCATCAACTGCATTTCTTACACTGCCATATTCTTTTAATAATTGTTCGGCAGTATTCTCATCGATGTGCAATTCTTTCATTACCATTCTTGTTCCTCTATCGATAAGTTTATTATTGCTTAGTTGCATGTCAACCATTTTGTTGCCTTTCACTCTTCCCATTCTTATCATTACCGCTGTAGAGATCATATTAAGGATTAGCTTTTGTGCGGTACCTGCTTTCATTCGCGTAGAGCCCGTAACAAACTCAGGACCTACTTCGGCTGCTATAGGAAAATCTGCCGCTGCCATAATAGGGCTACCTTGATTACATGTTATACATCCGGTAACGATATTGTTACTTCTGCATTTATTCATGGCAGCAATTACATATGGAGTTGTACCTGATGCCGCGATGCCGATAACGGTATCTTTATCGTTTATTGTGTGTTCTTGTAAGTCGATCCAGCCTTGGGTAGTACTGTCTTCGGCAAACTCAACTGCTTTGCGAATTGCTGTGTCGCCTCCGGCAATTATTCCAACCACAATTCCGTGAGGAATTCCATATGTCGGTGGACATTCAGAAGCGTCAACGATTCCTAATCTGCCGCTAGTTCCAGCGCCCATGTAAAAAAGACGACCTCCATGATGCATTCGGGGAATTATGGCATCGACTAAAGCTTCAATTGCAGGTATAGCTTTTTGTATTGCTATCGCTACTAATTGATCTTCGTTATTGATGCCAGTAAGTAATTCATTTACGCTCATCTTTTCAAGATGATCATATTTCGAATCGCTTTCAGTTACTCTTTTGAACTCCATTTTGTATATCCGTAACTATTAATAAATGGCAGGGAAGGATGCTGGATTATAGTCGTGCATCATAGCATATACGGAATCAAAAACATCTTCAGTAGAAGGTTTAGAATAGTAGTCGCCATCGGAGCCATAAGCCGGACGATGTTCTTTCGCTGTTAATGTTCGGGGTTCCATGTCGAGGTGACGGAAAGATTTTTGATTTTCCATTACCTGTTGCATCATATAGGCAGTTCCTCCACTTGGAACATCTTCATCAAGGAAAAGAACTTTATTGGTTTTTGATATCGATTCGGAAATCATATGATTGATATCGAATGGCAATAAACTTTGCACATCAATTAATTCAACACTGATCTTATGTTCGGCAAGAATATGTACGGCTTCTTGTGCAATACGCACACACGAACCATAGGTTACTATCGTAATGTCATTTCCTGATTGAATTATTTCAGGAATGCCTAATGGAATTCTAAAGTCTCCTAAATTACTTGGTAATTTTTCTTTATTTCTGTATGCGTTTAATGGTTCTATCACTAGTGCAGGTTCGTCAGCTTCGAGTAAAGTGTTGTAAAATCCTGATGCTTGTGTCATATTTCTAGGAACTAATACGTGCATTCCTCTTAAAGCACCAAGTATAAATTGCATTGGCGAACCCGAATGCCAAACTCCTTCAAGGCGGTGTCCTCGAGTGGTTACAATCAACGGCGCTTTTTGACCTCCTTTCGTACGATACTGCAAGCAAGCAAGATCATCAGATAATATTTGGATAGCGTAGGCAAGGTAATCGAGGTATTGAATCTCGGCAACGGGTCTAAATCCACGTAATGCAAGTCCGATACCTTGTCCGATAATTGTTGCTTCACGAATTCCGGTATCAATTAATCTATTGTCGCCATACTTCGCTTGTAAGCCAGCATAAGTTTGATTAACGCCTCCAATACTTCCAACATCTTCACCGAAGATCACAATTTCTTTTTTTCTTTCGAGTAAAACATCCCAATTCGCTTGAAGAATTTCTCTTCCATCCATTAGAGGCGCATCCTGCGCATAATTAACATCTTTTTTTGATATTGAAAGTGCGTTCCACTTCGACTGACTATATTGATGTGAATCGAATCGTTCTTTGTTAATGTTATCAAAGTTTCGATACCAATTTAATAATTGATGTCTACCTGCATGATCATCTTCTTTGATGTAGCGAAGCACTTTTTTTACTGCAACATTAATATCACGGCGTTCAGGTTCATTAATTTCAGAAAGTTGAGATGCAAGTCGATCAATAAAAATTTTATTTGCACTTTCAGTTCCTGCGGCAATCATTTTCGCAGCAGCTTCTTTTGCTTCCGCTTTAATGGCATTGCTATGTGCATCCCACGCTTTTTTCTTAGCATCGTTTACTGTTTTTTTTGCTGCGGTTTCAATTGCATCTAGATCTTCTACTGTAGCAATCGCAGTTTCAATAATCCAATCCCGCATTTTACGCATACAATCGAATTGGTCTTCCCAATCGAGACGATCTTTCGATTTGTATCGCTCGTGCGATCCTGAAGTAGAATGACCTTGAGGTTGCGTCATTTCGCGAATGTGGAATAGCGCCGGAATATGATCTTTTCTCGACTGTGCAATTCCCTTTTCATATAAGTCAACAAGGCCTGGATAATCCCAACCCCTTCCTCTAAAAATCAGGTAACCTTGCTTTTGATCAGTCTTTTCAAATCCTGCAAGAATCTCAGAGATATTTTGTTTTGTAGTTTGATATTTAGCCGGAACTGAAATTCCGTATCCATCATCCCAAACACTAATAGCCATCGGAACTTGCAATACTCCAGCTGCATTAATAGTTTCAAAAAATAATCCTTCCGATGTACTTGCATCACCAATTGTTCCGAATGCCACTTCGTTACCACTGTTAGTAAAGCCATTCATCTGCATAGCTAACTCAGGGTAAGCTTTATATAATTTAGAGGCATACGCTAATCCTAGCAAGCGAGGCATTTGACCGGCTGTAGGTGAAATGTCGGCCGACGAATTTTTCAAGTCAACAATTCTCTTCCAGGTACCATCATCATTTAACAATCGGGTGGCATAATGCCCATTCATTAATCTTCCTGCGGAAGAAGGGTCGGCATTTACATCAGGATGAGCGTATAGTTGAGCAAAAAATTCTTGAATAGTTAACATTCCAGTTGCAAACATGAAAGTTTGGTCGCGGTAATAACCTGAACGGAAATCTCCATTCTTAAAAGCTTTAGCCATAGCAAGTTGAGCTACTTCCTTTCCGTCGCCGAAAATTCCGAATTTAGCTTTTCCTGTAAGTACTTCTTTCCGGCCAATTAAGCTGGCTTGGCGACTTTCCTGTGCTATGCGATAATCCTCAAGAACAACCTTTTTGAATTCGTTAAACGTAAGTTGTTGATTTGCAGTATTTTGAGAGCTGTTTGGCATAAATGGGCAATATCAAACAAAAATAAACAAAAAACCCCATTTTACCACTCTGTTTTGCTACATCAAAAGCGAAGTGATTACAATCACCGCAAACGTAATACTAGCAATGCCATTGGTGGTGAAGAAAGCTAGATTTATTCTTGAAAAATCGCCGATTTTAACGATTCGGTGTTGATAAATTAACAAGCCTGTAAAGAGGCCCCATCCTACAAAATATAAATTGCTGAAGTTTCCGTAAAATGCTGCACTTAAGAGAAATAGAGAAGTAGCAACGTGTAATTGGCGTGACAATAACAACGCTTTTTTAGTGCCAACTAACGAGGGAATGGAATGTAGTTTTTGAGATCGATCGAATTGTTCGTCTTGAAGCGCATAAATAATATCGAATCCGCTTACCCAGCATAAAACGGCAGCCGAAAAAATGAGAGGTAGTACTGCAAACACTCCGGTTACGGCAATCCATGCACCAATGGGAGCTAACGACAATCCGAGACCTAAAACTAAATGACAGAGTGAAGTGAATCGTTTAGTATACGAGTAGCTTAATATCACCGTCAAGGCTATAAATGAGAGGTAAAAGCAGGACTCGTTAATAAAATAGGTAGTGATAATAAATGCAAAGCAATTCACGATTACGAATGCAAGGGCCGCGCTAGCAGAAATTTGTCCTGATGGTATTTCTCTAACTATCGTTCGGGGATTTTTTATGTCGATAAAGCGATCGGCCCAACGGTTAAAAGCCATGGCTGCTGAGCGAGCGAAAATCATGCATAAACCTACTTTTATTGCCAATGGCCAAGTAAAGTTCTTTCCCGTTTGTGTAATCGCCAAAGTATAACCAATAGCTGCAAAAGGAAGTGCAAAGATGGTATGACTGAATTTTACAAGTGATAAGTACTTTTCAATATTTTTAATCATGGCGCAAAGTTAATGTTTTGAGAATCTTCATACATTTGGGACACGCAACTTTCAAAATTAAATGTTATTTAAGTCCCTCAAATCGTATATTCTAGTCTTTTTTATTCTGATCTCCACTACTTTAGAAGCTCAATTTTCATTATATCGCGATACATTGGTGAAGGTAATGGTAGGAGGAAACGAATTAAATAATGGTTGGGCTTGCGGATTAAATAGTCCTGTTTTTGCATCAATAGATCTTAACGGCGACGGAAAAAATGATTTGTTGGTTTTCGATGCTCAAACCTATCGTTTAAGTGCATTTGAAAATAGTGGGTCCACAGGTGTTTCAAATTTCAAGTACGCTCCTGAGTATTTAAGTATTTGCCCCGATAATTTGCAAGGCTGGATTCGTACCTTCGATTACGACAATGATGGCGATATGGATTTGTTTAGTTATAACAATGGTGGAATTCGAGTAGATAGGAATGATATGAACGCGGGCAATGGGTTATATTTTACAAATATATCGATGCAATTAAGTTCCGTTTATTACGGATTTCATACGAATTTATATTCAACTCGAATTGATGCACCTGCATTAGTCGATATCGATAATGATGGAGATATGGATGTGTTGAGTTTTTCGATTAGCGGAAGTTGGATTGAATTAAATAAAAATATGGCCATGGATTCATTAGGAAATCCGAATTCATTTTTGTTTTATAATGTGCCAGGCTGTTGGGGCTATTTTTATAAAGAAGCAGCTAAAAACAAAGCGATACTTCCGGTAAATGCAACCTGTGCCTTATTGCCCGCAAATCCATTTAAGGTAAATGAAGAAAATCAAATGATGGATTCTGGTTCATCAATTTGGGCAATCGATTTAGATGGTGACGGCGACAAAGATTTTTTATGTGGAGATAAAGTGGGAAGAAATATATTGGAAGTGAATAATTGCGGCACTATTGATTCAGCCTACGCCTGCGCTCAAGACACCTTATTCCCTGCATACAACACCTCTGCTTTAATGCGTGATATTGCTTCACCTCAATGTATGGATATCGACAATGATGGAGTTGAAGATTTGTTGGTTTCGAATTTTAATAATAGTGGAGAGGATTATCAAAACGTGATTTGTTACAAGAATGTTGGAGCCAATAATAATGTTCAATATTCGCTCACTCAAAATCGCTTCCTCGTTAAAGAGATGATAGAAGTTGGTACTTCGTCGCATCCTGTTTTCTTTGATATGGATAATGATGGGAAAAAGGATTTACTCGTTAGTAATGATTTTTATTTCGACAATGGAAATACTGTTAGTAAGGTGGCTTATTACAGGAATACTTCAACCGGAAGTGATTATAGGTTTACGTTAATGACAGATAGTGTGATTAATTTTCGATCGTATGGATTAATTGGGGCGCATCTTGCATTCGCTGATTTAAATGGCGATGGCGATGATGATTTATTAGTAGGTGATGCCGATGGTAAATTGGCGTATTTTCAAAATATTGCTGGTGTAGGTCAATCTGCTATATTTATTTTTTCGCAAGCTTATTTTCAGAATATAGATGTAGGTAATGATGCCGCGCCTCAGTTAGTAGATGTTGATCGCGATGGATTAATTGATTTGCTAATAGGAGAGAGAAATGGCAATTTGAATTATTATAGAAATACAGGTTCATTTTCCTTTCCTGTTTTTACTTTTCAAACGGCTGCTTTTGGAAATGTGGATGTAAAAAGGAGTGGAGGCAATGCGGGTTATAGTAAGCCTGTTTTGTTTGATAATGGAAACGGATATGAGTTGTTGGTGGGTTCGTATAGTGGATATATTTATGATTACACGAACATAGATGGAAATCTCGGAGGGGCCTTCACGTTAGTCGACTCTTCATATAAAAATTTATTTGAACCATTAAAAGCAACTCCTGCAATGTCAGATGTTGATGGCGACGGTAAATTTGATTTAGTGATCGGAAATCAGGCCGGAGGAGTTGTGCTTTACAGTCAAAATGTACTCAATGTTGTAAATGAAAACACCTCAATAGGATTCAATGCAGAAGTGTACCCTAATCCTGTAAAAGAACAATTAACAGTTTTGCTTGATCAAAATATTTCAAGTGAGAATATGATTTTAAATGTGTATGATTTAGCAGGGAAATTAGTTTCTCATCAATCTCTTAATTCCAGCAAAACATTGATAAATACATCTTTTTTTGCTTCCGGATTTTACACACTCATTCTGTCTAATAAAACCGAAAGGAAAATGATTAAGTTAATCAAATCTGATTAGTGTTGAATGAGTATTTTCTTAGTTCCAAAGAATTCACCCGAAGTAAGTGTTATTAAATACAAACCTGATTGGATGTTTGATGTTTCAATAATTAAATCGTTGGTATTCATTTTTTCTGAATATACACAGGTTCCTATTATATCGAATATTTTTGCAATTGTGTTTTTAGAAATAGCATCGTTGCTAATTTTTAACACATTATTTACTGGATTGGGGTAAATGTTGAATGGTAGATTATTTAATTCGCTCACTCCTGAGGTAGCGCAGCCGGTCATTAATGTAAATGCATTTAACTTTCCGTAACCCCAATCATTATTTGGTAGTGAAGTTCCTGTAAAAAGATCGATTGTTGCACATTGAGTAATTCTATTTTTAATGTCGGCCCATGTGGCATTGGGATTCATTTGTAAATAGAGGGCAATGCTTCCAGCAATTGCTGGTGCCGCCGATGATGTTCCTCCATCTCTGATATGCTTACCGTCGAACGCCAATTTGTATGGCTGATTAGCAATAAACCATGCTTGTGCTGATATTGGTAAAGCCGACATGGTGTATTCGCCAGTAGCAGTAATGTCTGGTTTTGTTCTGCCGTCGCGAGTGGGTCCTTTACTTGAGCTCGCCGCCAACGCTCCTTCTGTGAGTGGAAATGTTTGCAAGTTACCATTGTAATCAATGTAATTGTTTCTGTTCACATATTGTCCTGCCGTAATTACTTTGTCGCTACACTGAAAGCTACTACATATGGTTTGATTGTAATCGGGGGAAACATAGTTGTTAATATTCGGATAAAATCCTGGTGCCGGAATTCCACTGTTAATCATATCGAACGACCAAATATCAAATTTTCCTGTTCCTTTGCTCATCAGTCTGAAATAATCGAATGCAGAGTCGGGAGTGATATAATAAATAAAGCTATACTTATTGCCAATCAGTTGGCCATATGTTTGATATGTTGCAAGTCGATGGCCACTCGTGCTTATGATCGAATCATTTTTTAGTATACCAATATTTCCTGCAATTCCGATGAATGGTTTTTGTGCTACACTTTTAACGCTTGGTGTTGTTACATCTGCACCAATGGCAACTCTAATATTTTTAAAATCGGCAGTGTCGGCCCACATTTCAATATAAATTGGTGCAGAGGTTTTGTAAAACCACGTAAGTAACGTATCTCCGGAAGTAGAATGCGTATGTTGCAAGTGATGCGCAATATTTCCTGCATTTCCTGCCGCGGCTACTAAGCTTCTTCCGTTTTGTGCGGTTATTAAATTGTCGATTGCTTGTGACGATAAATCTTTTCCATCGTGCGAACCGTAATAGGTTCCCGCACTAATATTAATGACACATGGTTTATTCAGAGAATCAGCTTTGTCGAAAATATATTTAACGGCATCTGATACGCTGCTTAGCCATGTATTGTCTGACTGATTAAAATTTAATCGAACAGCAATAATGTCTGCTTTTGGCGCAGCGCCTTTAAATGGAGCATTTGTATTTCCATTACTTGTTGCAATTCCTGTTACGTGAGTTCCATGTGCGCCAAGATCGTCGGTTGCAGAAGCTAGTCCTGAATTAATATCGGCGGCCGAAAACTGTTGTCCGTAGTTGAATGGCTGCGGTGCATTTGGGGCAGTTGTTAAAATATGATCCCAAACCCACAAAATTCTTGTATTTCCTAACGAGTCTTTAAAGTCTGGGTGATTAATGTCGATTCCGGTATCAATAATTCCAACAATTACTCCTAATCCGTCATAACCTTGCATTAAAGGTGATATCCCACTTTGTACTTGGTCGATTTTATTGTTGATAAGCATTTTGTCATTCATTGGCTGAAGGTTTAATCGGCCTTCTTCCATGCGGAATACATGCGGGTCAAGCGATAGTGAAACTATTCTATCTGCCGGAACCATTGCCGAAATGATATTTCCCGAAGAAAACTTAAAAGTTCCTCCAAGGCGAGGTAGTTCTTCTTTCAAATAATTTATATCTCCACAAATGAGCACCGCAATTGGGGTATGCGATGCTGATTCTTGTTGAGATAGTTGTAAAAGTTTGAAATTCAGTTTAGTGTCTTGTGCTAGCGACAAGTTTGCAAAGGTAATAAGCAAGCTGAAAAGTAAAAATACTTTACGGAAGGTGTTCATGTTTTTTATTCGTTTTATGTGATGCAAAACTCTTTCCTTTCTCGACAGAAAGGGGTACTTTTGCAATCCTTTCCTCTTAACCGAGTTTCAGGGCTTAAAGTTACATTAATCAATCTCTTAGAAATGGCTGACGATCGCAAAATTATTTTTTCGATGGTAGGTGTAAGTAAAACTTATCCTCCTCAAAAACAAGTACTTAAAAACATTTACCTTAGTTTCTTCTACGGAGCTAAAATCGGAATTCTCGGATTGAACGGGTCTGGGAAGTCATCTTTACTTAAAATTATTGCCGGACTTGATAAATCATTTCAAGGTGAAGTGGTGTTTTCTCCAGGATATAATGTAGGCTATTTACCGCAGGAACCTGAGTTAGATAATACTAAAACTGCACGCGAAATTGTAATGGAAGGTGTTCAGCCAATTGTTGATATTTTAAAAGAGTACGAAGACGTTAATACTAAACTTGGCGAACCTTGTACTGACGATGAGATGAATAAACTTATTGACCGTCAGGCAGAGTTAATGGACAAGATTGATGCATCGAATGCGTGGGAACTCGACAATAAAATTGAAATCGCGATGGATGCACTTCGTTGTCCTGATCCTGAATCTCAGGTAGCGGTATTGTCGGGTGGAGAACGTCGTCGATTAGCGCTTTGTCGTTTGTTATTACAAGAGCCGGAAATATTATTACTCGATGAGCCTACAAATCACCTTGATGCTGAATCAGTGGAATGGTTAGAGCATCACTTGCAACAATACAAAGGAACCGTAATTGCGGTAACCCACGACCGTTATTTCTTGGATAATGTTGCAGGGTGGATTCTTGAATTAGATCGTGGCGAAGGAATTCCTTGGCAAGGTAATTACAGTAGTTGGCTTGAACAAAAGTCGAAGCGCCTGGCGATGGAAGAGAAACAAGAAAGTCGCCGAGCAAAAACATTAGAGCGTGAATTAGACTGGGTGCGCATGGCGCCGAAAGCACGTCATGCTAAATCGAAAGCTCGTTTACAGGCTTACGATAAAATGTTGCACGAAGAAACACGCGAGAAAGAAGAGAAGCTGGAAATTTTTATTCCTGCAGGTCCTCGTTTAGGAACTAATGTAATAGAGGCAGAAGGAATCAGCAAAGGATTCGGAGATCGATTATTGATTGATAATTTAAGTTTCAATTTGCCTCAAGCCGGAATTGTTGGAATTATTGGGCCGAATGGTGCAGGGAAAACAACTTTGTTCCGAATGATTATGGGACAAGAAACACCTGATACAGGGAATTTTAAAGTTGGTGAAACTGTAGTTGCAGGTTATGTTGATCAGAGTCATGATGAATTAGTAGTAGGAAAATCGGTTTACGAAATTATTAGTGGAGGAAGTGAGCAAATGGTGATTGGTGGAAAAGCAACGAACGCCAGAAGTTACATTTCTAAATTCAACTTTAGTGGAGCCGATCAAGGAAAGAAATTGGAAGTGTTATCAGGAGGAGAACGAAATCGAGTTCACTTAGCAATGACATTGAAAATGGGCGCAAACGTATTGTTGTTGGATGAGCCTACCAATGACATCGATTTAAATACGCTGCGAGCACTTGAGGAAGCGTTAGAAAATTTTGCAGGATGCGTAGTTATCATTAGCCATGATAGATGGTTTTTAGATCGTGTTTGCACTCATATTCTAGCCTTCGAAGGGGATTCTCAAGTTTACTTCTTTGAAGGTGGATACACTGAATACGAAGAGAATAAAAAGAAACGACTTGGAAATACAGAAGCGAAAAAATTCAGATATAAAAAGCTTACTGCTTAATCAATAGTATTCGAAAAGCAGTTTAATGGTAGTCGCAATGTCAAATATAATTCTATCATTAAACTGCTTTTTGCTTGATAATAATTTATTAAAATGAAACCAACAATTCCGAAAGGAACTCGCGACTTTGGGCCGGATGAAATGGTAAAGAGGAATTACATCTTCGATACTATTCGTGCTTCATTTCGTAAATACGGGTATCTTCCCATCGAAACTCCGAGTATGGAGAGCTTACCAACTCTGATGGGCAAGTATGGTGAAGAAGGTGATAAGTTGATTTTCAAGATTCTTAATTCAGGTGATTTTTTAGAGAAAGCTGATGCAGATACATTGGCTAATAAGGATTCAAAGAAACTAACGGTAGGTATATCCGAAAAAGCATTGCGGTATGATTTAACCGTGCCTTTTGCAAGGTACGTAGTAATGCATCAAAATGAAATTACATTTCCTTTTAAACGTTATCAGATTCAACCTGTATGGCGTGCCGATAAGCCTCAGAAAGGAAGGTATCGCGAATTTTATCAATGTGATGCAGATGTTATTGGTTCCACCTCTTTATTAAATGAGTTGGAGTTGATCGAATTGTTTGATGAAGTGTTTAGTAATCTTGGATTAGGAGTCAAGATTCAAATTAATAATCGTAAAATCTTATCGGGTATTGCTGAAATTTTAGGCGAAGCTGAAAGAATTATAGATATTACGGTTGCAATTGATAAGCTCGATAAAATAGGCGTTGATAAAGTGAAGGCTGAAATGCTTTCGAAAGGCGTTTCTGAAAATGCTGTAAATAGTTTACAACCTTTGTTAGCGTTTACCGGCTCTCATGATGATAAGTTGGAATTGTTGAAAAAAATGTTGCAATCTTCGGAAGTTGGCATTACTGGAGTGGCTGAGATAGAAGAGATATTCGGTTATGCAAAAGCTTTAAGTTTTAAGAAAGTGAAACTTGAATTTGAGATGACGTTAGCTCGCGGATTAAATTATTATACCGGTGCTATTTTCGAAGTGAAAGTTGATGATGCTCGTTCTTCGTTTACAAGTAGTATTTGTGGAGGAGGAAGATATGATGATTTGACCGGAATATTTGGATTAAATGGGATGTCGGGTGTAGGTGTTTCCTTTGGAGCAGATCGGATTTATGATGTTTTAGAGGAAGCTGGTTTGTTCCCTCCTGATGCAACATTATCAACTAAAGTGCTAATCGTTAATTTCGGTGGGGATGATGTTGCTTATGGGTTGGAAATTCTTCGCACGTTACGAAATAATTCAATTTACACAGAATTATATCCTGATGCAGTGAAGATGAAAAAGCAAATGGGCTATGCCGATGCTAGAAATATTCCTTTTGTTATTCTTGCTGGCTCAGATGAAAGAAACGCACGTGAAGTGACATTAAAAAATATGTCGGACGGAACGCAACAAAAAATTAAACTTGATCAGTTAGCTGATTTGTTGAAATAAAAACTACGGAAATGAATCATATTGTTTCGTCAAGTCAGGTTACGTTTGATACGTTAAAACTGATGTTATTGCCTACAACGAAATTATCGTTAAGTGATGAGTCTAAGGAAAAGATAAAAGCTTGTCGCGATTTTATTGATAAAAAAATGGAAAGCAGTGATGCTGTTTTTTATGGTATCAATACAGGCTTTGGATCGTTGTATAATAAATCTATTTCGAAGCAAGATTTAGGTCAGCTACAGGTGAATTTGGTGATGTCGCATGCCTGTGGAACAGGCGAAGAGGTCTCACCTGATATAGTAAAGTTGATGCTCTTCTTGAAAATTCAAGGGATGTCGTATGGTAATTCCGGCGTGCAGGTGGAGACTGTTCAACTAATGATTGATTTTTTTAATAATGATATTCTTCCTGTTGTTTACGATCAAGGATCATTAGGTGCATCCGGCGATTTAGCTCCTTTAGCACATCTTAGTCTTCCTTTATTAGGATTAGGTGAAGTACGCGTTAATGGTGTAAAGATGCCTGCTGCCGATGCGCTTCAGAAATTCAATCTTACACCTGTAGTGTTGAAATCGAAAGAAGGTCTAGCATTATTAAACGGTACGCAGTTTATGAGTTCGTTTGGTAGTTGGAGTATTATTCAGGCTAAACGTCTTGAACGAATTGCAGATATTGTGGGTGCCATTTCATTAGAAGGTTTCGACGGCAGGATAGAGCCTTTTCATCATTTAATACATGCTATTCGTCCTCATGCTGGACAAATTAGTACGGCTAGTCGATACCGTGAGTTGTTGTTTGAAAGTGAAATGATTAGTAGGGCGAAACAACATGTTCAAGATCCTTACGCATTCCGTTGTATTCCTCAAGTTCATGGTGCATCGAAAGACACTATTGATTATGTGTCGTCTGTTTTTACTACAGAAGTTAATTCGGTAACTGATAATCCTACGGTTTTTCCTGATGAAGATTTGATTATTAGTGCAGGTAATTTTCACGGACAACCATTAGCATTGCCATTAGATTTCCTAGCTATTGCATTGGCAGAATTAGGAAGTATCAGTGAAAGGAGAACGTACCAACTTATTAGTGGGTTAAGAGGATTGCCTGCGTTTTTAGTGGCTAATCCTGGATTAGATTCAGGATTTATGATTCCTCAATATACTGCAGCCTCAATTGTAAGTCAGAATAAACAATTATGTACCCCTGCTTCAATCGATTCAATCGTTTCTTCAAACGGACAAGAAGATCACGTAAGTATGGGTGCTAATGCCGCAACTAAACTTTATCGCGTCGTTATGAATCTTGAAAAAATTCTTGCAATTGAATTAATGAATGCTTCGCAAGCTATGGATTTTCGTCGCCCAGCTAAGACTTCAACTAAGTTAGAGCAATTAATTGCTGATTATAGAAAAGTAGTACCTTTCGTGGATAAAGACCGTGTATTATTTACCGACATTAAAAATTCAATAGCGTTCTTAAGAACATATAACTTTGATTCTATCATTGCCTAAAATATAAAAAATGAATCACAAATTAATTTATTCATTGCTTGCCGCTTCATTCCTTGCAACGGGAGTGTTTGCACAAACACCATCGCGCGACCAATTGCAGCAACGTGAATACAAAGCTGGCTTTTATGACAAGGATGTCATGAAAGGCATTGAACAATTCGAAACTCCTAAAAAAGAAGTTGCGAAGAAACCTACTTATAAAATTGATGTTACAAAAATTGGATATTATCCAAAATCTGTTGATGAGTTTAATACATGGTGGAAGAATCAACCGATATCACAGGGAAATACCGGAACATGTTGGTCGTTTTCTAGCACCTCGTATTTTGAAACTGAAGTGTTTCGCCAATCGAAGCAACAAGTAAAAATTTCAGAAATATTTACTGCTTATTGGGAGTATGTAGAAAAAGCGCGCCGCTTTGTTCAAGAAAGAGGGAATTCAAATTTTGATGAAGGCTCAGAGGGCAATGCGGTGACTAGAATTTACAGAACATATGGCGCAGTTCCATTGGATAGTTATACAGGATTGCTTCCCGGACAAACGTTCCATAACCATGCACCTATGGTAGAAGAGATGAAAGCCTACCTTGCAGCAGTTAAAGCTAGTAATTCATGGAATGAAGATGCAGCAATAGCAACAATTAAAAGCATCATGAATCATTATTTAGGAGCGCCTCCTGAAAAAGTAAAAATGAATGGCAAAGAATATACGCCAAAACAATACTTATCGGATGTGTTGAAATTAAACATGGACGATTATGTTGACATTACTTCGTTAGCAACGAAACCTTATTGGACGAAAGTGGAGTATGAAGTGCCTGACAACTGGTGGCACGACAAGAGTTATTTAAATGTTCCTTTAAATGACTACATGAAAGTGGTAAAAGAATCAATTCGCAAAGGGTATACTGTTTTAATAGGAGGAGATGTTTCAGAATCAGGATTTGACGCATGGAATCAGATTGCAGTTGTTCCTACTTACGATATTCCTTCTGAATATATTGATGAAAATGCAAGAGCAATTCGTTTTATAAATGGAGCTACTACCGATGATCATGGAATGCATTTAGTGGGTTATCTAGAGAAAGAGGGGAAAGATTGGTATCTGATAAAAGATTCAGGTGCAGGATCGCGTAACTGTGGTAAAGAATCGAAAAACTTTGGCTATTATTTTATGCATGAAGATTACATCAAATTAAAGATCATGGATATCATGGTGCATAAAGATATGGTGCAGGATATCTTGAAGAAATTCTAAAATAAAATCAAGGGGGTAGATGAAAATCTGCCCCTTTTGTTTGAAAGTTTCAGTCGTTAATAAAATTAAAACAAGTTTTGCCAAAGAGTGTTACTAATGTAGTGGTTTGATATCAACCATTAATCCTTTACTGATAAATTCAACATGATCAAAAAACTCATTTATTCCATTCTTAAAAAAGTTATGAAATCAACCGTATTAAAAAATAGTCAGGGAGTAAAACCTGCAAGTAGTATTTACGAAATTGAAGTGAAAGATATAACAGGCAATACAACAACACTTAAAAAATACAAAGGCAAAAAAATGCTGTTGGTGAATGTGGCATCTGCATGTGGCTATACTCCCCAGTATAAAGAGCTGCAAGCGTTTTATGAAGCAAACAAAGAGCATTGGGTAGTATTAGGATTTCCTTGTAACGATTACGGTGCGCAAGAGCAGGGGAGTGAAAATGAAATACAGCAATTCTGCGAGGTGAATTTCGGAGTGACATTTCCGATGTTTAGTAAAGTAAATATTAAATCTAGTCCTATACATCCGATCTATGATTGGTTAACCAATCCTGCATTAAACGGCTGGAACACTCAAGTGCCTGATTGGAATTTTTGTAAATTTGTTATTGACGAGCAGGGTAGGCTGGAAGGGTTTTATAGCTCGGCAGTTAATCCGAATGAATTAGTAAAATAGCGACATAAAATTGATATGACAAACGAATTTTTAGACAGTGCGAAAAAACAGTTTGAGTATTACAAAATGCTCGGAGAAAAAACATTTTCACAACTTTCGGACGAACAACTTTTTATACAACTAAAT